>NZ_WOEJ01000002.1:0-487195 GCF_019400845.1 Pseudomonas sp. MAG002Y | reverse complement strand
GATCCATCAGTCTTACAGCACAAGCACCCACACGAATTGCTTGATTCAACTTGTTAAAGAGCGGTTGGTTAAGACCTCTGTCTCAACCGAGGCGCGCATTCTACGCTAACCTCTTGTCCTGTCAAGCATTTTGTTCAATCGATCTAACCTGCTGAACTGCTTGCCGGACCTGCCGGATCAGGAAACCTGTTCTGGCAGCGGGAGGCGTATTCTACACAAACCCAGGGGCTTGTCAACTACCGCTTCCCTCTTTCCGCTTCTGCCAGACCGGAGGCCTGGCCCTGACTAAACAGCTAAGCTATTGATCTACAAGGCTTTTTGCTGTTCCGTTGCAGCGGAAGTGGGCGCATTATAGGCCCCTCCGCTCACAGGTCAAGCTTTATTTGAAATATATCTGTAATCAACCTTTATCGATCTTGATAGAGATCGACAGGCGCCAGAAAGTAGCCCTGCTCACTTTGGACGACGCGGTATTGCTTTATCTCTCCGGGTGCAAGCAACAATGACTGACTCTTTATAGAAGCCATTGGAGCAGAGCAATAGCCAGCACCCAGCGAACGCAGCGTAACAGTGGTTTCGCCCGGCGGCAGGTTAAAGGATACGCTTTCGCCAGCCATCAAACGGGCGGCCAGCTCATTCTTAAGGTAAATGCCAACATCACAGGCAGATGTAGTGGCTGTATCCCCTCGAGTAATCATCAAGACTGAAGGAGAGCCGCCTGCAGCGCCCGGGCTATTAATGGTCTGGGCACAGGTGACGCTAGCGTGAAACGCCAGAATGCCTGCTAACAGCTTTAGGGGATGCCGCATGTTGGTTTCTCCTGCTCACCTGTGGTGATGATGTTCTGCTCTGCTCAAGCGTGGAACAGAGCCTTTCCTTTATATCGACAAAGCGCCCGAATTCTTATTACACGGTGCTCATTTTTTTGCACGGCGAAAAGCCTACCTGTCGGCCTTACCTACCGCTTACCTGATTGACTCAAAAAGCCCTTTCGCTTGGCTTAGACCTCTGTAGAATGCCGCCGCCCAAACCTTGGCTCTGTTCTTGCTAAACGGGGAAAAGCCTAACCGAGCGGACAGGTTTGGAGCGTTTATTACTAAAGAACGACTTTTCTCTAGGAGCAGACAATGAGCCGCGCCCTTTCTTCCGTTGTATTAGCCAGCGGCCTGTTGTTAACAGGAAATGCTATGGCTGATGGCATGTTACATTGGCAGGACAATAGCCTTACCTACCTATACGGGCAAAATTACAAGGTTGATCCTGATACCCAGCAAACGATCACCTTTGAACATGCCAGTGACTGGTCATGGGGCGATATCTGGTTTTTTGTCGATAACAGCTGGTACAACGGTGTCGGGCGCGCCAACGCCAATGGCCATCACAGTTACTATGGCGAATTCAGCCCTCGCTTCTCGCTGGGTAAGCTGACGGGTACCAAATTAGAGCTTGGCCCGATCACTGATGTGCTGCTGGCCACTACCTATGAGTTTGGTGAAGGTGATGTCGATAGCTACCTGATCGGCCCTGGTTTCGATCTGAAGGTGCCCGGCTTCAATTTCTTTACTCTGAACTTCTACTATCGCAAGCCTGAAGGTAGCCGGGTTCGCTCAGGCGCCTGGCAGGTTACGCCCGCATGGTCCATTACTTTGCCGGCGGGGACTTCAGATATCCTGTTTGACGGCTACATCGACTGGGTCGTCAATAATAGAAACGATAACAAAACTCCTAGTCGCAGCTATCACGCCAATTTCCACTTCAACCCACAGATCAAATATGACCTTGGCAAGGCGATGGGCTACGAAGCCAAGCATATGTATGTAGGGGTGGAGTACGATTACTGGTCTGACAAATACGGCATCAAAGACAGCCACGCTTTTCGCACGGACCAGAATACTTTTAGCGTAATAGCCAAATATCATTTCTAAGAGCTTAGGCGCAGCGCCTATTTGATGCGCTGCGCCTGCTTATGCTACTCATTTTATCAAGCGCCGTTCTCGAAACACGGCACTCCTGAAGCCCTGACTGGCTTCGTTAATACCATTGCCCAGCGGGTTGGCTTGCTCAAGGCCAACGTACATTACTGCTTCACACGTTAGACTTCATATGGCTCTGCTGGCCAATATCCTTGAGCTCTGGCAGTACACTTAACACGCCTACGTTTGAAGAAGATCCTGCTGAAGCATTGGCTCGCTACATTCAAGCCAAAATGACGCTTTCTCGGCCGTACTTTCTAGCCTCGCATATTTTTGCCATGGAAATTGTTGGTGACGGTACTTGCCTGTATGAATATTTCGATCACGACTACCGGAACTGGTTTAGGCAGCGGGCAGCTGTCTTTGAAGCATGGATCAAACACGGCAAAATGGATCCCGTTGACCCTGTACATCTTATTTTCGTGTTACGGGGCAGCACTTAGCACTATGCTGACTTTTCCAGCCGACTCTGCCATGTGACAGGACGCAACCAATTGACTGACCAGGATTTCGAGGCAGCGACCCATACGTTGACTCATATCATATTCAAGGGCTGTAGCCTTCAGCTGCCGGCTCGCATATGAGCGAAACACTATTAGTTGAAGCGGTGTTTCAGGAAGAGATCCGCAAGAGTCGCTTTCAGGCCTTTGCTGCGCCTATTTCAAGTGCTGCCGATGCGCAGACTTTTATTGACCGGGTCAGCGACCCTGGCGCTACTCACAATTGTTGGGCCTGGAAGCTTGGCCAACAATATCGCTTCAACGATGACGGCGAGCCTGGCGGGACTGCCGGCCGCCCCATCCTAACGGCCATCGAAGGGCAGAACTGTGACCGTGTGGTTGTAGTGGTAACACGCTGGTTCGGTGGCATAAAGCTGGGGACAGGTGGATTGGTGCGTGCATATGGAGGCTGTGCTGCCAAATGCCTTCAACAGGCTGAGCGTGTGGAGTTGGTACCTCGAGTTCTGGTGGCCTGCCACTGCACTTATTCTGAGCTTCCCCTGCTCGAATCCAGACTACATGAGTTTGATGCTCTTCTAGACGACAAAGCATTCGGTGCCTCGGGTGTCGATATTCGCCTGGCTTTGCCGGAAGAGCGTCTTTCTCCTCTAGAGCGCTTTCTGGCAGATGTTAGCCGGGGCCGCATAGTGTTGCACCGTATCCAGGAATAAGACTACCCAAGCGAAGCGTATAGCTTCGCTCTTCACCGCTTCGAACGGCACAAGAATTGCTGCCTTATGGTGCGCAGGAGAGAGACCCTGCTCTGCAAGCGTGCAATTAAGGCTTGCGGGCTCGTCTTCTCTGCCATTTAACATCTGCACCTAACATCAAAGCATGTAAATCACGTCAGGCAAAATGCGCCATTTCAGTGCGCCGACCTTGAATACTGACTGCTTTTGGTGCCGTTATTCATTCTTGTGTAACTGCCAATCATGAACGAACTGCAAAGCGCCGTAAGCATTCTGATCCACGGATCCAACACATTATTCATTCTGGTAGGCGCTGTCATGGTTCTAGCCATGCATGCTGGTTTTGCCTTTTTGGAAGTAGGCACGGTTCGCCAGAAAAACCAAGTAAATGCGCTATCAAAAATACTAGCCGACTTCGCCATTTCTACCCTGGCTTATTTTTTTATCGGGTATTGGAGTGCCTATGGCGTCAACTTCTTTGGCCCGGCTGAAGCGCTAATGGCCGATAACGGCTACGCCTTGGTGAAGTTTTTCTTTCTGCTGACATTTGCAGCCGCTATTCCGGCGATTATTTCTGGCGGTATTGCTGAGCGGGCACGGTTTGCACCACAGCTCTGCGCAACGGCTCTAATCGTGGCTTTTATCTATCCGTTTTTTGAGGGAATCGTCTGGAATAACAACCACGGCCTACAAGCGTGGCTTGAAGCCTCTTTTGGCGCGAAGTTTCATGACTTTGCCGGATCGGTTGTGGTGCACGCCGTTGGGGGTTGGCTTGCATTGGGAGCCGTCCTGTTACTCGGCCGCCGTAACGGTCGTTATCGCGATGGGCGGCTGGTGGCGTTCCCTCCCTCCAATATTCCTTTCCTCGCACTTGGCTCATGGATTCTGATTATTGGCTGGTTTGGCTTTAATGTCATGAGCGCTCAGACACTGGACGGCGTGAGCGGTCTGGTTGCCGTAAATTCGTTGATGGCCATGGTAGGCGGTGTCGTGGCGTCGCTTATCTTTGGGCGAAACGATCCAGGTTTTCTACACAACGGTCCGTTAGCTGGGCTGGTTGCAGTTTGTGCCGGTTCGGATTTGATGCATCCTATTGGTGCATTGGCAACAGGCTTGGTTGCTGGAGGGCTCTTTGTATGGGCATTCACTGCCACCCAGGTAAAATGGAAAATCGATGACGTTCTGGGCGTCTGGCCTTTGCACGGCCTATGCGGCGTCTGGGGTGGTATCGCATGTGGCATCTTCGGGCAACCTATGCTGGAAGGCCGTGGAGGCGTAAGCCTTGTCAGCCAGCTGATTGGCACATGTATGGGCGTAGCGATTGCACTGGCAGGCGGACTAATCGTTTATGGCGTCATCAAGAAAGTGCTTGGTCTGCGTCTGACGCAAGAGGAGGAGTATTACGGAGCGGACTTATCCATCCACAGGATTTCTGCTACCAATCCAGAATAAGTGCTTGATTTCAAAGCGTGTATAGGATTAGCAGGCGCGTTGAGAGGCTCGACTTGCTCACACTTAACGTGGATGGGGCTGTGGATAAGCCAAGGATACATGTGCCAAACGCATATGTTGCGCGGCTCAGGGAAAATTGATCACTTTTTGATCACTCCATGACGGATTGCTCCTTTATCTTGCTCCCCTGTAGATTTTCAGCCCTACCCTAGTGCTAATGGCCTACAGGCCTTCCCTTGCCTAGCCGTTTATTAGGAGTCTAGTAATCCCAATTGTTACTAAGAATATGGCAGGCCGAAAATAAGGTGCATTGAATTTTCAAGTTGCCACTTTCTGAACGATGCATGGAGCGGGCAAGCATTACCAATGCCCGCCCTCAGGATCAGAGACCGATGATTGTCAGCATAATAAAGGTCAGGAACAGTACAAAGTGAGTCATGCCTTCAATTGCATTGGTCTCACCGTCATTGAGATTGATAGCAGCAATGATGAGTGTGACACCCATCATGACAGTCTGCACTGGGGTCATAGCCATTTGCATAGGCTGCCCGGTATAAAGTGCAATGGCCTCAACAACCGGCACCGTTAGAATAACGGTGGAAAGCGATGCTCCCAACGCGATGTTGATAACAGACTGCATGCGGTTGGCCATAGCTGCACGCAAAGCAGTAAGAATCTCTGGACTGGCTGAGATAACAGCAACCACCAAGGCAGACACCATAGGCGGAACCGGCAGCCCTTCAAGACCAGCGTCCAGTGATTTTGACATGACTTCAGCCAATGCGCCTGTCACTACCACGCCTACAATCAGCAGACCAACCGATAACCCTGCATTCGCTGGCGCTTCGTGCTCCACGACAGTTGAGTCACCAGCAGGCTTCTTTTTCTTCTTTTCTGGATAGTTGTAGCTGAAGAAATAACTATGGGGACCAGTCTGCATCCGCAAAAACAGGGCATACATCAAGACCATTACGATAATGGTAAAGCCGGAGTAGACATGCCAGCGCTCGACCGGGATGAATTCCGGTACCAGCATGGAGATACTCACTGCGGTCAGGATCATTACCCCATAACTACGACTGGAATCATCATTGTAGCGCTGCTCGCCATGCTTGAGCCCTCCAAGAAGAGCGGCCAAGCCGATCAGTCCATTGATATCAAGAATAACAGCTGCGTAGATCGTATCTCGCGCCAGGGTCGGCGAGTGATCGTGCCCCATCATAATGGCTAGGATGATCACTTCTACCAGCACCGCCGAAAGCGTCAGGATCATCGTACCGTAGGGATCACCCACTTTTTCAGCAAGCACCTCTGCATGGTGAGCAACACGCATGGCAGCGCAGATGATGGCTGCGATCAGAGCCACCGCCCCGACCAAGGCAATCGTCTGTCCGCTTCCTACCAATTGATGCTCGAAGACATAGGCCAGCACGCCGGCCGCAATGGCGATCAGCAGGAATGCTTCGCCCTTCAATGTTGAAACCATGTAAGTCGTATCCTTTGAAAGACTCGCCTCATGCGGCGAAAGGCCAGCCAATTGACGGCATAGGGTTACGACATGTTTCAGCGCGTGATTTCGCCATCGGCCTGCAAAAAATCATTGCACTCCGCTAAAACGCTCTCGTGCCCCTGGGCCTCTTCCAGAAACCAGAGGTGGTTATGAGATTGCCAGACTGCAAGGCGTCGGCCTGACGCTCTGCACAGGCATTAATAGCGCTTTGCCTGCTTCAATGCCCCGCTCAGGCAGTAAAGACCTGCGCAGCGCCGGTGGGCATGACATAATTCCGGGCAAATCGCTGTTAATGAGTAATCCCACCATGTACGACTGGCTCAATGCCCTCCCCAAAGCCGAACTTCATCTTCATCTGGAGGGCACGCTCGAGCCCGAGCTCATGTTCAAGCTGGCTGAGCGCCATGGCATCCAGCTGCCTTTCGAGAATGTCGAGGCGCTGCGCAAAGCCTACTCCTTCAACAACCTTCAGGAATTCCTGGACCTGTATTACCAAGGCGCGAATGTCCTGCGCACTGAAGAAGACTTTTACGACCTGACGTGGGCCTATCTGCTCAAGTGCAAAGAACAAAACGTCATTCATACCGAACCATTCTTCGACCCGCAAACACATACGGACCGTGGTATTCCGTTCGAAGTAGTCCTGCGCGGTATCCAGCAGGCGCTCAAGGATGGCGAGCAGAAGCTGGGTGTAACCAGCGGCTTGATCCTGAGCTTCCTGCGTCACCTGTCTGAAGACGAAGCCCAGAAGACATTGGATCAGGCGCTTCCCTTCCGTGACGCCTTTATTGCGGTTGGCCTGGACAGTTCCGAGATGGGTCATCCACCAAGTAAGTTCAAACGTGTTTTCGACCGCGCGCGCAGCGAAGGCTTTGTTGCTGTGGCACATGCTGGCGAGGAAGGCCCGCCCGAGTACATCTGGGAAGCTCTGGATCTGCTGAATGTGGTCCGTATCGACCATGGCGTCCGTGCAGCCGAAGATGAGCGCCTGCTGCACCGCCTGATTGACCAGCAGATTCCGCTGACGGTCTGCCCGCTGTCCAACACCAAGCTGTGCGTGTTTGATGACATGAGCCAGCACAACATTCTCAAACTACTTGAGCGTGGCCTGAAAGTAACCGTGAACTCTGACGATCCAGCCTATTTTGGCGGTTACGTGACCGAAAACTTCATGGCACTGTACGAAAGCCTGGGCATGACTCAGGATCAGGCCAAGCGCCTGGCCCAGAACAGCCTGGACGCCCGACTGGTCTGACAGGTACTACCGGTCGCTCTCGTGCGGCCGGTTTTCATTGTGCTATCCGTAATCGCCATCGAGAACTTCAATGCCTTTGAATGCCGCTGAAACGACCCAGTATCAACAGTTCGCCGAGCGCCTGGCCGATGCCGCCGCCGTGGCTATCAAGCCGTATTTCCGCTCGCAGCTTCAGGTAGATGACAAAGGCGGTCGCCTATTCGACCCC
The DNA here is from genome assembly GCF_019400845.1 of Pseudomonas sp. MAG002Y. Taxonomy (NCBI): domain Bacteria; kingdom Pseudomonadati; phylum Pseudomonadota; class Gammaproteobacteria; order Pseudomonadales; family Pseudomonadaceae; genus Pseudomonas; species Pseudomonas sp. MAG002Y. The sequence continues at coordinate 479,608 of NZ_WOEJ01000002.1, read as the reverse complement.
GTCACGCTGGCCGACAAGGCCGCCGAGCGCGCCATGCGGGAGTTGATCCTGAACGAATTTCCAGAACACAGTATTCTGGGTGAAGAAGAAGATGCTGTTACCGGAAGCAGTTCGCTGACCTGGGTGCTAGATCCTATCGATGGCACGCGCGCCTTTATTACCGGGCTACCGCTCTGGGGTACCTTGATCGCCTTGAACGATGGCTCTCGCCCCGTCATCGGCGTAATGAATCAGCCGTTCACAGGGGAGCGCTTTGTCGGAACACCAGAAGGCGCCTGGCTCAATGGTATCCCGCTAAAGACCCGCGCCTGTGCCAGCCTCTCCAAAGCCCGCGTGATGTGTACAAGCCCGCAGATCCTTGATACACCAGAGCGTCTGGCAGCCTTTGAACGCATTGCCGAACAGGCTCAGCTGGTCCGCTTCGGTGGTGACTGTTACGCCTATTGCATGCTGGCGTCGGGCTTTGTGGATGTCATTATCGAGGCGAGCCTGCAACCCTATGATGTCCAGGCGCTGATTCCGATCATCGAAGGCGCTGGCGGTATGATGACCAGCTGGAGCGGTGGCGACGCGCAGAATGGCGGTGCAATCATCGCTTGTGGTGACAAGACGCTGCATGCCGAACTCATTCAGCAGCTTGCTCCCTACGCCTGAATTCTGCCTATCGGCCTTGCCAGGGGGCTTTTTCCAGAAGCCTCTGGCAATGCAGCCGGATCAGATCCCTCAATTGCGTCACAGCGCTCGATAGTTGGGCGCGGTGTGGACAGAGCAGGTTAAGCGGCGTTACTTCGCCATGCCACTCTGGTAGCGCCAGTTCCAGTAGCCCCGCTTCGATATCACTCGCGACATCCAGCCACGACTTATAGACCAGTCCCTGTCCGGCCACGGCCCAGCGTCGAATGACATCGGCATCATCACTTATGCGGTCTCCCTGAACGGTGACCGTTATCTGTCGCTTGCCATCATCGAATACCCATCGATCATGAGCCCTGGAGCCACGCATATAGCAGAGGCAATTATGCTGACGCAGTTCATCCGGCTGCTGAGGATGGCCTCGTCGTTGAAAGTATGCAGGCGACGCACACAGCACACGTTGATTGAGCGGAGCGAGGGGCAAGGCCACCAGAGAAGAATCTTCAGGTGCGCCATACCGGATGGCAATGTCCACAGACTCACGAAACAGATCGTTCAGGTGATCGGACAGAAGCAGTTGAAAGCTTACCTCAGGATGCAGCGCCTGAAATTCGTCCAGCCATTCTAGTAGATGATTGCGACCCAGATCCGAAGGTGCCGACAGATGCAGCACACCCCTGATCCCAGCCTTGCCGCTTTCCAGCAGGCGCTGCCCTTCTTCAAGGCTCTGTAAGGCTTGTCGGGCGTGCTCCAGATACATCTGCCCTTCAGAGGTTAGCCGAAGGCTTCGGGTCGAGCGCGCCAGCAGCCTGGTATCGAGCGCATCCTCCAGACGCTTCAGTGCCGCGCTTGCGACTGCCGCAGACAGACCTAATTCTCGCGCAGCGGCGGAAAGACTGGCGCATTCCACAGTCCTAACAAACAGTTGCAAGTCAGCCAGACGGATCATTTTCAAAATTTTATTGAAAGAGCCTTGCTTTATAACGGCTTTTATCATCCAGCGAAAGAGAACACCATTACTGCATTTCACAGGAGAAATACGATGACTACTCCCCTGACACTGGTTGCTACCCTGGTTGCCAAAGAGGGTTCCGAAGCTGAACTGGAACAAGCCCTACGTGGCCTACAGCCGCAGAGCCGTGCAGAAGATGCCTGTATCCAATATGACTTCCATCGCGATGCCGAGCAGCCACGCACGTTTCACATGATCGAACAATGGCGTGACGAAGCATCCCTGGCCCAGCACGAGGCAACACCACACTTCCAGGCCGCATTACCGGTTATCGAGCGTACCGCTGAGAAATTCAGTGTGACCAAGATGTACCGTATTTCCTGAGGAAAACAGCATGAAAGTCGTTGCACATTACAAGTGCCTGCCTGTCGACAACCCGGATAGTCTGCAGGACATCGAACTTCCCGAGCCAACCCCAGGCCCGCGTGATCTGCTGGTTGAAGTCAAAGCTGTCTCGGTGAATCCGGTAGACACCAAGGTTCGCCAGGGTTACGTACCCCATGCCGATGAATCACAACCGCGTATTCTGGGCTGGGACGCGACCGGCATCGTCAAATCGGTAGGCCGCGATGTCACCCTGTTCAAGCCGGGCGATAGGGTTTGGTATGCCGGATCACTGGTGCGCCCGGGCAGCAATAGCGAGTTTCAGCTGGTTGACGAGCGTATCGTAGGTCGCATGCCTGAGTCGCTGGCGTTTGCTCAGGCGGCTGCGCTGCCATTGACCTCCATTACAGCATGGGAGCTGCTATTTGACCGCCTGGGTGTCACACGTGATAAGGCTGATCGTGGTGAAACCCTGCTGATCGTGGGTGCTGCGGGTGGCGTAGGCTCTATCATGACGCAACTGGCTCGCCAGTTGACCGGGCTTACCGTCATCGGTACGGCTTCTCGTCCTGAAACGCAGGCCTGGGTAACCGAACTCGGCGCGCATCATGTGATCGATCACAGCAAACCGCTCAGCGAAGAGCTCAAGCGCATCGGCATTCCGCAGGTTACCTATGTCGCGAGCCTGACCCAGACCGATCGTCATTATGAGCAGATCATCGAGTCTCTGATGCCTCAGGGCAAACTCGGCCTGATCGACGACCCCGAGTCGCTGGATGCCGTACCGCTCAAGCGCAAGAGCCTGTCGCTGCACTGGGAGCTGATGTATACCCGCTCGCTGTACGAGACGCCGGACATGCAGGAGCAGCATAACCTGCTCAACGAGGTGGCTCAGCTGATCGATAGCGGTGTACTGCGCACGACGTTCGGTGAGCATTACGGAAAGATCAACGCCGAGAACCTGCGTCGTGCCCATGCTCTGCTGGAAAGCGGCAAGGCCAAGGGCAAGATCGTATTGGAAGGCTTCTGATCGCCAGCAGCTCGGTAGTGAAAAGCTGCCGGGCTGCTTTCAGAGAGCTATCAAGCGTCAGGCCAATGGCATGGCAGTGAACCTCGTCACACGCTACCCTGTCCACTGTGGATATCAGCTTTCGCTTCGTGCGAACGATGGGGACACGGATGCGGACACTTCATCCATTTCGCTTGGCTGGTCTGTATGCCCTGATCGGGGTTGCGTGGGTAGGGATCACTGACTACCTTCTGGATCATGCGTCATTCAACGCCAGTACGCTTAGCGCCCTGCAAACGACCAAAGGCATTCTGTTTGTCTGTGGCATTGCCGTCCTGCTCTACTTCTATGTTCGTCGAGAACAGCACGCGCGCCAACAGCTGATTGATGAGTTACAGCGGCACGTAGAGCAACTGCAACAAACATTAAATACCACTGCTCAGGCTGCCAATGATCCCTCCCCGCCTCAGCCTGTTGCTCAGACGCACGCTGAAACACATCATTATCAGGATATAATCGATCATCTCCCGATTGTGGCCTTTCTGGTCGATATAGATGGGCATTGGCGCTTTCTCAGCTCTGCCTGGGAGCGGATGACCAACAAACCCATCGCTCAGACGATAGGCGTTTCGGTTTTCCAGTGTTTCCATAGCCAGGAAAGCCAGCCCATCCGCCAGATGCTTAATGAGTTTCGTGATGGTACGCGACAAGACTGCTCTGCCACGCTGCGCCTGTGTCAGGCAGATGGCTCGCATCGCTGGGTCTCGTTCAGGATTCACAAGGTCATCGATAAGGGTCTTCAGGGAACTCTCACTGATGTCCATCATCAGTTCCAGGCCGACGCCTTACAGCGCGCCCGCAATGCCGTGCTCGACGAGCTCCTGCTGGCGCATTCCAAACGCAGCATCCTCACGGGTATTGCTAAGCGTCTGGAGGATATATTCCCTGAAATGCGCGTTATCATTCAGCTAGCGGATTATTCTCAAAACAAACTCCGCGTCAGCGCAGCACCAAGCCTGCCGGATGCGTATATCAATGCAATGGAAGACTCGCCTATTGCTCCAGACTCAGGCACCTGTGGCGCAGCGGTCTATCGTAACGGACTGGTCATCAGCCAGGACATCGAGCACGACCCGAACTGGGAAGGTTTGCGCGAGGCTGCCCGACAGGCCGATATCCGCTCCGGCTGGTCCTTGCCGATTCGTGATGAGACCGAAAGTGCTGTTGGGGTATTTGGCATCTATTACCACACGCTCACGTCACCCGAGCAGGCCACCATTGCGCTGGTCAACGAATTTACCCGCCTGGCCGCACTGGCCATCCGGCAACAGCGTCATACTCAAGAGCGGGACGAGATTGAACACCGCTTCCGCGCCACGTTCGAACATGCGGCCATCGGAATCGCTCTGGTAGGGCTTGATTACAAGTGGATGCGTGCCAATCGATACCTGTGCCAAATGGTGGGATATTCGCACGATGAATTAAGGAACCTGACGGTTCATGATGTTACCTATTCCGAGGATTTGCCTTCCGGTAACGAGCGGATTCGCGAACTGCTCGCCGGAACAATGGATAGCTATGAGCTTGAAAAACGCTATGTGCGTCGGGATGGCCAAGTCATCTGGGTCGATCTGAACGTTACCCTGATTCGAGGCACGCAGGGCGAGCCTCACTACTTCATTGCGGTCATCGAGGATATAACGCTGCGCAAGATTCAGGAGGAGTCGCTGCGTCAGGCGGCGGCTCTTTTCGAAAACAGCCGTGACAGTATTGTGGTGCTTGATCAGCGACGCCGTATCCTCATGGCTAACCCAACCTTTCAAGCCTTGTGCGCTCGCTCCATCATGGAGTTGCAGGGTCAGAAACTGCCGCTGCCGCTCAGTGGCCGCCAGGATCATCACTTCTATCGCACCCTATGGCGCACGTTACTGAAGGAAGGCCACTGGGAAGGCGAGGTCTTATGGCGCCGTCCCAACGGCATGAACTTCCCCGGCTGGCTCAACATCAGCCAGATTAGCCAGCGGGACCAGCGTCAGTTCGTCATGGTGCTGAGCGATACCAGTCAACTCAAGGAAAGCGAAGCACGGCTGGCCCATTTGGCCCATTTCGATCCACTGACTGATCTGCCCAACCGCCTGCTCGCCCGGACCCGACTGGATCATGCCTTGAAACGGCTGCAGGGAGAGGGTCAACTGGCCGTGCTGCTGCTTGATCTCGACCATTTTCGTACTGTTAACGAAAGTTATGGCCATCCCGCAGGGGATGATTTGATCAACGCAGTAGCCAATACCCTCAGATCCGGCCTGAGACCCGAGGATACGCTGGCCCGCATTGGAGGAGATGAGTTTCTGGTCATCCTTGAGCAATTCGAACGGCTCGATGAAGTGGCGACGCTGGCGCAAACGCTGCGCCAGCTGTTAGAAGCCCCGCTACGTCTGGAAGATGGCGAGGAGGTCTTTCTTAGCTTGAGCCTGGGTATCAGCGTCTATCCCAGCGATGGCACCACTGCCGATGAATTGATTCGCAATGCAGATGCGGCCATGCACTTGGCCAAAAATCAGGGCCGCGACACCTATCGCTTCTATACACAGGCGTTGACAGAGCAGGCTCGTCGGCGGTTAAGCTTGGAATCGCGCCTGCGCGTAGCGTTGCAACGCTGCGATTTTGTCTTGTATTACCAACCCCTGATTGATGTCGCAACGGGCCAACCCATTGGCGCAGAGGCGTTGGTGCGCTGGCGTGACCCGGAATTTGGAATGATCTCCCCAGCCGATTTTATTCCTCTGGCCGAGGAAACCGGGCTGATCGTCCCTCTGGGCTTCTGGATTCTAGAGCAAGCCTGCCACCAAATTCGAGAGTGGCTCGACAAGGGTATTGAACTCGACATCATCGCGGTCAATTTGTCTCCAAGGCAGTTTGCCCAAGCCGATCTGGCTGAGCGCATTACCAGAGCCCTGAATAGACAACATCTGCCTGCCAATAAGCTGGAGCTGGAAATCACAGAGGGAACGCTGATGGAAAATGTCGAGATGGCATTGACCAGCCTTGCGGCTCTAAAAGCGCTTGGGGTGCGCATTGCAGTCGATGACTTTGGCACTGGCTACTCGTCGCTTGCCTATCTGCGGCGTTTCCCACTGGATAAACTCAAGATCGACCAGAGCTTCATGCGCGATATCCGTACCGATAATGGTGAACATGGCAATCAGGCCATTGCTTCCGCCATTATTGCCTTGGGGCACAGCCTGCACTTGGACGTTCTGGCAGAAGGTGTTGAAACCGACGAACAGCTTGAAGTGATCCGTAAACTCGGCTGTCAGCAATGCCAGGGGTATCTGTTCAGCCCTCCGCTTCCACCGGAAGCGTTTGAGAAATGGTATTACGATTACCACCGGTCACTAAATTGATCCACGTCACGCTTCTGTAACCTAAGTGAGGTCTACACTAAGCGCCCACCGACAACCGAGGGAAGGGGGAATACGCAATGAAAATTGAAGTCCGCCCGTTGACGCGCTCGCCTCAAAGTAGTTGGCAAGTTCGTCTGGATGATCAAGCCATCACCTTTAGAACCGAGGACGAAGCGCGTACATACGTCGACAAGCTCAATGCTCGATTGAAAGCCCCTCATAAGCTGCCGGAAAGCCTTCCGGCCTGATCGGATCAGTGGGGTGTTGGCCTTGTACGTGTTGTCAGCCAGGCCAGCACCGCTGCTGCCACGCCACAGATCGCAATGATTGCTGCCATTGGCCGTGCCGTACCGTCATGCAGCATTCCTACCGCCGCGGACGATAACGCCGCGATGGAAAACTGCAGGCATCCCAACAGTGCAGACGCACTGCCTGCGTTGCTCCCCTGACCAGCCATTGCGCATGCCGAAGCGTTGGGAATGATGCCGCCCAACGAGGCGATGCAGCAGAACAGCGGCACACAGATCCACCACAACATGGCGGGCTGAAAGGCCGCGATGGCGAGCAGCACAAGGCTTGCCGCACCGTAAAACCGCGTGACTCTTGTCAGCAGCCAGGATGGGCCGTGCCGGCTCAAAAGGCGCGCATTAATCTGACTAAATAAGATGAATCCTGCCGCATTGCTACCAAACACCCAGCCGAAATGCTCTGCCGGTACACCGTACAGGTTGATGAACACAAACGGAGAGCCTGCGATATACGCAAACATGCCTGCCATGGAGATGCCGCCGATAAGCGCAAACCCCATGAAGTTCCTGTCACTCAACATTTGCCAGTATTGCCGCAGCGCGTTGCGCAACAATGGACGCGGTGCCTCGGGCGGCAGGGTTTCTGGTAGCCAGCGCGCAACCGCGCTGCCACATAGCAGGGCAAAGACTACCAAACTGATGAAAATGGCTTGCCAGCCAACATGATTGAGGAGGAAGCCTCCGCCAATTGGCGCGAGGATCGGCGCAACCCCGGTCACCAGAACGATCTGGGAAAACGCCTTGGCAGCATGAATCGGATCGCACAAGTCACGCACTACGGCACGCGAAATCACCATGCCTGCGCAACCGCCTAATGCTTGAACGAAACGCGCTGCAATCAGCCATTCCAGCGTAGGCGCCATGGCACAAGCCAATGAGGCAAGGGTGAACAGAACGATACCCGTGAGTAGCGGTATACGCCGGCCGAACCGGTCTGCCAGCGGTCCGTAGAACAGTTGTCCAATGGACAAGCCTGCGAAATACGCCGAAAGGCTCAACTGGACGTGTTCCACATCCGTTGAAAAGGCTTTTGCCAGTGACGGGAAAGACGGCAGGTACATATCGATGGCAAACGGCGCAAACGCGCTGAGCGCACCCAGCATTAACAAAATGCGAAATGTCATTGAGGAGATCCGGAGGGGGCCAGCGGCCCAAAAGCGATGAACTGCCATGCTGTTACATACAACAATGTTTGTAAATACACGGCCAACCGTTAAACTATCGTTTTAATCCTTGATTTTCATACGAACCTTATGCGCAGAACCAAAGAAGAAGCCGAGCAGACCCGACGCGACATCATTGAGGCCGCTGAACAGCTCTTTCTCGCCAATGGCGTGGCGCATACTAGCCTTGAGATGATAGCTCGTGAATGCGGAGTCACACGTGGCGCTGTGTATTGGCACTTCCAGAACAAGGCACATCTGTTCCATGAGATGCTCAACGAGGTTCGTACCCCCATGGAAGTGCTTAATCAGCAACTCTGCGGTTGTCAGGGACGAGATCCGATTATTTCCTTGAAAGATGTCTGTGTGAACGGCATGCACCGGCTGACTCAGGATGAGCGCAGTCGCCGGGTCATGACCATTTTGCTGCATCGCTGTGAATTTACCGACGAGTTACGGGAGGCCGAGGAGCGCAATAACGCCTTTATTTCACAGTTCATAGGTTTGTGCGAGCAGCTATGGAAGCATCAGGAAAAGCGGCTGCAACCGGGCGTCACGCCTCGCATGGCTGCCTTTGCCGTGCATTCGATGTTCATTGGCCTGATCAGCGACTGGCTGCGCGACCCCGGCCTGTTTGACCCGGTCAAGGATTCGACCGCAATGTTCGATATCCTCTTCCGGGGCCTGGTGCGGGACTGGGATCAGGCGATTTCAGCGGAATAACCTTCTTCGCGAATCGCCTCCAGCAGCGGCTCGGGAGCTTCGCGACTGTCTACCGTGACTTTGCCGGTTGGCAGATCCACGTCGACCCTGGCCGATGCGTCCAATGCGGTGATCGCCTGGGTAACCGCCTTGACGCAGTGGCCACAGCTCATGCCTTGTACATTAAAGGTATGCATGGTGTATCTCCTGACGGGAAAATTTCATTCTCAACCTTCCCACGAGGTCAAGGTCAAGTCCGACAGCTTCTGTTAGCACGGTAAGTCACCTATTATTGCGAAAGGTCGCCTTGCCCTTTCGGAAGAACGGCCTATCACCACTACACCGTGCGGATAGGGACTCGCTCATGGCTACACTGCCGCGCTATTCGAATGCACAGATTCTTTTGCATTGGCTGACGGCGCCTCTGGTCATTCTCATCATTTCACTTCCCTATTTCGAAGACTTTTTCAGTAGGCTACTGGGCGGGAGCGCCGGCGTCTTTATTTTGCATAAATCGCTGGGCATTACCGTTCTGGCTCTGGCCGTGATCCGCTTGCTGGTTCGCTTCAAACATGGCTCACCAGCCCTGTTGCCGCCGAATGCCGTGCTTCAGCAGAAACAGGCCAAGCTGGGGCATGCGGTGCTGTATGCGCTGCTTTTTCTCATGCCCATCACAGGGCTTATTTTCAGTGCTCGCTCCGTCAACTACTTCTGGTTGTTCAGCTTTGGCCCTCTGCCCTTGCCTGAAGCGCTTCGCAGTGCAGCCAAGCAGGTTCATGTCACCGTGCAGTATGCGTTTATCCTGTTGATCCTAGGACATGCCAGCATGGCGATCTGGCACTACGTGGCGCGTCGGGACCGGGTATTGCCCGGCATGTTGCCCCTGATCAAGGATTGATCGGCAGGGCTTGACCTTAACACGAGGTCAAGGTTGATCCTCTATCCTATGATGAGGAGATTAACCATGACCGAATTCGATCTACCCGTACACGGCATGACATGCGCGGCCTGCGCCGGCCGGGTGGAGCGTGCGCTCAGAAAAGTTGAAGGTGTGGAAAACGCCAGCGTCAATCTGGCCAATGAGCGTGTCCGGGTCCACGCACCAGAGGGATCGCTTCCTATCTTGCAGCAAGCCATTACACGCGCAGGATATAGCGTTCCTACCGAGTCGCTCGAACTTGATATCACCGGCATGACCTGCGCCAGTTGCGTCAACCGGGTCGAGCGCGCGCTGCGCAAGGTTCCGGGTGTCAATACCGTAAGCGTGAACCTGGCGACCGAACAGGCCCATGTCGAGCTGATACCGGGAACAGATTCAAGCCTGCTCCTGGCCGCCATCGGCAAGGCGGGGTATGAGGCGCGACTTGCCACTACCCATGATGATAAAACGGCTGGGCAGCGTTTGGCCCGGGAACGCGGTGCCCTGATACTCGCTTTGTTATTGGCCCTTCCCCTCATTGTGCCGATGCTGCTGCAGCCGCTGGGTATCCATGCCATGCTGCCGCCCTGGGTGCAGTTTGTATTGGCAACACCCGTTCAGTTTCTGCTGGGCGCGCGCTTTTATGTGGCTGCATGGAAAGCTGTGCGGGCTCGCTCCGGCAATATGGACTTGTTGGTTGCCCTTGGCACCAGCGCAGCCTACGGCCTTAGCCTGTACCAGTGGTGGAGCGCCCCGTCCAACAGCATGCCGCACCTGTATTTCGAGGCGGCTGCCGTGGTTATCGCCCTGGTCCGCCTGGGCAAATACCTGGAAAGCCGCGCCAAGCAGCAGACCGGTGATGCCATCCGTGCCTTGCAAGCCTTGCGACCGGAGCGGGCCTTAAAGTTGTCCGAAGACGGACTGGAGCAGGACGTCAGTCTGGCGGAGCTCAAGATAGACGATCGGGTACGTATCCGCCCCGGTGAACGGATACCCGTCGATGGTCTCGTGGAGTCTGGAGACAGCTACGCCGATGAAGCCTTGATCAGTGGAGAAAGTCGTCCAGTGGGCAAAGGACCGGGTGATCGTGTCACGGGAGGCTCCATCAATGGCGAGGGTGTGCTGACGGTTCGTGTGACCGCATTAGGCAATGAAAGCGTTCTGTCGCGTATCATTCGGCTGGTAGAGGACGCCCAGGCCGCCAAGGCGCCCATTCAACGTCTGGTCGATCGCGTCAGTGAGGTGTTCGTCCCCGTCGTGCTGGGTATCGCGTTGTTGACGCTGGTTGGCTGGCTGCTGGCAGGCGCAGGCTGGGAAACATCGCTCATCAATGCCGTCGCCGTTCTGGTGATTGCCTGCCCCTGCGCCCTGGGGTTGGCCACGCCTACGGCCATTATGGCAGGAACAGGCGTCGCGGCACGCCACGGCATCCTAATCAAGGATGCGCAGACGCTGGAAATAGCCCACGCCGTGGATACCGTCGCATTTGACAAGACCGGTACATTGACCTCGGGGCAGCCTCGCCTGATTCATTTGGCGACAGATACCGTAAGTGAGAAAGAGGCACTTGCCCTGTCGGCCCGCCTGCAACGCGGTAGCGAACACCCTTTGGCTCAGGCCGTTCTCACTGCCTGCGAGCAGAACCTGCTGGACGCACCTGCTGCGCAGAATATCCGCGCCCTGCCGGGGCGCGGTATTCAGGGCCAGATCGACCACCGGCAGTTGGCGTTGGCTAACGGGCGATTGCTCCATGAGCTGGGGCTTGATAAAGGTCCGCTTATCGCTCAGGCCAACGCCTGGGAAGAAGAAGGTCGCACGCTTTCCTGGCTGATTGAGCAGCAGCCCGAACCAAAGGTACTGGCCCTTCTAGCCTTTGGAGATGAGCTCAAGCCGGGAGCGGGTCATGCAATTGCCACGCTTGAAAAGTACCATATCAGCAGTCATCTGATCACAGGTGATACCGAAGGCAGCGCAAGGGTTGTTGCACGGCAGACCGGTATTCGAGACGTTCATGCCCAAGTGCTGCCAGCCGATAAGGCCGCGGTCGTACAACAGCTTAGGTCGCAAGGTCGCTGTGTGGCGATGGTGGGTGACGGGATCAACGACGCACCCGCCCTAGCGGCCGCCGATGTGGGTATCGCCATGGGCAGCGGGACGGATGTCGCCATGCATGCCGCCGGGATTACCCTGTTGCATGGCGACCCGGCATTGGTGCCAGGGGCGCTGGATATCTGCCGTCGTACGTATCGCAAGATCCGCCAGAATCTGTTCTGGGCCTTTATTTACAACGTCATTGGTATTCCGCTGGCGGCGTTTGGCCTGCTTGACCCGGTCTTCGCCGGGGCTGCTATGGCCTTTTCCAGCGTGAGCGTTGTCAGTAACGCTTTACTGCTCAAACGTTGGCAACCAGAGAAGATGAGTCAGTCATGAACATCAGCCAAGCCGCCCGTGCAAGCGGGCTTACCCCCAAGATGCTCCGGTACTACGAAAACATCGGGTTGCTGGACCCAGCCGGGCGCAGCGCCAGTGGTTATCGACAGTACCGCACCAGTGATCTGGAGACGCTGGCCTTTATCAAGCGCTCACGAGACCTGGGGTTTTCGCTTGAGGAAGTCGGCAGGCTCCTGGGGCTCTGGCGTGATCGACACCGCGCCAGTGCCGAGGTCAAGGCCCTGGCCAGCGCCCATGTGGATGAGCTGAACCGCAAGATCGCTGAACTGGCGAGCCTGCGTGACACTCTTCAACAGCTGGTGGATCAGTGCCCGGGCAACGAACATCCTGAATGCGCCATTCTGGACTCGCTGGGCAAAGCGTCCTGTCGGCATTGCAGTTCTTGAGCGATACCAGGACCAGCACTGAAGGCATGCGCTCTTTTCGCTTCGTGCCGCCAATGTTCGCTGAGCCTCACCCTAGACACAGACCTGCAAAAAGACCTGAGGCGAGTTTGATAGGGTATTGAGTGGAACTAACGAAATCTCCAGCGTTCAGGTCATTACGCCTAGTTACATTGGAGGAGCAACGCGAATGTACGGAAGATTCAGTGTATCGGACATTCCGATTCATGAGCCTATTATCATGGGCGCCATCGGTTTCATTATTCTGGTGGCCCTCTCCTCTGTGGGTGCACTCACCTATTTTCGCAAGTGGCGCTGGCTGTGGTCGGAGTGGCTGACCTCGGTCGATCACAAGCGAATCGGCGTGATGTATATCATCGTCGCCATGGTAATGCTGCTTCGTGGTTTCTCGGATGCAATCATGATGCGTGCCCAGCAGGCCATTGCGGCGGGTGGCGCAGAGGGCTACCTGCCTCCGCATCACTATGACCAGATCTTTACCGCCCATGGCGTGATCATGATCTTTTTCGTGGCCATGCCGTTGGTGGTCGGCCTGATGAACGTGGTAGTACCGCTGCAGATTGGTGCACGTGACGTGGCCTTCCCGTTCCTCAACTCGCTCAGTTTCTGGCTGTTCGTTGTCGGAGCAGTACTGGTCAACCTATCGCTCGGCCTGGGCGAGTTCGCCAAGACGGGCTGGGTCGCCTATCCGCCGCTCTCAGGGATCAAGTACAGCCCTGGCGTTGGCGTGGACTACTACATCTGGAGCTTACAGATCTCAGGCCTCGGCACGCTCCTGACCGGCCTCAATTTCTTCGTCACGATCCTGAAGATGCGTACCACCGGCATGACGTTGATGAAAATGCCGATCTTTACCTGGACGGCCTTTTGTACCAGCGTGCTGATTCTGGCAGCCTTCCCGATCCTGACCGTAACCCTGGGGCTACTGAGTCTGGACCGCTACCTGGGAATGCACTTCTTCACCAATGAACTGGGCGGCAACGCCATGATGTACGTGAACCTCATCTGGGCCTGGGGCCATCCCGAGGTATACATCCTGATCCTGCCAGCGTTTGGTGTGTTCTCCGAAGTGACCGCGACGTTTACCCGCAAGCGCCTGTTCAGTTACAACATGATGATCTGGGCTACGGTGGCGATCACGGTGCTCTCGTTCCTCGTATGGCTGCACCACTTCTTCACGATGGGCTCAGGAGCGAACGTCAACGCATTCTTTGGCATTGCCACCAGCATCATTGCCATTCCAACCGGCGTAAAGATCTTTACCTGGCTGTTCACCATGTACAAGGGGCGGATTCAGTTCACTACCCCGATGCTGTGGACCGTTGCCTTTATCGTGACCTTTACCATCGGTGGCATGACCGGCGTGCTGCTGGCCGTCCCGGGGGCTGATTTCGTCCTGCACAACAGCCTGTTCCTGGTGGCCCACTTCCACAACGTAATCATTGGCGGCGTCTTGTTTGGCTACTTTGCCGGCATCACCTACTGGTTTCCCAAAATGTTTGGCTTCACCCTGAACGAAAGGCTTGGCCGCTATGCCTTGTTTTTCTGGGTGGTCGGCTTCTACCTGGCCTTCATGCCGCTTTATGTGCTGGGCTTCATGGGCATGACGCGCCGCCTCAACCATTATGCCAATCCAGACTGGCATCCCTGGCTGATCGTGGCAGCTGTCGGTGCCCTGACCATCCTGTGCGGCATCATCTGCCAGATAGCCCAACTGCTCGTCAGCATTCACCAGCGCGCCCACAATAAGGATCTGACCGGCGATCCCTGGGATGCCCGTACGCTGGAATGGTCCACAGCCTCGCCTCCAGCTCCGTATAACTTTGCCGAGCTGCCGGAAGTCCATGGCATTGATGCCTATCTGGACATGAAAGAGCATGGCGTCAGGGAAAAGCACCAGGCGGATTACAAGGATATCCACATGCCGAGCAACACCGGCGCCGGGCTGATCATCGCCGGATTCAGCTTTGTGCTGGGCTTTGGTCTGATCTGGTACATCTGGTGGATGGCCATTCTGGGATTTATCGGCATGATTGCCACTGCCATCCTGCATAGCTTCAAGGACGATCACGGCTATTACATCAAGGCTGCAGATGTGGCCCGCATGGAGGAAGCGCACAAGGCGCAGCGGGAGCAGTGTACGGGGGTGAGTCAGGAGGATGCGGCATCGCCCAAGGCGTATACGGTGGTTTAAGCGGCCCGCCTGCTGAGTGGAAGTTCTCCGTTCAGCAGGCAGTCGGGCTCACTGGAGTCGGGACGCGAAGAAGCGCCTTACTCTTTCACGTTCATGTAGTCACGTGCCCAGACACGGTACTCATCAAGCGTGGAATACTTCGTCGAGAGTTCGGAAGCACTCAGGTCGGAAGCATGGATGCCGCGCTGTTCACGCAGGCAGTCGTAGGTGGCCTTGATAGCGGCGAAATAGGCCGCATGGCCATTTAGAACGATACGCACGCCCAGGCTGGCTAGACGCTCGAAATCACGCAGCTCGGGATTGCCATAGGCAACCAGCATCAGCGGCACGCTCAGGTGCTGCGAAATCTGCTCCAGATGATCGAAGTCCTTGATACCCACCATGCAGATGCCATCGGCGCCTGCATCCTGATAAGCACGGGCGCGCTCGATGGTTTTCTCAACGCTCAAGACACCGGCATTGGTCCGGGCAAACACGCTCAGTGCTGGATCGATACGGGCTGCCAGAGCGGCCTGGATCTTGCCAACAGCTTCATCCAGTGGAATCAGGTCGGTGGACTTGCGACCATACTGGGCAGGCAGTAGGGTGTCTTCGATGGTCAAGGCTGCCACACCGGCGCGCTCAAGCTCGACGATAGTGCGCATGACGTTCAGGGCATTACCGTAGCCATGATCGGCGTCGGCAATGATGGGCAGTGTCGCAACACGACCGATACGGGTCGCCTGCTCAACGAATTCGCTTAAGGTAATGAGGGAAAAGTCAGGTGCAGCCAGAACCTGGAGCGATGCGACAGATCCACCCAGGATACCCATTTCGAAGCCTAGATCGGCCGCGATGCGGGCAGACATCGGATCGAATACCGAACCAACGTCATAGCACTTATTGGATTCAAGCAATGCACGAAACTGCTTTCGCAACTCATGCTGCGAAGGTGTGGCCATAAGACCTCCATTGGACAGGGCTGATGGATTCGAAGCCGATGACACACGAGCGCACCATCTATGCTTCTATGACAGCTGTACGGGAGAAGATTGCTCCATGGCAGCTGTCACTCCTCGGGATGTACCATCATACACCCTACTAAGGTCTAATCGCCTATCGGCTTAACACCTGCACGCTGATGAGCACGCGTATAGGGGTTCGCACCGTTGGCCAGCTTGGTTGCGACATCTTCCATGAAATGCTGGGTTGGTGCATTGAGCCCATAGAGCACCAGCAAGGGGGCCAGCAGGCTGGCAATGACAGCCAGGTTTGATTTCACCACAACCGCTCGATCACGCATGAGCCAGAGAAAGACACCACTGGCTGCAAAGCCGATCGGCACCCCGGTAACCACTTCGGAAACCGAGTGAAACCCCAACTTGATTCGGGTGACCGCAATCGCGAGGGCGAAGAGCGCCCCGGCTCCGGCACAGACCCAGCGCACGACAGACCGGGCCTTGGCTGCCAACAGCCAGAACAGAACCGGTATGACACTGCAGGCCAGCATGGAGTGTCCACTAAAGCCGGTGAAGTCGTAGGCGCGGATGCCAATACCCCAGCCAAAGAAAGCCATCTTAGAAATTGCTACCAGCAGGCATGCCCCACCAAACAACGACAGCCAGAGCAGTGCCGTACGGCGTGAAGCGCCAAGCCACAGCCATAGAGCAATAATGAATGCGCACGGCAACATGACCGAGGAATCACCAAAATTGGTAATGGTTGTCAAAGCCTGCATTGCTCAATCCCTTAATTACAAAAACAACCCTCAGACACCCTAGGATAACGGCATGTCGGCGCAAGTGATCACCGGATTGCCAAGGTGTGTATTCCTGCAAATAACCGGCAATGCGTTACGGTAAAGACGAGACCTGCATCAATTCGTAATGCAGCGAGCAGGTTTCTCAATGGTTGTTCGTGAGCGTACCAATGATCTTGTCGACAACACCTTCCTGCTGGAGCTGTCCGAAGGCGGTGCGGGTGCTTTCCACGACAGCATCATCCGTTGCCACGCTATAAGCCATGTACAGTTCCGCCTCAATGGTACCTAGCGCTGCAACCTGTTCCAATTCGGTACAGTCAAAATGCTTTCGGGCGCACTCGTGGGCGGCGCTGCTTTCCGTCAGCGGTGCCAGCTGCACCTGTCCATTGATGAGCTTTTGAAAGTTCTCTTCAACCCCAGCTGATATCACCAACCGGGAAAACCCATGGTGCAGTAGATACTGATGCCGGAAATCATCACGCATCACACCTACGCTGTATTGCTGCGCATCCTCCAGGCTCTGCGGATCAATATCCGTACGGGACTTTAGCTTGTAAAAGTAATATTGCATGCTCGTTACATGCCCTACCCATTTGAATAAGGATTCACGCTGCGGTGTCCGGGCAACCAGATAGATAAGAACGTTTGGCTGGTTGGTCGCGATATCGTAGGCCCTTGCCCAAGGGTAAAGACCAATCCTGTAGTCCGTCTGCCCGGCCCGACTCAGCGTGAGCTCAACGACCTCTGTTGCCGCCCCTCCAATACGCCCATTTTTGACTGTAATGAACTGGCTTTCTTCGGTAACCACCTGAATCGGCTCGGCCATGACATGAGTACCAACCATCCCCGCCAGCAGTGCCATCCATTTTCCAATTTTCATAACGTCTTCCTGAATGTGGCGCTCACCACCCGATTACGACCATCCCCTTTCGCCTGGTACAAGGATCGATCAGCCAGTTCGAGCAGCTCATGAAAGGTGCTGGAAATGCCTGCTTCGAACGTGGCCAGTCCGATGCTCAGGGTGACGATGGGTGCGACAGACGATTCGTCATGAGGAATAGCCAAGTCACAGACAGCCTGACGCAATCGCTCTGCCAAGAGGTACGCCGCAGCCTTGTCTGTAGCCGGCAGCAGAACAGCGAACTCTTCCCCACCCAGGCGCGCGACCAGATCACCCGCCCGCGCAATGCTGGCCTTCATGGCCGCCGCCACCAAGCGCAGACACTCATCCCCCTGGGCATGTCCATAGGTGTCGTTGTAGCGCTTGAAGTAGTCGATGTCGCACATCAGCACGGACAGGGGCTGGCCCGAACGCTGAGCACGGCTGAACTCAACGTCTTTGACCTCATCGAAATACCGCCGGTTGGGCAACCCCGTCAGCGGGTCGCTCCGCGAAAGCGCTTTCAACTGAGCATTGGCTTCCCGCAACGCCTCCTGGGTTTGCATGATGTCGCCCAGCTGCACGCGATGCCGGGTGCTGTGCAACAGCATTTGCGCCGTCATGGCCAACAAAGCGTGCTCATCGGGTTGCCAGACGTCGATAACCTGCTTGCGAATGAACACCAGAAACCCCAGCTGCTCATCGCCAGCTCCTACCGGGACAAATGCAGTGGCTTCGGCATTCAATAATTGGAAGGCGGCAGCACCATACGCTGACAGCACATCGGTAAGCGCCTTGCCGGAAGTGAACGTAACCGGCTCGCCCTGATCAAGAAGTACCTCCAGATGCGCCAGCTGCGCTGCGTTGATCTGGTTTTCCGGGACGGCGTGGGTTTCACAGCACCAGTGCATGGCCAGACGAAAATAACTGCCCGACTCCTCACGGATATACCAAAGGGCATAACAGGCCCCTAGACGCTGGGCCACTTCGCTCAGGCAGGACTGCTGATACAGCTCCAGCCGCTCATACGGCGCACGGATAAGCCGATTGGACAACAGCAGCACCATGTGCTGCGCCTCGGTCAGACGTTGCAACTCCGCCGTACGGGCCTGTACGCGCTCGGCCAACTGATCCCGGTGCGCGGCCAACTCCTTTTCGTACACATGTTGCCGCCCCAGATACCCGGACAGGTTGTTCTGTAGCTGATTGATCCCCTGTACCAACAGGGTCAATTCGTCCTCGCGCCCGGCAGAACGAAAAAGCCGTAAGGGAAGGTGAAGCCGCTCGGGGCTCAACTCAGCCAAGTGAAGCGCAATACGCCGGATATGTACCGTGACCAGACGGCTGAACATAAGAATGATCAGGCCGGCCAGCAGCATGGATTGCAGGAGCTGGAACCCGACGATTGACACCACGACCGATTTCAGTTCAGACCAGAGCAGCTCTTCATTGCCATAGAGTCTCAGCGCCCCAACAGTCTCCCTACTCCCGGCGTACGGTGAAAAGACCAGAGGAACCTGGCGCATCGGAGCCAGGTTTGACTCGATCCATCCGGTACGGGAGCGCACCTGAACGATCGGCGTTTGCTGAGCGGAAAACACGGTCAGCTGCACGCGCGCCACCGACGCGATATGAACGGCACTGTCCAGATGCGCCTCGACCGACTCCTGATCCATGTCCCAGATGGCCTTGGTCAGGGTGCGCTGGTAGACCTGCTCGATCAGCCCCAACTCAATGTCCATTTGATGGACATTCTCGTGCCACACCGCCCAGGTACGAACCCCAACGGTGATCAGCGTGAAAAAAAAACAGAACCCCAGCGTGACAACTACCAGACGCCAGCCCAGCGAGTGTCGTCCCTGCTGCCAGTGCTCCGGCAGCTCTGCATGAGTATTATCGGTATCTACAGCCATTTCTTTTTCAATGCCTCATAGATACCGTTACGCTTGATCTGCTCGAACCCTTCTCGGGCTCGGGCGACTACTTCATCGGGCGTCCGGGCGCTGAAAGCCATATACAGCCCTTCGTTGCGTCCGATATCGGTCAGTGGATAAACCTGAGTCACGGTGTCATCAAACGGTTCACCTGCCTGCCGTGCCAGATACTTGGCCATAACGGCATTGGCGACCCACAGGTCCACCCGTCCACGCTTGAGCTTCTGGTAGTTTTGCGCATAGGTATTGCTGGATTGCAGGTTCAGTCCCACGGAAAAGCCGCGGGACTGCAAATACTGTTCACCTACATCACCATGTACCGTAGCGATCTGATAGCGCCTGGCATCCTCAAGTGCATTAAGAGAAATATTTCGCGTACGGTCACTGAATAGCCCCCATTGAGCTGGAGCAATGACGCCAACCCATTTGAATAGCCCGTCCCGCTGGGGTGTACGGGCAATCGAATAAATCAGGACATTTTCATCGTGCAGCGCCGTCTCGTAGGCGCGGGCCCAGGGCATTGACTGAAAGGCCCCGTTGAGTCCGGCCTGGACCAATACAGCCTCTACAACTTCTGTACTAAAGCCGGTCAGCTTGCCGGAAATGGTCATGTTGTAAGGCGGCAGCTCTTCCGTCACGACGCGCAGCGCTACCTCGTGGGCCTGAACAGGTTGCAGACCGCCCATGAGAAGCGTCAGAAAAAACAGTGCGGTCTTGATCTGGCTCATTGCCTGGTCCCAGAAGCCCATAGGCTAGTTTCGTGTTAACTGTGAGAGGGTATCGCTCGAGTGATACAAATCTTTATTCGTCTCGGACGGAGCGTGCCTGTACGGATTTGAAAGCGTGAACCGGATTGCCCACCGCGGCCTGGAAGCCGACAATCATCCAAACCCTGACGAGATGAGATCCCCGCCATGCTCGACATCGACCTCTGCTGGAACGCTGTCTGTACCCGCGATACGGCCCATGACGGCCGATTCGTGTTTGCGGTCCAGACCACCGGCGTCTATTGCCGCCCCTCCTGCCCTGCCCGTCGCCCTCGTCAGGAGCGTGTGACGTTCTACACAACGCCACGCGAGGCAGAGGCAGCCGGGTATCGCGCCTGTAAACGCTGTCAGCCGGACCGGGAAAGCCCCGTTAAGCAGCAGGACGCCTTGATTCAGGCCGCATGTGCCCTGCTCGACCAGGCCGAGCAGCCGCTCTCCCTGGATCAACTGGCCTCGCGCATTGGGCTTTCACCCTCGCATCTGGCCCGGTTGTTCAAACAGCGTACCGGGCTTACACCCCGCGCCTGGGCTGAAGCCCGTCGCCAGCAGCGTCTGCAGGCCAACCTGCCTCGAGCGGAGACTGTTCTGGAAGCTGCGCTAGCCAGTGGGTATGGCAGCAGCCGCGCTGTCTATGAACAGCCCAACGCCCTGGCGCTGGCGCAACGTCGGCGCAAGGGTGCAGGAGAGCACATCCGTTATGGCATTGCTATCTGTTCACTTGGGCTGGTATTAGTCGCCAAGACCTCCCGTGGTCTCTGCGCCGTATTGTTTGGGGACGAGGCATCAGCGCTTGAACGGGAATTGGCCGAGCGCTTTGCCGCCGCCCATTGCGAGCATGACGATGCCGCCCTGGCCGATGAGCTTGCCCATGTCCATGCTCAGCTCGATAAGCCGACCCAGGTGTATGCCCTGCCGCTGGATATGCAGGGTAGTGCCTTTCAGCAACGGGTCTGGCAGGCCCTCATGCAGATCCCGCCCGGCGAGACCCGGCGCTACGGAGAGCTTGCTGTAGAACTGGACAGTCATCCACGCGCCATTGCCCGCGCCTGTGCCAGTAACACCCTGGGCCTGCTGGTGCCCTGTCATCGCGTCATCGGCGCCAGCGGAGCGTTGACCGGTTATCGCTGGGGCGTTGCGCGCAAGGAGACGCTACTCAAGCGCGAGACCGAAATGATTGAAACGAGTAAGGCGCCGCCGCGGTCCATCTAGGTACAGGCCCTTCAAGGAGATCGTTATGCATAACCTGCACCGTTACGCCATTCACTACCGCTTTAATGGCGAGCCGCTCGAAGAACAGATGGAGAGTTTTGAACCCATCACTCAGGAGCAGGCCATCATGCAGCTACTGATCAAGCATGTCCCCGAGCCCACCGGTGTGGTGGATGCCCCTTGGGAGCTGCATGCTCAGCCCAGCATCGAGCGACGTGCCGTTGAGGTTGGGCTAAGTGATGTCTGTATTCAGGAAGTGGCCTGAGGCGCTGTATTGCGCCTCATAACCAGGCGCGCTATACCGTCTCGGAAGGCTCGCCGGCCTTCATTTGGGATTGCAGGTAATTTTCCAGTCCCAGCTTGTCAATCAGCCGCAGCTGTTGTTCCAGCCAATAGGCGTGGTCTTCCTCGGTGTCTTCAAGCTGTGCCACCAAGATTTCACGACTGACGAAATCACCCACGCTGTTACACAGCGCAACGCCTTGGGCCAGTGCCTCACGCACTTCGTATTCCAGCGCCAGATCGCTGCGCAGCATGTCCGGCACTGTATGGCCTACATTGATGTCCTTGGGGCGCATGTCCGGCTGCCCTTCCAAAAAGAGGATACGACGCAGCAGGGCATCTGCATGTTGGGTTTCCTCTTCCATTTCATGGTTGATGCGCTCGTAAAGGCGCAGATACCCCCAGTCTTCATACATACGGGAATGGATGAAGTACTGATCGCGTGCGGCCAGCTCACCACGGAGCAGGTCCTTTAGATAATCAATGACTTGCGTATGACCTTTCATGGTTACTACCTAATTAAATGATCGCACCGGACCGAGCATCAGGCTCAGCTCAGCCATGGCGGGGGTGGAGGCTCATCGCTGGACGACGGTGCCTCGGCCTCTTTACGAGCCGCTTGGCGACGTGCCTCTTCGCGCCGGGCACCTTCGATTTCGCGCATGACGGATGAAACATCGGTCTGCCCCTCGGGTTCAGCATAGATGCCCGTAAGCGGGGTGTGCGGGTATAGCTCGCCCTTCTGATAAAGCGCCCACATCTCCGGTGCATACCGGGTCTGCTTCAGCTCAGGCGCAAAACGCCCAAAATACTGGGCCATGTTTTCCACATCACGGGCGAGCATACGGAAGGCATGGTTGTTGCCCGCCGCATCGATTGCCTGAGGGAGGTCAATGATCATCGGCCCATCGGTCGCCAACAACACGTTGAATTCGGACAAGTCGCCGTGTACCAGTCCGGCACACAACATAAGCACCACCTGCCGGATCATCAGCTCATGATACTCACGGGCCTCGTCGGGCGTCAGGGTCACGTCATTCAAACGCGGAGCGGCATCCCCCCGCTCGTCCGTCACCAGATCCATCAGCAGGACGCCATCCAGGAAATCATGCGGTTTCGGTACGCGAACGCCGGCGCCAGCCAGCCGGTACAGGGCGGCAACCTCGGCATTCTGCCAGGCTTCCTCCCGTTCCTTTCTGCCGTATTTAGTGCTCTTGGCCATGGCGCGTGCCTGACGGCTATTACGCACCTTGCGACCCTCCTGATACTCGGACGCCTGACGAAAGCTGCGCTTGTTTGCTTCCTTGTAGACCTTGGCGCAACGGATCTCGTCGCCGCACCGAACTACATATACGGAGGCCTCCTTGCCGCTCATCAGCGGGCGCAGCACCTCATCAATCAGGCCGTCCTCGACCAGAGATTCCATGCGCTTGGGTGTTTTCATCTGTTTGTACGTTGATCACTTCTGGCCATACCTACATAACGTTATACGTCATGACGCACGGCTCAGCAAAAATCACTCGCACAAACGGCACCCTCTAGTCCGCACATAAGTTCATTTCATGGTGCTTGAAAAACCGATAGAACCGCTTGAGATCACCCTGGGCCTCCTCCAGCTCGATCGGCCTGAAGCGCACTTCATGGTGGGCAGGGCATTGCGCCAGCCGGCAGAGATCCAGCGGATGCACGAAGCCGAGGACCGGATATCCCCCCATGGTCTGACAGTCTGCCATGAGCACAATGGGCTGGCCTTCCGGCGGAACCTGAACCGCTCCGGCCAGAACCCCCATAGACCACTGACGCACTGGCGCTGCAAGCGGTGCATCACCCTGCAGACGAATCCCCATGCGATCGGCCTGAGGACTGATTCGCCAGGATGAACCAAAGAACCGATCCCGCTGCTCGACCGCAAAGGCTTCTCCATCGCCCCCGACGACCAGACGTAACACCGGAGACTCACGGTAGTCGGGAATGAAGCGGCTCGCCGCACCCAGTGCCTTGTCGAAAGCCTCAAGCCCAGGGCTGCAAACCAGAATGTCATCGGCCTGCAACGCTTGACCATCGCCATTCAGGCCGCCCAGACCTTCGCGACGATGTGTGGCCACGCTACCCAGCACGGTCTTACCCCTGAAGCCACCCACTACGCCCAGGTAAGCGCGTTGCCCGGCTTGGGCAAATCCCAATTGCAGCCGCTGCCCAGCCTTCATGCAGAAGCGCGACCAGGCAGGAACCGTCTGTCCATCTACCGTCGCGCCCAGCGGTGCCCCGGTCAGTGCCAGCCAGGTATCGACCTGGGCTTCCAGCTCTACGCCACCCAGGGCAATTTCCAGGACCGGACTGCCATAGGAATTCTCGAGCAGATGATTGGCCCAGGCCGCCGCCTGACGGTCCATCGGACCTGATGTGGATACGCCCAGATGACGCCATCCATAACGACCGACGTCCTGCAGCAGGCTCAGCGGCCCCGGTTTTATGACTTTCAACCCTTTCATACCTGACCTCCCGCGGCGCGATAGGCGGCCTCGTCAACCGCAACGAACCGAACCCGATCGCCCACAGCAAGCGGACATGGCGGCTCGGCCTGTGCGTCAAAGAGCGGCCAGGCACTTAGTCCAAGGATATGCCAGCCCGCGGGTGACGCCTGGGGATAGATGGCGGTCATGCGTTCGGCAATCGCCACACTGCCAGCCTCCACCCGAGGCCGCGGTGAGGCCAGCCGAGGCAGGACGATTCGCTCATCCAGCTCGCCCATATAGGCAAAACCGGGCGCAAAGCCGATGGCACCGACCAGATAATCGCGTCCGCTATGCAAAGCAATCAATTCCGCGACCGTCAGCGAGCAGGCCTTGGCCACCGGCTCCAGGTCCGGCCCGCAGTACCAGACGGGTACTTCATGCCGGCGTGAAGAGCTCTGCACGGTTTCCGGCTCCTTGCGCCACCGCTCGACGATCGCCGTGACGCGAGCCTGAATGTCCGTCAGGTCGTAGCGCAACAAGTCATAGTGAATGAGCAACGTGTTCCAGCCCGGCACCAGATCGATCACACCGTCGCCCAGTGTGTGTTCAATCAGAGCGGCCAGACGGGCAATACGTCCGGGGAGATCGGGCGTGGGTGTATCCGCCAGGGTCAACATCAGCGCCTCGGCGCCGTAGGGCTCAATCCGGATCATGCCGCATCCAGAGCCGCCCGCAGGCGACGTAACACAGCGAGTGACTCGGCGTTGTCTCCATGGACACACAGGCTGTCTGCCGTCAGGCACATGGGTTGGCCATCGAAACCGGGAAAGGCATCCCCACGGGAAATGGCGATCGCCTGGGACAGAATACGTTCGGGATCATGATGGACCGCGCCCGCTTCCCGGCGAGGCGCCAGTTGCCCGTTGGGCATGTAGGCGCGGTCGGCGAAGGCTTCACGCAGCAAGGGTACGCCGACCTTCTCCGCCAGCTGCTGCTCACGGGTGTTGTCCGTCTTGGCGAGCACCATAAGCGGTAACCCCTCACGAAACTGCAAACAGGCCTCGAGCACGGCAGTGAGCAAGGTATCGTCACGCACCAGATCGTTATACAGGGCACCATGAGGTTTCACATATTGCACGGTCGTTCCTGCTGCGCGGCAGAAGGCATCCAGTGCGCCGATCTGATAGAGCACCAGCGCCTTCACCTCCTCCGGCGAGCACACCATATGCCGGCGGCCAAAGCCGACCAGATCCAGATAGGCCGGATGAGCACCGATTCGAACACCATGTCTTACGGCCAGGGCCACGGTTTTCTGCATCGTCAGCGGGTCCGAAGCATGGAAGCCACACGCGAGATTGGCCTGGTCCACCAGTGGCATGGCATGAGCATCATCGCCCATCGTCCAGGCTCCGAAGCTTTCGCCCATATCGCAATTCAGAAGGATACGCATGCTCATATCAGGATTCCCTTGATGCGGAAAAACCAGTCTTTGAGGAAATCATGCCGGCTGTCCAACAAAACTTTCCGGCCCCCGGCGATAAGGCTTTGTTGCTTCAGGCCGGTAATGCCTGTTCAGGCCCCACCTGCGCACAGAAGCCGCCGACTACCTGCTGGCTGAGCGCCACAATGGCCTCGTTCAACGTCAGTCCCACGCCCGTATGCCAACTGGCATACACGGCAAACGGCGGCGGTGCCTCGAAAGGCAGAAGCGCCAGAGCCCCGTGCTTCAGCGCCTCGCCAACGAGGGCCGGGGGCAACGCACCAATGCCAAATCCGTCCCTGATCAACTGGATGATGGCCGCCGCCGAGTTGACGCAAGAGACCCGGGGCGTCGAAATCCCGTGCTGATGCAGAAAGTTAAGCAGGTCCTGATGGGGACGCGAATTACGCGAGAAGGTAATCAACCGCTCGCGGGCCAGCTCATCCAGACTCGTGTACGCGCGGTTGAGCGGCGAGTCGGTTGCAACCACCCAGCGGATGGGATAACTGGCCAGCTTCAGGTTACGCACGCTTTCGGCGCGCAAGAGATCGGTCTGGAATACCAGATCAAGCTGTCCCTTGAGCAGCTGGTCGCTCAAGTTGAGCGCCGTATCGGCCAGCAGCTCGATTTCCACATTTGGATGGGCGTCGGTTACACAAGTGAACAAGGCGCTCAGCCAGCTGTGGATGACCGTGTCCATGGCGCCGATGCGTATCCGTCCGCTCAGCCGGGTTTCCTGCCCAAGCACTTTGCGCAGGTCGTGCCAGGTATCGATCATCTGCTCGGCGTACCCCAAGACCTTCTGGCCATCGGCTGTCAGCGTGACGCCTCGCGGATCGCGCAGGAACAGCTGGACACCCAGCTCGCCTTCAAGCACGGCGATACGGCTGGAAATTGCCGCCTGGGTGCTGGACAGTTTTTCAGCTGTCAGCCGAAAGCTGCCCAGACGCGCCACCCAGACAAATGTTTCGAGAAAGCGAAGGTTCATGCTGGCTTACCATCCCCGTGGAGCATTTCACTCTACCCCCTTTGAACGACCTCTCACCACTGGCCGTCAGTCGCCTCGCCCCTGAAAGGCCACGCTTTTTATCAATCAGCGGTGAACACTTTTATTTGTTGGACGTTCTTCACTATCCATACAAAAAATGGGGACGCTTCGCCTTGAGCGAGCCACTGCAGGTTTCTGGTATCGCAGATTGATACCTTTGGCGCGATCGTGCCCGTTGCAGTCATAACAAGAACTGACGCCGGCTCGGGCGGCGTAAATATCAAAGGAGGCGCTCCCGATCGCCTCCACACAGCCGTCAAACCCACCTGCCTGGGCATAACCGGCGAGGGAGACTCCCTATGCAAACCACAGTCAACCTGTGGCCACTAATCGGTGTGCTGGTCATCGTCATCGGCTTTGTGCTGCGCTTCAATCCCATGCTGGTCGTAGCCCTGGCAGCCCTGGCGACCGGTTTTGCGGCATCCATGCCGTTCGAGACCATTCTTGCCACTATCGGCGCCGGGTTCGTCAAGACACGTGCCCTGCCCCTCATCATCCTCCTGCCGCTTGCCGTAATCGGTCTTCTCGAACGGCATGGCCTGCGTGAGCATGCCCAGAACTGGATTGCCAAGATCCGCACCGCCACGGTGGGCCGGCTCCTGATCTTTTACCTGTTTGTACGGGAGCTGACGGCTGCGCTGGGCCTGACCAGCCTTGGAGGGCATCCGCAGATGGTGCGCCCTTTGCTCGCGCCCATGGCCGAAGGGGCTGCGGAAAACCGCTACGGCAAGCTGCCGGAGAAAATTCGCTACAAACTGCTCGCCTTGTGCGCTGCTACCGATAATGTCGGCCTGTTTTTTGGCGAGGACATCTTTGTCGCCTTTGGTGCCATCGCCCTGATGCATACCTTCCTGCTCGGCTCCAATATCGATGTTGAGCCGCTGCACATTGCGGTCTGGGGCATTCCTACCGCCATCTGTGCATTCATCATCCATGCCATTCGCCTCAAGCGCTTCAATAGCCAACTGGAGCGCGAGCTGGGCGGAAAACGTCCGGACGCCGACCATACGCCTACCGGCCGTCAGGAGTGATGCCATGATCCTCTCGATTCAATACCTTTACTGGCTGGCCGGCATCATCCTGGCAACCACGGCGATCATGACGTTTGCCGATCGCGCTCATCCCAAGCGCTGGACGACAGGTTTTTTCTGGGCGCTGTTCAGCCTTGTCTTTTTGGTAGGCGATCTATTGCCGCCCGCCTGGGTAGGCGTAGGCGTGCTGGTCATGGCCGTCATTGCAGGTACAGGTGGCGTCGGACTGGGCAAGCATGGGGAATTGCCTGCTGAAAAACGCCAAGCCAGTGCGCTGCGCCTCAAGAACAAATTGTTCATTCCCGCCCTGGCCATTCCGCTGGTCACCGTTATCGGCTCGGTAGTGGTCAAGGACGTGCAGGTCGGTGGCCTTCCACTGCTGGACCCTAAAAATACGACTTTTGTCTCCCTGGGTGTCGGCTGTCTGGTTTCCCTGGCCCTCGCCTGCTGGCTGACACGCGATACGCCTGTGCAATCCATGCGCGAATCACGCCGCCTGACCGAGGCCCTGGGCTGGGCCCTGGTACTGCCGCAGATGCTCGCCATGCTGGGGCTCCTGTTCAACGATGCGGGCGTTGGCAAGGCCGTCGCACACCTCACCACTTCCTATATCAATATGGATTTCCGCTTCGTGGCAGTGGCCGTGTATGTCGTGGGGATGGCGCTGTTTACCATCATTATGGGTAACGGCTTTGCGGCTTTCCCGGTGATGACAGGCGGTGTAGGCGTTCCGGTTCTGATTGGGCAGTACGATGCTAACCCGGCGGTGATGGCGGCCATAGGCATGTTCTCAGGCTACTGCGGCACGCTGATGACACCTATGGCAGCCAACTACAACATCGTGCCAGCCGCCCTGCTGAATCTGCCGGACAAGAATAGTGTCATCAAGGCACAAATCCCCACCGCCTTGAGTCTATTGGCAGTTAATATCATGCTGCTATATATCCTGATGTGAGGACCACCATGACTACCATCCTGTTGACCGGATTCGAACCGTTCGAGAACGAGCCCGTGAATCCTTCCTGGGAGGCCGTGCGCCAACTGGATGGTCTGAATCTGGGCGATGCCTACATCATCACGCGCCAGCTGCCGTGCGTCTTTGGTGCTGCCTTGGTCTCGCTGGATCACATGCTGGCCGCTCATCGGCCCGCCCTGGTGATTGGTGTAGGCCAGGCCGGGGGGCGTACGGACCTGACCCTCGAGCGCATAGCCATCAACGTGAACGATGCCCGTATTCCCGACAATAATGGTCAACAACCCATCGATACACCTGTAGTGCCAGGCGGTCCGGCGGCCTATTTCTCGACGCTACCTATTAAAGCCATTGTACGGGCACTCAGGGATGCCGGTATTCCTGCCTCGGTATCGCAGACGGCTGGCACATTTGTCTGCAACCATGTGTTTTATGGACTGATGCACCGGCTCGCCGGCACGAATGTGCGCGGCGGCTTCATCCATATCCCTTATCTGCCCGAACAAGCGGCCCGGCATCCAGGCCAGCCCTCCATGGCACTCGAAACTCTAGTAGCGGGCCTTGGAATTGCTGTGAAAGCGGCCATGATGACGCCCACCGATCTCAAGGAAACCGGTGGACAACTGAACTAGCTGTTTACCGTTACGCGGAACAACGGCTGTGCAGGCAAGCCTTAAAAAAGTAACCACTCACCGATCCCACGCAGGCCTCACCAGCTCCAGGCCGTGGTTCCCCTTGTAACCCGCCCGCTCCGGGGATGACCAGCCTGCCAGTAGGGTGTCATCCAGCGAATAAACCTCAACGCCCAGAGGGCGGCAGACGGACAGCGGGTCTTGCGCGTCCGGCCCCCACAGCGCAACGGACAGATCACCACCTGGGCAGGTCGACATAGCGCACAGCACGTCGATCTCCGTGAAAAACTCCAGGTAGTCTCCTTGCTTCGCCGGGCAGGCCTTCATGAAGTACATGTCCTCATCGTTAAGCCCGGTCACCTGAAAAATGTTTAGCACATCATGTACGTCGAACTCGGTCAGCCCGTAGGGCAATACCGCGCGGGTCAGGTTCGAATGGCAGTGATGATGGAAATCTTCTCC
The DNA here is from genome assembly GCF_019400845.1 of Pseudomonas sp. MAG002Y. NCBI lineage: Bacteria > Pseudomonadati > Pseudomonadota > Gammaproteobacteria > Pseudomonadales > Pseudomonadaceae > Pseudomonas > Pseudomonas sp. MAG002Y. Next base: position 450,190 of record NZ_WOEJ01000002.1, on the reverse strand, counting down.
GGTCAGGAGCTTGTTGACGTAAGGATCGCAGCGGGTACCCAGCAGGTCATGAATGCGTCCGCCATGTTCGTCGATGCCATAACTAGCCAGGGTGTCGTCCGTGATGGTGACCATTGGCCGCAGAAAGGGCAGGTTCGACCACAGTCGATCATAGATAGACACATGAGCGCCCTGTAGCTGACGGGTACGGGCTGCCCATAGCCGCTCCCGTGGATCATGGGCATTCCAGATATTGAAGTCGCCCACTTGCGGCCCTACAGGCGTCGTCACTCGAAAGACATGCCCGGCCGGCACCCGCCACGCCCGCCCAGTACGGATCGGAACCTCAAAGGATTCAATAAGCGTGCGCTTGTCCTTGGCTTCCCGGATACGGTCATAGAAGGCCGTATCCACCGACAGGGCTGAACCGTGGCTCGCTTGATAGGCAGCAGGGTAATGCTTATACATGTCAGCTCCTTTCCCAAAGAAAAATCACTACACACTGGTAATGCCATGCCGCTGGCGCACCCTCAACACTAGCCCTGCCGCCCCTGCCCGGCCAGCACTGTTTTCTCAGCCACGAAACATGATGACCGGTAAGCCTTTACACTAGGGGTTCTGCTGACTGGAGCCCTTATGTCCACCCTGCTTGCCGATTGGCGCTACCGTCCGATGCACCGCCGTGTCTGGTTGCTAGCCGGCCCGATGATTCTGTCCAACCTGACCGTACCCCTCGTGACCCTGGTAGACAGCGCCATCGCTGGTCATCTGCCGGATATACATGATCTGGGCGCCGTGGCGGTGGGGGGAAGCCTCTACACCACAATGGTCGCGGTACTAGGCTTCCTACGCATGGGAACGACTGGATTCGCCGCACAAGCCAGTGGCCGTACGGATGGCAGTGCACTTCGGCAAGTCCTATTGCAAGGGCTGCTGCTGGCCTGTGTGCTGGCGCTGGGGTTGATCGGCCTTTCACTGCTAGGCCTTCCTCTGCTGCTGAACAGCATGACCTCCTCGGCAGCATTGAGCGAGGCCACTGAGCGCTTTTTTCAGATTCGCCTATTGGGTCTGCCTGCCGCCCTGTCGAGCTATGCTCTGATCGGCTGGCTACTGGGCACCCAGAACGCACGTGCGCCGCTGGCGATGCTGCTGACCACCAACATCGTCAATCTGCTGCTCGACGTGTTGTTCGTGTTCGGCTTTGGCTGGGGCATTCGCGGTATTGCAGCAGCAACCGCCCTGGCTGAGTGGTTCGGCGCGGGGCTTGGCCTATGGCTGGCGCGCCAGACACTGCATCACATGGCAGGCGCGGTTCGCATCGCGCGACTCAAGCGCTGGTCCACCTGGCGCCCCCTGCTGGCGGTTAACCGCGATATCTTTATCCGCTCGCTGGCCTTGCAAGGCGTCTTCTTTCTGATCACATTTCAGGGCGCACGTTTAGGTAATGCCACGGTGGCCGCTAACGCCCTTCTCCTCAATGGCCTGATGGTGACCGCATTCGCCCTGGATGGACTTGCCCATGCGGTGGAAGCGTTGGCAGGGCACGCCATTGGGGCTCGTGATCGCAAGGCCCTCCGGCAAACCCTGGTCATTGCCGCCGGCTGGTCGCTGCTGGCCAGTCTCTTATTTGCCCTGGGGTTTGCCTTGTTCGGTGCACGCTTCATCGACTTGCAAAGCGATCTTCCCGCGGTACGTGAAGCGGCTTATACATACCTTCCGTATCTGGCCGCACTGCCAGTCATTGCCATGAGCAGTTACCTGCTGGATGGGCTGTTCATCGGAGCAACCCGAGCCCGGGAAATGCGCAATGCGATGGTCATTGCCGTCCTGCTCGCCCTTCCGCTAGGCATTGCGCTCAAAGACCTGGGCAACCATGGGCTGTGGTTGTCGTTTCTGGGCTTCATGGCCTTGAGAGGTATCGTCCAGAGCTTTCAGGCCTGGCAGATGACCAGACGCAACGCCTGGATACCTGATCAGCACCCTCAAGACCCTTCTTGATGCCTAGCAAAGGTTGGCACAGGTAGCCCGGCGGAGAGATGACAGCCGGGCTTCGTCTCTCGCCTCCTACACGCCGCCTATTTTCCTTGGCAACACCGCGCGTTTCCAAGGGTCATATCAAGCGGAACGCCTTCTGGAACAAGGTTATCGCACCTACCTGCCACAGGACTCACCATGTACGCTGCGCCTGCACACCCTCGTGAAGCCGAGCGCCAAAAAGCGCTGGAGTCGCTTGAAATACTGGATACCCCGGCGGATGCCTATATGAATGCCCTGGTGCGGATCGCGCGGGACCTGTTCAAGGTCGACCGAGTGCTGATCAGCTTGATCGACCGTGAACAACAGTGCATCAAGGCCCACAGTGGATCACCCTTCAGCGCTACAGCACGCAGTGTTGCCTTTTGTGCCCATGCTCTGCTTGATACCCATCGCCCGCTGATCGTACCGGACGCCTTGAGCGATGAGCGTTTTGCATCCAACCCACTGGTGATCGAGCCCCCGTACATACGGTTTTATGCAGGGCATCCCCTCGTGGCGCCATCAGGTCTGCCCATTGGCACCTTGTGCCTGATGCATTCCGAGCCCAGGCAGCTGACGGCTCGGGAGCGTGACCGCCTGAGAGACCTTGCCCAAATGGCTGACGGCTACTTGAAACTACGCAGCCTTTCAGAGCAGACCCGCTACCTGCGCATCGTTATCTCACGCGAGCGCCGCAGAGCGATGCTCGATCCGCTGACACAATTATGGAATCGTGCGGCGCTGGAGCACTTCTATCCGGTCGAGCAAGCTGCCGCGCGGCGCGACAACGAGCGAATCGGCGCGCTGTTCATCGACCTGGATCACTTTAAGGCAGTCAACGATCAGCATGGCCATGCCGCAGGCGATCAGGTGCTTGTCGAAACCGCACACCGGATCGCCACCACGCTTCGCCCCCATGACTTGTTACTCAGGCTGGGGGGCGAAGAGTTTGTTGTGATCACCCGCATCAACAAGCCGGAACAGCTAGACGGCATCGCGGAACGCATACGCTTTTCCATTGCCGATACTCCCTTTTTGACCGTCAACGGCCCAGTTGCGGTTACCACCAGTATTGGCGGTGCCAATGGGGATGCCGATGAGCCTGCCGAGTCACTGTTGAAACGCGCTGATGCGGCTCTTTATCAGGCCAAGCACGAGGGCCGTAATCGAGTCGTGATGGCCTCTGAATCAGGCTCCCAAGGAACCTGACGGGCATTTATCGGCCCAAACAAGAGACCCCGTATCCACTGGAGGACGCCTGTATGCCTGAAGCTGATGACTATCCCAAGGACGATACCCAGCCTGAAACCCTGGATGACACGACGCCGGAACACAGCAAGAAAGAGAACATCGACAAGATCAAATATGACTCTGACGACATCATTCCTCCTGGCGTCTGGTAATTCACCTCTGAACGGGTAAGCCTGGGTTCCTCTCCCGGCTTACCCGGCGACTGCACCACTTCTTTCAACATCGCTGACATGAGGTATGATGCGCGTCATCATCACTCACCCTTACGTCGGAATGTCATGTAATGCGCAAGTCAGGGTATCTGCTAGGCGTTATCGCTTCGCTGCATGCAGGCCTTTCCCAAGCCGTAGACGGCTATAAGGGTTTGCACTTTGGTGATAGCAAGCAAACGGTACTGGAAAGCAAGATCTGCACCCTGACACCGCGTACTGCACCTATCGAGGGGCTGGAGTATTACAGCTGCCCCGATCTTAAGCTGGGCAAGGATAGCCTTGAGGCTGGGCTGTTCTTTATCGACAACCGCTTCTTGCGCCTTTCGATTGTCACGCCAGTTGAAAAGAGCTTTCTCATTGCTCAAGGCCTGACCGAGAAATATGGGCCACCCTCCTCGCAATCGCCGTCCGATCACTTCATCAAACTGGAAAGTCAGCCCAACAGTCATGCATTCATGGCGTTCGATAACAATACGGTGTTCTACAGGTTTTCCACCAACGCAGATATGAAGCGGCAGGCACTTCTGATCTACACCTCACCCGATTACGAGAAAATCCTCGTCAAACAGCAGCTCAAGGGCATCAATCCAGACCTCTAGATTGCCAGTGAGCACTCCAGCGTGCAGATGTCCAGCCTCAAATGCTGATTTGGCGATCTGCCAGACAGAACAGCGAAATCTTTTCAAAGCGCCACGGAACAATAGCACATCGCCATTGTCAGACCTCGTCGCTGGAGTTGTGATTGTTCCATAAACACGTTTTTATCTTGTTATAAAACCCGTTCTTTATTCAGGGTTTTATTGGCGTATTTATTTTTGCTAATAACAATAAGCGTGTGCAGGTCTGGCCAGACTTTAAAGCAAATCCCGATTGTCGGAATTATTTTTTTAGACTTTTCACTATACGTTTCACATTCTAATTTATGATGGCTTTACGATCTCGCGTTGTTATTAAAGCGGCCAAGCCTGACCAAGGAAGCGGAACTCCTCATGCACAGGGATGAGCAGTTGGATCCCAACTTACTACCTCTAAAAAATCGTCTTAGTTTCAACCTTTGAATCAAGGATAGTTCAATGAATAACCGAAATGTGTGGGTCGATTATGCCAAGGCCATTGGTATAATCCTGGTTGTCTATGGCCATGTGCTCCGCGGGCTTTTAAATGCCGGCATCATCAAGACCGATGTCGAGACGCACATGCTTGTGGACAGCATCATCTACAGCTTTCACATGCCGTTGTTCTTCTTCCTGTCTGGCCTGTTTTTCTTCAAATCGCTAACGAGTCGCGGCGGTAAGGGCGTGTTCGTCAACAAGCTGGACACGGTTGTCTACCCTTTCCTTGTCTGGTCAATCCTGCAGGGCGTAATTGAAGCCTTCCTCTCTCGCTATACCAATGGCGATGTAACGCTGGGTGAGGTGTTCTCCCTATTGTGGCGGCCCAGAGCTCAGTTCTGGTTCCTGTATGCGCTGTTCTTTGTATTTGTTTTGTCCATCGTGCTGTACGGCAGCAAATCGAAGAAGGTTTTCCTACCCATTTTCCTGCTGTCCGCCGTGGCCTACGGGCTCCAGCAATACGCGCCGCGCCAGATGCTGGTCGACTTTCTGATCCAGAACTTCGTGTTTTTCGCCTTTGGCGTCTGGTTTACCAATATTGCTGCTGCCATCGAAGCGCAGCCAGGTCGCATAGCAGCCTTTACGCTTCTGGTTACAGCGGGACTGGAGTATCAGTTCCATATCATCTCGCATCACACTTATACCGACCGCGGATGGATGTCGCTGATGGTGGCGCTATCGGCCATTCTGCTAGTTACGAGCCTGTCCATGCTGCTGGCCCGCAAACCTGTTCAGTGGTTCATTACCATCGGTACGCTGTCCATGCCGATCTATCTCATGCACATCCTGGCCGGGAGCGGCGTGCGCGTTATCCTGAGCAAGTTCCTGCATGTCGATAACGTCTACCTGCATATTTTTGCAGCGTGCCTTGTTGGCATTGTCGTACCGATTATTGCTGCCAAAATCATGCTGAAACTGCATATGGACTATATGTTCCAGGCACCAAAGTTAAACTTCCTAAAAAAGCACCCAAAGCAGCCGAGTAACGATACACCCTCGGTTGCTTCCTAAAGCGTTAACTAAAAGCCCCGCTAATTATATTGGCGGGGCTTTTTTATTCTCCAAACACTTACTATTATCCAGCAGTATTAATTCCCTAAAACAAAAACAGTGAGTGGATAATTAATGCCTTCCAATCTGGATACTTTATTAAAAGAACTGGAAACCTTTGGGGAAGTTAACGATAGCCGTACGCATGAGCGGCCAAGTCGCATGCTGAACATCACACGTGATACGGGTGAGTTTCTTTATGTCATGGTTCAGGCTACCAATGCCAAGCGTGTCTTGGAAATCGGGACCTCCAATGGCTACTCCACTTTGTGGCTGGCAAAAGCGGCTCATACAGTGGGCGGAACCATTCGCACCGTGGAGCTTTCTGAAGCCAAAATCGAGCTGGCACGGCAGAACTTCAAGCGCTCCGGGCTCGAGGCGCTGATAACACAGCTTCACAGTGACGGCGGTGCCATCCTGGCTGCACAGGACAAGTACTCACTGGACCTTGTGTTTCTTGATTCCGAGCGCTGCCAATATTGTGGCTGGTGGCCTGACCTCAGAAGAGTCCTGCGCCCGGGCGGCCTTCTGATCGTGGACAATGCCTTGTCCCATGCCGATGAAATGGCGGCCTTCAAGGCTCTGGTTGAGAGCGATCCGGACTTTTCGACTTGCCTTGTGCCGGTAGGCAAAGGTGAGTTTCTGGCAACCCGTCGGCCTTGAACCTGCCCTGCCGGGAGCACTGCGCTCCCGTGCAGAGCTTTACACCATCAGATTGTCTCTTTATCGGACAAGTACGGTGTCGGCTGATGAGCGGAGGTACTTTGCTCAAGGGACGGAACCTCGAAAGCTACAGCACCCTGCGGGTTTGTGGCCGAGACACCGGAGTAATGCCCAGAGGGGTTGTGCGACTCAATAGCCTTACCGTTGAAGCGTTGGGTTGCAATTGTATAGCGCTGACCGGAGCGCCCAAGACGCTGACTCCATGACTGACCCTGGGAAACCCCATCGCCAGTATCGGATTCTTTGGCTGTCTGCAGTAAGTCCCGGGTATCCATCACATCACCACCCGTAGAGCCGACCGGGGTTTCAACAGAAGCATCGCGATCTGCTGCCAGGGCGGTGTAGCTCACGGTATTGATTACTGCAAACGCTGCCATTTTCTGAAAGAGATTCATAATACTGTCCTCGCTGGCCATGAATGAGCAAGCAGGGTCAGAGTAGAAAAAGAGCTCTTAACAGCGTCTGAATCGCGGCTTAATACAGGCTGAACGAAGCCTGCATTAGCGGGAGAAGAGAACTGGCCAACGGTAAATGACCATTGGCCAGTCGGTCATCAGGCGTCCTGATGGTAACGGGTAACGCGCTCGACTTCCTCTTTGGAGCCGAGGAAGACGGCTACACGCTGATGCAGGCCTTCCGGTTGCACTTCCAGAATACGCTGGTAACCATTGGTGGCCGCACCGCCTGCCTGCTCGACCAGCATGGCCATCGGGTTGGCTTCGTACATCAGACGCAGCTTGCCGGGCTTTTCCGGTTCACGAGCATCACGTGGGTACATGAAGATACCGCCACGGGTAAGAATACGATGCACATCGGCCACCATGGAGGCGATCCAGCGCATGTTGTAGTTCTTCTCCAGTGGACCTTCCTTGCCAGCCAGCAGCTCGCTTACGTAACGCTGTACCGGCGGCTCCCAGTGACGCTGGTTGGACATGTTGATAGCGAACTCGGCAGTTGTCTCCGGAATGGAGATGTTTTCGTGTGTCAATACGAAGCTGCCCAGCTCACGGTCCAGGGTAAAGCCTTTGACGCCATCACCCAGGGTCAGAATGAACATGGTCTGGGGGCCATAGATGGCATAGCCTGCAGCGACCTGCTCAGTGCCCTTTTGCATGAAGGCTTCTTCAGTGGTATCACCGTAGGTGGCACCCCCATGATCCTTACGCAGAACGGAGAAAATAGTGCCAACCGACACGTTAACGTCAATGTTGGAGGAGCCGTCCAGGGGATCGAACATCAGCAGATAAGCACCCTTGGGGTACTCACCAGGGATCTGGTGAACCTGGTCCATCTCTTCGGACGCCATGCCAGCCAGGGTGCCGCCCCACTCGTTGGCTTCAAGCAGGATTTCGTTGGACAGGACGTCCAGCTTCTTCTGAACTTCGCCCTGAACGTTTTCAGTGCCCATGCTGCCCAGTACGCCACCTAGCGCACCCTTGGATACCTCATAGCTGATTCGCTTGCAGGCACGGCCTACGACTTCGATCAGAAAACGCAGATCGGCTGGGGTTTTATGACTACGGGTCTGTTCGATCAGATAGCGGCTCAGCGTAATACGGGACATGTGAGGCTCCGGTAGAAAAGGTTCGCGCAGTGTAGCGCGGATGCTCAAGCTCCGTCTCAAGCGAAGCGGCCTACAAGCCCCACCCAACGTTCTGATTGTTCGAGAGACAAGGTCTGCACGCCGCTAGGGACGCAGCAACTCCACGGCTATGCTAACACCGCGGCCGAGCGCTAGGCTTTCGGCGCTGGAGTAGACTGCATGACCGGCTTCCAGTTCAGGTCGTGCGCTATCTAGAATGAGCGACCAGTGATGGCCGTCACGAGATAGCGCTAACCGACACGTCTGAGGATGGTTAAGCGGCTGGAAACAGAGCCATAACCGCTCTGCCCTGAGGTGCCCGGCACCGTTCATGGGCGAGAGCACCAGTGCCAATGGCGCAGATTCGGGCCTGTTCCAACCCGCCTCGTCCAAGGGTTCACCCTCTGCATCGAGCCATTGCACGCTAACCCAGTCACCGTGAGCGGGACGCCCGATGAAGTGCTCGGCTTGCAACGCCTTGTATTGACGACGCAGCGCAGCCAGCCGGGCGACAAAATCGATCTGGCGTTTGCCGGTTGGGCTGCTGGCAAGTGCCCAGTCCAACCATGACAGCGGATTATCCTGAACATAGGCATTGTTGTTGCCATGCTGAGTGCGACCGAACTCATCGCCAGCTGTCAACATTGGCGTGCCACCTGCCAGCAGCAGCGTTGCCAGCAGGGCACGCTGATCAGCTGCACGCTGCTCATTGATGTGGAGATCGTCGGTCGGGCCCTCGGCACCGTTGTTCCAGCTGTGATTGTCCTGAGTCCCGTCGCGATTTTCTTCGCCATTGGCTTCATTATGCTTCTGCGCATAAGTCACAAGGTCTGCCAGCGTGAACCCATCATGAGCCGTCACAAAGTTGATGCTGGCGTCGATGTTCCGGCCGTGCCGGTCATACAGATCGGCGCTTCCTGACAATCGGGTCGCCAGTGCGCCACGCATGCCATCGTCGCCCCGCCAGAACTTGCGAACATCGTCGCGAAAATCATCATTCCATTCAGCCCAAGGGCTGCGGAACTGTCCGACCTGATAGCCGCCCGGGCCAATATCCCAAGGCTCGGCGATCAGCTTGACCTGTTTTAGGACCGGATCTTGGGCAATGGCCAACATGAGTGGCGCGTCGACGCTAAAGCCGGTCTCAAGCCGTCCAAGTGCGGGCGCCAGATCGAAACGGAAACCGTCTACACCTGCCGCCTGCACCCAATAGCGCAGCGAGTCCATCGTCAGCCTCAGCCCTGGCTCGCGTTGCAGCGCCAGGCAATTACCGCAACCTGCATCATTGATGTAAATCGAAGGATCATCCGGATGCAGCCGGTAATAGCCTCGGTTATCCAGTCCTCGCATACAAAAGGTCGGACCCAGCTCGTCACCTTCACCGGTGTGGTTGAACACCACATCAAGGATGACCTCGAACCCTGCCGCATGCAGCGCTGCCACGGTTTCACGTAACTCAATAATGGCGTCACGTCCTGCCAGACGGGGGTCGACAGCCATCATGGTGACGGGGTTATAGCCCCAGTAATTGCCAAGCCCAAGCTTGGGCAGATGACGATCATCCGCCCAGGCCGCAATAGGGAGCAGCTCCAGCGTAGTCACGCCAAGCTTTTGCAGATACTCGATCACGGCAGGCTGCCGAAGCCCGGCCAGTTTACCGCGCATGGTTTTAGGAACTTTGGAATGCTGCATGGTCATGCCACGCACATGCAGCTCATAGATGAGGCTTTGGCTACCCCTGTAACGCGGGCCTTCCAGCTCAAGCGGTGTTAGCGGTGCCTGAACAATGGCCTTGGGAACATGAGCCGCGCTGTCGCGATGGTCCGGTCGATCATGGTGGTCTGGATCGAAGCCATAGACGCTGGGATGCAGCACGAACGGGCGGTCTACCGCTTTGGCGTAAGGATCGACCAGTAGCTTATGAGGGTTGAAGTAAAGTCCTTGAGAAGGCTGATAGGCACCGTAAGTCCGCAGCCCATAACGCTGCCCCGCCTTACCTCCCGGAAAATGCCCGTGCCAGACACTGCCTGTCTTTTCGTGGAAGACGAGTCGATGGGTTTCATGCTCGCCCTTGGCATCGTACAGGCAGAGTTCTACCCGCTCGGCCTCTGGCGCCCACACGGCAAAGTTGATGCCATCGCCGACCAGTGTCGCGCCCAGTTCAGCAGGGTTTCCGGTTTCGAGATGAGTCACGTGGCGGGGCACAGAAAATCTCCGTAAAGCAGAAAAAAGCCGGCACGCGAAAGGTGCCGGCTATTGAGACTTATAAGACTTGCCAGATATCCGTGGCGTATTCACGAATGGTTCGATCGGAGGAGAACCAACCCATGCTGGCTGTGTTGAGTACCGCTGAGCGCCACCACTCGTCCGGCTGATTCCAACGCTCCTCGACTGCCACCTGAGCATTCCAGTAGGCATCAAAATCAGCACAGACCAGGAAGCGGTCGTGCCAGGTCAGCACGTCCAGCAGCCCGTTATAGCGAGAGGGATCATCCGGTGAGAACTGCCCGCTGCGAATGGCCGAAAGCACGGCCGACAGCCGTGGCGAGCTGTTGATGATGTCCGAAGAGTTGCCCCCCATGCGCTGGCGCTCTTCAACCTCGGCCGCCTTGAGGCCAAAGATGAACATATGTTCCTGACCGACAAACTCACTCATTTCAACGTTGGCGCCATCGAGCGTGCCAATGGTAAGTGCACCGTTCAGGCCAAATTTCATATTGCTGGTGCCTGACGCCTCGAGACCCGCTGTGGAAATCTGCTCGGAAAGGTCGGCCGCCGGGATAATGACTTCAGCCAGGCTCACATTGTAGTTAGGCAGGAACACCACCTTGAGCAGGTCACGAATGGACGGGTCATTATTAACCACCTTGGCCACGTCGTTGGCCAGCTTGATGATGAGCTTGGCCTGGTGATAGCTGGCAGCTGCCTTGCCCGCAAAAATCTTTACACGAGGCGTCCATTGCCCGTTGGGGTTGTCCTTGATGGCTTGATACAGCGCAATGGTCTGCAGCAGGTTCATCAGCTGCCGCTTGTATTCATGGATGCGCTTGATCTGCACATCGAAGATGGCGTCGGTACTGAGGGAGACGTCCAGCGTCTTTTTCACCAGCTCGGCAAAACTGTTCTTGTTATGCAACCGCTGGTGGGCAAAACGCTCTCGGAAATTGGCATCGTTGGCATAGGGCTTGAGCCGGGGGAGCGCTTTTTCAGGATCGTGCTGGACATCCTCGCCCAATACATCCACCAGAAGATCGGTCAACGCAGGGTTGGCCTGATAGAGCCAGCGGCGGAAGGTAATACCGTTGGTCTTGTTGTTGATTCGATCCGGAAAGAGCCGGTGCATGGAGCGGAAGACGGTCTTGCGCATCAGCTCGGTATGCAATCCGGACACGCCGTTGACCTTGTGCGAACCGATAAAGGCCAGGTTGCCCATACGTACCCGACGGCCGTGGCTTTCATCGATCAGGGACACGTAAGACAGCATGGAGCCATCTGTCTCGCCCCGTGCACGGAGCGAGTCGAGGAACTGGGCATTGATCATGTAGATGATCTGCATGTGGCGCGGCAGGAGGCGCTCCATCAGATAGACCGACCAGGTTTCCAATGCTTCTGGCAGAAGGGTGTGGTTGGTATAGGACAGCGTGTTGACGGTGGTGCTCCAGGCAGCGTCCCATGGCAGACCGTACACATCCACCAGCAAGCGCATCAACTCGGCCACGGCAATGGCCGGGTGAGTATCATTGAGCTGGATGGCCGCGTATTCGGGCAGGCTCATGATGTCGCCGTGCTGCTTGATATGGCGGCGGGTAAGATCCGCCAGCGAGGCGGCCACGAAGAAATACTCCTGACGCAGGCGCAGCTCCTGTCCCGCCTCGGTGCTGTCGGCCGGATACAGCACTCGAGAGATGCTTTCAGCCCGGGCCTGATCGGCTACGGCCCCGACATGGTCACCTGCGTTGAAGGTGTCCAGCTTGATGTTTTCCAGCGGGCGGGAGCGCCACAGGCGCAGCGTATTGGCCCCTTCCCCACCCCACCCCATGATGGGCGTGTCATAGGCAACCGCACGAACTTTCTCACCCGGCGTCCAGACCTGACGCAAGGAATTGCCTTCATAGGGCGTGACATGACCGCCGAACCCGATCTCGTACACGACCTCGGCACGCTCGAATTCCCACGGATTACCGAAATCAAGCCAGTTCTCCGGCTGCTCGTGCTGGAAACCATCAGCGATGACCTGACGGAACAGGCCGTGCTCGTAGCGAATACCGTACCCATGGGAAGGAATACCCAGCGTCGCCATGCTTTCCATGAAGCATGCCGCCAGACGGCCCAGACCACCATTACCCAAGGCAGCGTCCGGCTCCAGTCCGCGGATACGCTCAAGGTCGACACCCAGGTCTGCCAGTGCGCGACGGGTTTCCTCCAGTATGCCCAGATTGGACAGGCTATCGATCAGCAGGCGGCCAATGAGAAACTCCAGGGACAGGTAATAGACGCGCTTCTGGTTGGCCCGGTAAGCCTCACGCGTCCGACTCATCCAGCGATCGACGATATAGTCACGCGTCGCCAGGGCAGTCGCCATGAACCAGTCATGATCCAGGGCGTGCTCGGGGTCCTTGCCTACGTCATAGGTCAGCTTGGAAAGAATGTTTGAACGCAGAGCAGCAACTTCGTTGGGCGAGATAAAACGGGCTCTCGTCATCTAGTAACAACCTCGGCATAACGAACACTGATAGGCTGACCGGCAAGCGTGTCTGGAAGGTATTGGGAGACACATCGACCGGCCCATGATTAAGGGTGCATACCTATCTTTGTAGGTCGAAACGGCAAATAGGTCCAAGGAATCGACGACTTTTTTATGCGCCGACTCCCATTTCAGACCTCTTTATTACCACTGCCACGACACACTGAGGCCTACAGACTGCTGGGCATCGTCTTCCCGGCTCTTGCGATAGGAATAGCTCGCACGCACTGCCACATCGTCGGTCAGCTGTTGGCTAACCCCTAGCGAAGCACGGTCCAACCGATCCGATGGCGTATAGCCCTGCAACGTATAGCTGAGTCCTGGCAGGTCAACCTGGGACATCGTAAGGTCCTGCGTACTGTCCTCGAATTCCTTTTCCCGAGCTACTTCTGCGAAAACCTGCGTTCTGGTGGTCAGCTCGAACTGCCCCTGCAGACCAGCACCCAGGCGCCGCGAGCGGCGCTTTTGCTCGTCGATGTTCAGCGCCGTTGCTCGATCACTGTTTTCCGAATAACTGTCCACGGTAATTCGCGCGTAGTCGGCACTGATGAACGGCGACAGGTGCCAGGCGCTTTGTGGCTGGGCCAGATCAAAACCCAGCCGTCCGCTTGCCGCCCACAGATGACCGTTGGTATCGCCTTTTTCGCTACGCTCAGTCGGCCCCAGGGCGAAGGTACGCTTGAGATCATGGTAATCCAGGTGTCCCCCAGTCAAGGCCAGGTCGGCCCACCAGTGACTCTGCTGATATTGCGCGAAGGCGGTAGCGAAATAACTGCGCAGGTCATAACGAGAATCAGCAGCACCCACGTTCAGATCCTGCTTGTAAAACCCGGCGGCCACGCCCACACGCCAATAGTCATTCAGGCGGAAACTGCCTCCCAAGTCCAGGCTGTAGCCGTCGCCATCACCGCTCACGCTGCTGGACTGTCCATCAAAGTTCTGATGCAACCCGCCCGGCGATACGAAGGAATTCCATGTGCCTACTGGCTGCCAGTGATTGCGGTCACTCAGCCATTGCGAATACAGCTGCCCCTGATGGGCAGTCAGCGAACCGTAGGCCATTTCCGGCAGCAAGGTCAGCTCCCAGGGGGCCGCCAGAATTGAATAGGCATAGTCGGCGATCAGGCGCTGACCAGTAATCGTAGGGTGCACACGGTCGTTGTAGAGCAACCGGGTCGGATCAGGGTTGGCGCTGTCGAGGCCGTAAACAGCGTTCTGCTGCGTGCAGTCATCGAAACAGGTAGCCGTCAGGTTCTGGTCGGCCGCCAGGCCGTAACGGGCAGGATCGGCCAACACCTCATTTAGAAGTCGTGGCACATTCAATGGAATGATTTGCGCATCAATGGTGGAAAGCTGTGACACCAGCTGGTTGTTGAACACAGCACTGAGCTGGGACGCAGCCGCTTGCTGCGGGGTTCCGCTCAAGGCAGGCGTAAGGCCGATATCAGGCAGCAGCCAGACCATGATGTAGCGGGCACCGGCCTGCTGCAGTGCGCTGGCACTGGCAGCCAGTTGATTGGCCGCTGTCTGGGCGGTTGCAGGCGATGTGACCACACCCTGCAGGAAGTCATTTCCCCCTCCCGTCAGGTAATACAATGCGTTGGAATCAAGGCGTTGGCCCTGATCCGCCAGATCGACCAGATAGCCATCCCGGCGGCGGAGCGTCAGACCATTAGTGGCTACAACAGAGCCATTCTCCTCGGTAATCGACGCGAGGATCTGGTCGGTTCGATAACCGCCTACCGCCCAGTTGTTGCCGTCGGGAAGTCCCAACACGGAATTGATGAGCGATGTGGAAGGCCCAAGCTCCTGGCTGGAAAAGCCTAGCCGGCCGCCCAGCAGCATGACGCTGGTAGGCCCGACTGGCTCACCACTCCCCGGTTGGTACGTGGGCCCTACCCGATTGGTAAAGCGCAGCGAGGAGCCTAATGGGCCATTCAGGTCGGGAAACTGTCCCGAGTCGCTCAGACTATCGCCAAAGACGACCAGATGACTGTAAGGGTTGGGAGCGGCATGGGCGGCGCTGGCAAAGGAAATCGCAGCGCACAGTGAGGCAAGAGCGAGACGACGGACTGACATGGCTTATCCTTGATCTTGTGGGTCAGTTCTGCTGTTTGGCAAGCGACCACAGCCTAGACCAGGATTCCGCCCTGTGCAGCCCGTACGTTAACCGGCTGACTTATAAAAAGAGAAATAGCTCACGCACGTTCACTTATCGCTGGCATTTGCCGCAATAAACACTGGCGCGTTGCCCCAGCCGTATCTCGCGCAGGCCAGAGCCACAGTTCTTGCAGAACTCACCCGCCCGGCCATAGACAAACAGCTCCTGCTTGAAATAGCCCGGCTTGCCGTCGCCGCCCACAAAATCCCGAAGGGTTGTGCCCCCGGACTCGATAGCCAGTGCCAGGATGCGCTTGATCTCCTGGGCTAACCGGTCGTAGCGCGCTCGGGAAATGCTGCCCGCCGCCCGACGCGGATCGATACCGGCCGCAAACAGGGCCTCCGTCGCGTAAATATTGCCAACGCCCACCACAACGGCGTTATCCATGATGAAGGGCTTTACTGCCATGGAGCGACCACGCGACATTTCGTAGAGACGCCGCCCGTCAAACGCCTCGGTCAGAGGCTCCGGCCCCAGCGACTTGAGCAGCACATGCTCCAGAGGCTCATGGGACCACAGCATGGCGCCGAAGCGGCGGGGGTCGGTATAGCGCAGCGACAATCCTGACTCGAGTTCGATATCCACATGCTCGTGCTTAACCGGCGGCGTCCCGACCGGCACCATTCGCAGGCTGCCGGACATGCCCAAATGAGCAATCAGCGTACCCGCCTCGGCACGAATCAACAGGTACTTGGCGCGCCGCTCGACCGCCTCGATCCTCTGGCCGGACAGGCGAACATCCAGGTCTTCCGGAATGGGCCAGCGCAGCCGGGCATCACGAATGATGACGCGGGACACACGCTGCCCTACCAGGTGCGGCGCTATTCCACGCCGGGTCGTTTCGACTTCAGGTAATTCAGGCATTCAGCCCTCGACAGAGAAAACAATATGCTCTTAAAAATGGATGTGCCCAAGCCCCATTTCAAGGATGTTGTTCTTGAGCATATCGAAGTCATACTCGGACAGACCGATGTAATCCAAAACCTGATTACTGACCAGATTCCACTCGGCGTCCTGAGCCTGATTGCCCAGCACGCGATAACAGCCACAGATATGCTCGGCCATTTTCAGAATGGCCAATAGATTTTTCATCGGCACACTGCTGGCGTCACCGTCGACAAAAATCCGGTGGGCATTGTGATGATTGGAAATGGCCTCGGCGACATGGGCTGGCAAACGCCATGAGCGGGCCGTGTAATAACCGACGACCGCATGGTTGGTGTTGAAGTAATGGTTTTCCGTATCCACGACACGCCTTTCAGGCCCAACCCGTCCATAAGCCTCCTCCAGCACTTCCATATAATGAGGAAAGCGCCCTAGCATCAGCGGTATGCCGCAGTTGTGAAAGAGCCCAAGAGCGTATGCCTCATCCGGAGCCTGATAGCCTGTCCGCTTGGCCAGTGTCAGGCAGGTTTCCGCCACATCCTGGGCGGTGTCCCAGAAGCGGTTGAGCGTCACGATCGTCTCATCACTCATCTCGCTCTTTATGGACTGCGCATTGATGAGATTGACGACGGAATTGATCCCCAGGAGGTTGACGGCCCGCTGGATAGACGTAATCCGGTTGGCCAGCCCGAAACAGGGTGCATTGACGAGCTTGAGCAGCGCGCCTGCCAAGCCGGGGTCCTGGCTGATCAGCTGCGCAATCACCTTGAGACTGGGATCCGGGGCAAGCTGCTCAAGTTGTAGATCAACCATGACCTGCGGTTGAGGCGGGATGGTGATTCCCTGAAGCGCCTGGCGAATCTGCTCGGGTTGAAGCTCTAGCGACATGGATCAGATACCTGTGAATGACCTCACATTTTAGCCCACCCTACGCTCAGCAACCACTGATCACTGGAGGAACTTGCCTGCTTTCCCGGGTTCGACTCATACAGAAGCCGTGGAAACGCATCTCCACTTAATCCTAGATCACATAGCTTACGGAGGTTCCATGATGGCATCGTTAGAAGGCAAAAAAGTAGCAATCCTGGTAACTGACGGTTTCGAGCAGGCCGAGCTGACCGGTCCCAAGGAGGCCCTCGAGAAGGTAGGCGCCAAGACTCATATCATTTCTGCCAAGTCTGGCACCGTCCAGGGTTGGAACCACACCGACCCGGCGGACACATTCAATGTCGACCTGACGTTCGATGCTGCCAACATCGGCGACTATGACGCGGTGGTTTTACCAGGCGGCGTCGTCAATTCAGACACCATTCGCACCGATGAGCGTGCGCAGACTTTGGTCAAAGAGGCCAGCAGCAGCGGCAAGCCGATCGCCGTGATCTGCCATGGTGCCTGGCTGCTGATTTCCGCCGGTCTGGTGGATGGCAAGACCATGACTAGCTGGCCTTCGCTGACCGATGACCTGAAAAATGCCGGTGCCCAGTGGGTGGATAAGGAAGTCGTCGTGGACGGAAAACTGGTCAGCAGCCGCAAGCCTGATGACATTCCCGCGTTCAATCGCGAGCTGATCAACATGATCGCTGCCTGATCTCCAACCTGCCTGATCTATGGCCCGCGCTGTATCAGCCGGGCCATTTTTCATCCGTACGTCGCGTTTCTCTCTATCTTTTAGACTGATCTTCAAGCGTGAAGGCGCCGTGCCGCCCGGGCAGGTATACTTCGCCCCTTTTTCTTGGAGTCCCTCAAATGTCCTTGCCCAGCCTGCGACTGAAAGCCAATGCCGAGCGCCGTCTGCGCGCCGGGCACCTTTGGGTCTACAGTAACGAAATTGACGTGGCAGCCACTCCGCTGACCGCTTTCCAGGCCGGCGAACAAGCCGTTCTCGAAGCTGCTGGCGGCAAGCCGATCGGTATCGTTGCCCTGTCCCCACACAACCTGATCTGCGCCCGTCTGATCTCCCGCGATACCAAGCATGTACTGGACAAGTCCCTGCTTGTCCATCGCCTGAAAGTCGCCCTGAGCCTGCGTGAGCGCCTGTTCGATAAACCGTTCTATCGCCTCGTCTACGGCGACTCGGACCTGTTGCCTGGCCTGGTGGTGGATCGCTTTGGCGATGTTATCGTGGCTCAACTGGCATCGGCCACCATGGAGCGTCACAAGGATGATGTGCTGGCTGCATTGCTTCAGGTACTCAAGCCGGCGGCCGTATTGTGGAAAAACGACTCTAGTGCTCGAGAAGCCGAGGGCCTGCCCCGCTATGTTGAGTCCGCCTACGGTGACGTACCGGAATGGGCTGCCCTGGAAGAAAACGGCGTGAAATTCGAAGCGCCTATCATTGAGGGCCAGAAGACCGGCTGGTTCTATGACCATCGCATGAACCGTGCCCGCCTGGCACCCTATGTACAAGGCAAGCGCGTTCTGGACCTGTTCAGCTACATTGGTGGCTGGGGCGTGCAGGCCGCTGTATTCGGTGCCAGCGAAGTAATGTGCGTGGATGCCTCCGGCTTTGCCCTGGATGGTGTAGAACGCAATGCGGCCTTGAACGGCGTTGCCGAAAAGATGGCCTGTGTAGAAGGCGATGTGTTCGAGGCCCTGAAGGAGCTGAAGGCTGCTGACGAGCGCTTCGACGTGATCGTGGCCGACCCGCCCGCCTTCATCAAGCGCAAGAAGGACGTGAAAAACGGCGAGGCCGCCTATCGTCGTCTCAACGAGCAGGCCATGCGCCTCTTGAACAAGGACGGCATTCTGGTCAGCGCCTCCTGCTCGATGCATCTTGTTGAAGAGAACCTGCAGGAAATCCTGCTCAGCAGTGCACGTCACCTGGATCGTCATATCCAGCTGATCGAGCGTGGTGCCCAAGGCCCTGATCATCCGGTCCACCTTGCCATCCCCGAGACCCGCTACATCAAGAGTCTGACCTGCCGTATCCTGCCCAGCTGATCCCACGCTCTGGCCGTCCGATTTTTACCGGACGGCCAGTCACCGATTCAGTCCGACCAGTGCCATCCACAACGGCACGGTTACGACAGCCAGAACGGTTGAAAGAAACACCGTTGAGCTGACGACACGGTTTTCCTCAGGCGTCCGGGCAAATGCCAACACGTTTACCCCGCTCGGGCAGGCGGCCATCAGCATCAGCACACTTCGTGCTGCACCGCTCAAGCCCGGCAGCCACAGGCATACCGTCCAGACCACGAAGGGAAAGACCAGCAGCTTTATTGCCGTCAACCCGACAACGGAAAGGCTCGGCCTTAGCCGGTAGCGTGAAAGGTTCACGCCCAGCACAATCAAGGCGCAAGGCAGACCGGCTTGTGCCAGCCAGGTCGCGATTTGCCATATCGGGCCCGGCAAAGTTAGCCCTGATACATTCACGGCAGCTCCCAGCAAAAGCCCGATGATCAATGGGTTTGCCAGACTCATCAGCAGCTCTGGGATGCTAACCTTTTCCGTGCCGCCAAAGGCCGTATAAAAGCTCTGCATGGCAAACAACGTCAGGCTATGCAGCGCCAGAATGGCGAACACATAGACGAGATTTTCCTCCCCCATCAAATTGACGACCAGAGGAATACCGATCAGGACATTGTTCGAATAACTGGCCGTCAACCCGAACGCCGTAGGCTCACGCCGGCGCCAATGCACAAATAGATTGACCAGTAGAAACACCAGCAGGACCGGGCCGAAATATCCGAGCAGCAGTAAAGGTGACAAACCATGGCGCAAATCTGCCTTGGCAATTCCCGTGAACAGCACAGCCGGCATGAACACCTTGAACGCCAGTTGGGTCAGCCCACCCATGGACTCTGGCGTCAACCACTGCCGCCACCCTAATACATAACCCAGCACAATCAGTCCGAATACGGGCATGATTGCGAGGACAACCACCATGTACGTCTACTCCTTGCCTTAACCATCGGGACGCCGGACTGAGGATTCAGACGCCATGAACATGCCTACCGATGCAAGCTAGGACAATCGCAGCGGATAGCTGAGCAGCAGAACATGCAGCACATTGACAGCCAAATGCAAGGCCACGGCCATACTCAGTCGCCGTCCACTCCGCTCGAATATCGCACCGTACCCCAGAGCCGCCACGGCAGCGACCAAGGCAAAACCGGCACTGAATGGCCAGTGCGCCATGCCAAACAAGACTGCCGTTACCAACAGACCTGCCCAGAACCCAAACCGATCAATCAACCCGCGCTGCAGCAGGGCTCGAAACAGCAGCTCCTCCGCCAGTACCGCAACGCCCAGATTAAGAGAAAACCAGGTCCAGAACAGTGCTGGCCATTTGGGCTGGAAGGCCACTAATCTCATTCCTAACGCTAGGGCAGGCACTACGGCAAGGGTACCGACAGCAATCAGCACGCATGGCCTGACCTGCAGCATACGCCGCGTATCGTACGGAACCGCCTTGCCAAGCCACCAGGCCAGTAGCGTCACTCCCACCAGTGCCTTATCCCAGCTTAACCTTAGCCACACTGGCCCGGCGTCCGGGCTGTATTGCAGCGGCCCGCCGAGCACATGAGGAGAGAATCCCGGCGCGACATGAATGGCGAGCGCAACACTGGACGCCAATGCCCCAAACCACCATAGCCAGGACGGCAACCGCTCCTCGCTCAGCACCCAGCCGACATAAAGTACTCCGGCCAACAACCCCGCTTCGTCAATGTCGCCCAGCCCATAGCCCAGCGCCAGCAAAAGTCCGGGAAGCAACACTTGTAGATGAAACGGCATGGCTACTCCCAAACAGAAGGTGACAACGTAACATCGTGCAGCATGCTAACCGAGCCTTTTGCCTGACCGAGCGGACAGGTCCGGCAAGTCGCGATAAACTGTGCGGCTGCTTCTGGATGGACCAGCACCATGACTATCGCTTTACCCGCACGTGCCTGCGGTATCGACTTTGGCACGTCGAACTCCACTGTCGGCTGGCTGCGCCCCGACTCGGATATCCTCATACCTTTAGAAGACGGCAAGGTGACGCTTCCCTCAGTCATTTTCTTCAATGTGGAAGAGCGCCGTCCCGTCTACGGCCGTCTGGCGCTTCATGAATACCTGGAAGGCTATGAAGGCCGCCTCATGCGCTCGCTCAAGAGCCTGCTCGGCTCCAAACTGCTCAAGAGCGAAACCAGCATCCTAGGCAGCGCCCTGCCCTTCAAGGACCTGCTTGGCCTGTTTCTCGGCACGCTGAAAAGCCGCGCCGAAGCCACGGCCGGACGTGAGTTCGACAGTGTCGTGTTGGGCCGCCCTGTCTACTTTGTGGACGATGATGAAACCGCCGACCGCGAAGCCCAGGACACCCTGGTTGCCGTAGCGCAAAAGCTAGGCTTTAAGGACATTTCCTTTCAATTCGAGCCCATCGCGGCAGCATTCGACTACGAGCGAACACTGAATCAGGAAGAGCTGGTGCTGATCGTCGACATTGGCGGCGGTACGTCCGACTTTTCCCTGGTACGTTTGTCACCCGAGCGCCGGCAGCTGGCGGATCGCCAATCGGATATTCTCGCCACCGGCGGGGTACACATCGGTGGTACCGACTTTGACAAGCAGCTTAGCCTGCAGGGCGTCATGCCGCTTTTCGGCTATGGCAGCCTGATGAAAAGCCAGGCACTGATGCCTACCAGCCACTTCATCAACCTGGCGACCTGGCACACCATCAATACCGTATACAGTCAGAAGGCACAGCTTGCCCTTAAGGACATGCGCTACGACGCTCAGGACACGGCCGGGATGGATCGCCTGTTCAAGCTGATCGAGCAGCGCGCCGGGCATTGGCTCGCGATTCAGGTGGAAAACAGCAAGATAGAACTGACCCATGCCGATCGGTTGAGTCTGGACCTGTCGCATATCGAGAAGGACTTGTCTGCTGAACTGACCCGCCCATTGTTCGAGGAGTCGATCGCTCAGCTACTGGCGCGTATTCAGGCAAGCGTCAATCAACTGCTGGCCTCGGCAGGCGTTTCCCATGAGCAGATCAATACGGTCTTTTATACCGGCGGCTCGAGTGGTATTCCGGCGCTGCGCCACAGCATTGACCAATTGCTGCCCCAGGCACGCAAGGCAGAAGGCGATCAGTTCGGCAGCATCGGTAGCGGTCTTGCCATCGAGGCCTTCAAGCGCTACGGCTAGGCCATACAGCAACCTGACCTATCAAGGCAGTTGAACTCGACCAATCGAAACAGGCTCAACTGGAAATATTCCTCATGGGCCTGTCCGGGCGAGACGCCTCTATCTACAAGGAGACCACCATGCCGCTCAGTATCACCGAGCTTCCAGCGTTTACCGTCATGGGCCTGGAGTACACGGGCAATGGCCAGGGCGGCGGCATTGCACAGCTCTGGCATGACGTTACGCATCGGCTAGCCGAGCTGCAATTGCCTAGCGCCCCGCAACAGTGGTTCGGTCTGACACTCAGTCCACCCCCCGGTGTGCTGCGCTATCTGGCCGGTATAAAGGTCGACGAGAACACACCCGTATCGGAAGGCATGCTCCTTTACACGGTGCCTGCGCAGAAATATCTGCAGTTCACCCACATCGGAACGACAGACACGCTCCCAGATACCTACGAGTATCTGTATGCCCGTGTCCTGCCTGAACGTGGTCTGGAACCGAAGAAAGCTGTCAGCTTCGAGCGATACGACGAGCACTTCAAGGGGCCGGATAACCCAGCCTCTGAAGTAAACCTGTACATCCCGATCTACTAGGCCTTCCGATCAGCCTGTCAGAACATCACCGGAGCCTGTGATGATCACGCCACCATGGGCGGTTGCGCTGCCCAGGTAAGCCAGCGGCTGGCCATTGACGAATACGGTAGCACTTCCTACCGCCACGGTATCACCGCAAGCGCTGGAGTCACCGACACGCAAGGCAGGTAGGGAGTTGATCAGAACGTCGGGGGAGCCAGTCACGGTCGGGTTGGGGCCGTGGCCCGTCATGGGGCAGGCGTTGACGTCGGAGAGACGAGCAGCGGGGTTGGCCATGTGCGCTTTCCTTGTGGACATGAAAGCGCACACTTTACCGCGGATCAAGAAAAAATACCGTGCCCATGCACAGAAACCCAAGCGTCTTTTTCTTAGCCGGTGGCCTGTTCCTTGATACTGGACAGGTAGGTTCCTGTCGGCGGACGCTCACTGAAATAATGATGGATACCGCCAAAAATGGATTGCGCTAACGCCTTCTGATGACGTGGATTCAGAAGCTTCTGGCTGTCTCGATCATTCGACATGAAGCCGGTTTCCACTAGAATCGACGGTATATCCGGCGACTTGAGCACGGCAAAACCGGCTTGCTCGACGCGTTTCAGATGCAGACCTGTGACATTGGATAGGCTGTTCAGGACACGGTCTCCCAGATCGAGACTCGACGAGATCGTGGCATTCATGGACATATCCAGCAGTACGCCTGCCAGGACCGGATCCTTGTTTTTCAGGATCTCATTGGCACCAATCAGGTCGACATCGTTTTCCTTGTTGGCCAGCCAGCGTGCCGTTGTCGAGGTCGCCCCATGTTCGGACAGGGCATATACCGAAGCTCCTGAAGCCGTGCGGCGCGGCGCAGCATCGGCATGCACGGAGATGAACATGTCTGCGTTGTACTTGCGCGCAACATCCACACGCTTGCGCAGCGGAACGAAGAAGTCATCGTTACGTACCAGCTTGGCCTTGTAGCCCTTCTGCTGATTGATCATGCGCGCAAGATTTTGCGCAATGATCAAGGCGACATCCTTCTCGCGGTCCCCGCGTTGGCTCAGCGCGCCTGGGTCCTTGCCACCGTGACCGGCATCGACGACCACAATAATGTCACGGCCTTTGCCAGCCCTTGTCACGACGGGGGCAGATGCGAGCATTGCCTCAGGCTCCGGTACAGGGATGCTCGGTACCTGGGCAGGCTTGAGATCCAGCACCAGACGATGCCCTGCATTCTCGGCAGGCCCGAGCAGGAAGCTATCCAGGGTAACCGGCTGGGAAAGTTCGAGGACGACACGGGTATCGGATGAGCCGAACGGGGCACTTCGAATGGAGCGCACCGGGGTATTCTTGAGCGGCACATTGTTGAGTGCGGCTACCTGTTGCGTATTGGCTAGATCCAGGATGATCCGGTCAGGCGCACTAAGTCTGAACGTCTTGAATCGGACAGGGCCGCTCAGATCGAAAACCAGGCGAAATTTATCTGAATCCAACCAGGCGCGTGCGCTGGTCAGACGCTGAGGAAGCGCCAGCACTGGAAAAGCAGCGGGTAGTGTCAGGCTGGCCAGGAGCAGGTTGAGCAAGCGGCGGCGATTCATGCGACCCTCTGACGTAGCAAGTAATATTTTGAAATATTATAACGATACCAATGCGGCGCATGTTTAGATAGCGCGCACGACGTCCAAATCAGTATTTCTTCCTTTTAAATCGGAAGGATAGGCACTTTTTTTAATGTCATCTATAGATAGACCGACAAGCCGACAAGGGGTCATTTCAGCGCGTAAACGGCAGACAGGACTCTTCTTGAGCAGTAGGAGGAATCAGTGTGCTGACCAACCGGCATTTCGAGTGCCAGCTTGAATAACGAGTTCAGATCGGCAAGCTGTTGAGTCTGCACGACATTTGGCCGTGCGCTGTCAAAGTCCGTCGGCTTTCAGGCGAAGCGCATGGTCGGTGTAGAGCGCTACCGGATTGACGCCATGCCCTATCGCACCGGCCAGTTGATTGATGATATCGAGGTGATCAAGCGGATAATCGGAGCGGATGACTTTCCCCAAATGTGAACTGAATCGCCCAACGAATCCATCGTTTTGATCTGCTTCCAGCTCGAAGCAACGAGACAGGCGTACACACATGCTATGGGTAGGGTCGAGCCGATTGGCACCTCGGTCCGTCAGCTCCGGCACCAGAATGCCGGACCAGGAGTAATAACGGACGTCATTGACGACAGGAGCACCTTCACCGCCCCAGGTAGCGGGAAGTCCTTGCGGGTATTTATCGTTGAATGCTGCCACGCCTTCGGTAGTAAGTGACTCATGACTGGCAATCGCGCTCTGGGGATAACCATTACTGCGATCCAGAAAGGCCATGAACTTGGCCATGCATTGAACATACTCGGCAGCTAGATGCGCCTTCAGGCTACTAGTACGCATGGAAAACTGGAGCATATCGGCCAGCTCCGACCCATGATTGGGACCTGCTACAGAGGTGACTGACGCAACCCGCTCAGGACGAATGGCGGCTGCGTAGCGCGCGGTCAGGGCACCCTGACTGTGACCGATCAGATTGACCCGCTCGGCCTTGCTGTCGCGCACGATATCCTCGATAAGCGCAAGCAGCTGTTCCCCCCGCACCTCGTTGCTATGAGCACCGGAAAGCCGTACCGGATAGACTTTGCCCCCCATGGACTCCAACGCCGAAACGATGCCATACCAGTATGGATAGCCTGCAATTTCCACAAACCCCAGCAGACCATGGACCAACACTAGCGGATAGCGGGTCAGGTTTTGATGCTCGCTCATACCACTCCCAGGTTTGCCCTCTAACCAGTCAACCGTTGGACTTCAACGATCACGGTTATTTCTTTCTAGGGTACGCCTCTTTATTTGAGACCGTTTCGTTGAACATCACGAATTCAGTGAATTTCTGGGCAACGGCATGCTCAAAGAAATGACCGGTCATCAACGACCTTATAGGAGAATCATATGTACAAGAAGACACTCGCCGTTGTTGCTCTCGCTGCCGTGGCCGCTGGTTGTAGCTCCGTCAAGGAAAACGTCGATACGGCCAAGGATCGTATTGAATACCGTGAACAACCACTGGTTCGCGACGTGAAGACAGGCATGACCAAAGAGCAGGTGCTGCAGATTGGTGGTACCCCATCCACCCAATACACACGCAAGGTCAAACCAGGCTCCTGCAATAACTACGTACTCAACAGAGACGGCAAAGAGCAGGTGTATTCGGTAGGCTTTGACAGCGCAGGTCGCGTCGATAGCAAAGGTTTCGAAACATGCGAATCGGCCGATCATTATTGATTAGCCGCTCTACGCTTTCGGTAACGACCGCTTCCGGTCGTGTCATATCTGATACGACCGGATTGCATGCATGAACAGCACGACATTTCGTTTCTACGCACGCCTCAATAACTTTTTGCCTCCAGCTCGCCGCCAACGCAGCTTTACGCTTGGCTGCCACCCGAATTCCACCGTCAAACACATGATCGAGGCATTGGGCGTTCCGCATCCAGAAGTCGAGTTCATTCTGGTCAATGGTAAATCCGTAGGGTTTGACTATCTGATACAACAGGATGATCGGATAGCAGTCTACCCGCCCTTTTATCGGCTAGAAGTAGAAGATGCTGTCCCCTTGCGCGATCGGCTAACGGCGTTTCGCTTCATTGCCGATGCCCATATGGGCGCGCTAGCGCGGCTGTTACGACTGGCTGGATTCGATACGCTGTATTATCCGGCCATTCATGACAATGAAATTGCCAATTACTGTGCGCGAGAACCTTATATTGTCCTGACCCGGGACCGCGAACTGCTCAAGCGAAGCCAGATTGTCTACGGCTGCTACGTCCGATCAAACAAGCCTGAGGCACAGCTGCGCGAAGTATTCGAGCGCTACAACCTGGCTGACCATGCTGCGCCCTTCAGCCGGTGCCTGGTCTGTAACGATACCCTTCATTCCGTCGATAAGAGTGTCGTCCTCGATAGCCTGCCGCCACTCGTGCGGGAGCGTCATGATTATTTTTTGAAATGCTCGGGCTGTGATCGTGTCTATTGGGAAGGCACCCACTGGGAGAACCTGCAAGCCCAGCTGAAAAGCCTGCTTAATCCAACGTTCGATACCTGATCAAGGAATCCTCATGCGCCTGTTAACCCTTCTGGCTGCCGGCCTGTTTGCACTCGCGTCCAAGCCCGGACATGCCGATGATTGGAAAACAGCCTGGACAGCCCCCTTGCAGGCAGCCTACCCCAACGGTTCGCCCATCGCCCAGCCAAAGCTGGAAGGTATTGTTTCGGCTAGTGGGGCTCAGGATCAAAGTATCCGGCAGATCATTCGGCCTAGTGTATGGGGAAGCCAGGCACGCCTGCGATTCTCGAATACCTTTGGCAGCAGGCCCATTACCTTGCGCAGTGTCTATATCGGGCAACCTTTAGGGGGTGCAGCTCTGGTACCGGGCAGTAATCGCCCGGTCAGCTTTGACGGCCAGAGCGAAATTCAGCTTCAACCTGGTGAGACTCGCTGGACGGATCCGGTCCCGCTACCTAAAGCACCTTCCCACACCCTGGCGGTAAGCTTTCATTTCGCTGGGAACAGCGGCCCGCTGAGCTGGCATGCTGCAGCGCTCGCAACCTCCTATTTCAGTGTTCGCGGCACCGACCACGCCGCCGAGGAGCAGGAAAGCGCCTGGCCCTTTACTACGACCTCGACGTTCCTGCTCGACGCGGTTGATATCCAGGCACCAGACGTTGCGCGAGTCATCGTAGCCTTGGGCGATTCCATTACCGACGGTACCGGCTCAACACCCAATGGATATGACAGCTGGCCAGACATCCTGAATCGTCGCCTCGCCCAGTTGGCACCGGGACACTACTCGGTAGTGAACGCTGGCATTTCTGGCAACGAGGTCGCAGGCCCTCTGAATGAAAGCACCGGGCAAGGCTACGGTGGCGGTCCATCTATCATGGATCGTCTGGAACGGGATGTATTAAGCCTTTCTGGTGTAACAGACGTTATCTGGATGGAAGGTATCAATGATTTTTCACCGGGTACTGGTGCGTCCGTCGAGGTCGTCGAGACAGCCATGCGCAATGCGATTGAACGTATGCGCAAAGCGTTGCCCGGTGTACGCCTTCACGGCGCGACCCTGACCAGCAGCCTGGCGGCCAATCCTGCAGACCCGGCCTTTCAGGAGCAGGATCAGAAACGTATGGCACTTAATCGCTTCATAAAGGAAAGCGGTCTGTTTGACTCGATCATTGACTTTGATGCGGCCACGCTCGATCCCACTACGGGCGGCCTGCGTGCAGAGTTCATTCCCAGCAGCGCAGGCGGCCCTGGCGATGGACTGCATCCAAACCGGGCAGGTTATGTGGCGATGGCAAATGCTATTGATCCAAAGATCTTTGGGCTGCACGCAAACAAATGACGCCTTCTTGAACCGTGAAAGCGCAAGCCAAGACATACCCTTTGTCGTGCGCTTTCCTCTTTGAACAAATGCGGAGTAGAATCGGGAGATTCCCTCGCCATTATCCCCGGCGGGTCTGTGAGCCCAAGCCAGTCACGCGGAGATCCCGCGCTATCCGACCGGCCCAGAGTACGGCACTCGGTCCACTTCCGTTTGCTTTGCGCTCCATCCGCGCTCACGATAGCCCTGAGCCTATTCAATGCTCGCGTGCCCTAAGCCTCCACTGCTACCTTTACAGCTATACGGTGGATACGCCGCAGTGTTTGAACAGATTACCGTGATAAGCAAAGCCGCCCCGGAGAGCAGCCTCCATGCCTGATTACCGCTCGAAAACCTCCACCCACGGCCGCAATATGGCTGGTGCCCGCGCACTTTGGCGTGCCACCGGCATGAAGGACGAAGACTTCAAGAAGCCGATCATTGCGATAGCCAACTCCTTTACCCAGTTCGTGCCAGGTCATGTTCACCTAAAGGACCTGGGCCAGCTGGTCGCCCGCGAGATAGAAAAAGCCGGTGGCGTTGCAAAGGAATTCAACACTATCGCTGTGGATGACGGCATCGCCATGGGCCACGATGGCATGCTCTATTCCCTGCCGTCTCGTGAGATCATCGCTGATGCCGTGGAGTACATGGTCAATGCTCACTGCGCCGACGCGCTGGTATGCATTTCCAACTGCGACAAGATCACCCCCGGCATGCTGATGGCGGCCCTGCGCCTGAACATTCCGGTCGTATTCGTCTCCGGCGGCCCCATGGAAGCCGGCAAGACCAAGCTGGCCAGCCACGGCCTGGATTTGGTCGACGCTATGGTCATCGCCGCGGATAGCACCGCCTCTGATGAAAAAGTAGCCGAGTATGAGCGCAGCGCTTGCCCAACCTGCGGCTCTTGCTCCGGCATGTTTACGGCCAACTCCATGAACTGTCTGACCGAGGCCCTGGGCCTGGCACTGCCGGGTAATGGCTCGCTGCTGGCAACCCATGCCGACCGCAAGGAGCTATTCCTGCAAGCCGGCCGTACGGCGGTCGAGCTGTGCAAGCGCTACTATCAGGAGAACGATGCCTCTGTACTGCCACGAAACATTGCGTCTTACAAGGCCTTTGAAAACGCAATGACGCTGGATATCGCGATGGGTGGCTCCACGAATACCATCCTCCACCTCCTGGCGGCGGCTCAGGAAGCCGAGGTCGACTTTGATCTGCGCGCTATTGACGCCCTGTCCCGTAAAGTACCCCAGCTGTGCAAGGTGGCGCCGAACATCCAGAAATACCATATGGAAGATGTTCACCGTGCCGGCGGGATCATGAGCATTTTGGGTGCACTGGCTCGCGGCGGTTTGCTCAATACGGATCTGCCAACCGTGCACAGCAGAACCCTGGGCGAAGCCATCGAGAAGTGGGACATCACGCTTACTCAGGACGAAGCGGTCAAGACCTTTTTCCGCGCAGGTCCGGCCGGTATCCCCACGCAGGAAGCCTTCAGTCAGGCGACTCGCTGGGACACCCTGGATGACGACCGCGCCGAAGGCTGCATCCGTAGCGTCGAGCATGCCTACTCTCAGGAAGGCGGTCTTGCCGTGCTATACGGCAATATCGCGCTGGACGGTTGCGTGGTGAAAACGGCGGGCGTGGATGAATCCATCCATGTTTTCGAAGGCTCGGCAAAGATTTTCGAAAGTCAGGATGCCGCGGTGAAGGGCATCCTGAACGACGAAGTGAAAGCCGGCGATATCGTTATCATCCGCTACGAAGGTCCCAAGGGCGGCCCGGGCATGCAGGAAATGCTCTACCCCACCAGCTACCTGAAGTCCAAGGGACTGGGCAAGCAGTGCGCCCTGCTCACCGACGGCCGTTTCTCGGGCGGCACGTCAGGACTTTCCATCGGCCATGCTTCGCCAGAAGCGGCGGCTGGTGGTGCGATCGGCTTGGTGAAAGACGGCGACAAGGTTCTGATCGATATCCCCAATCGCAGCATCAACCTACTGGTTAGCGATGAGGAGTTGTCTCACCGCCGCATCGAACAGGACAAAAAGGGTTGGAAGCCTGCCACGCCACGTGCGCGCCGCGTGAGCACAGCGCTCAAGGCGTATGCCCTCTTGGCCACCAGTGCCGACAAGGGTGCCGTCCGTAACAAGGCGATGCTGGAAGACTGATCTGGGATCGTGTTGAGCACGCCGCCTTCGGGCGGCGTTTTTGTGTCTGTTCCACAAAAGCGCAGCCTCTCCACTGGTCTGGTTGGGACTCTCTTACTCTTGGCAAAAAGCCTGTTTCAGGCAAGATGGCGTCGCCTGTAGAACGTCTCCTTTTCTGCTCGATGATAGCCCTCCGACAGCATGGTAAATCGTTACCCTCGTATTTCATGGATGATTATGAATTGAGCCATTGCCCAGAGCGACTACGCTTTCTATAGAGTCCTGTTTTAGACGCACCGCTGCTGTGCCGCGCCCGCAAGACGTGGCAGATCAATCGATAGTTGGAAACTTCGAGTGAACGATATGCCGGACACCAATGCCGAGCCCAGGGTAAAAAAGGATGTCAACACCGCCCCCTCGCCTTCCTCCTCCGCTGCAGAACTTGAGGCACGCCTGCAGTTCGCGCTCGATGTAGCGGATCTGGGTGAATGGGAACTGGATGTCGCTAGCGGAACGCTGACCTGTCTATTAAGAAACGGACCGGATTTCGGTACGTCCATACAGCCGGACACATGGGCGCTCGAGGAGTTTTTCGAGCGTATCCACACGGATGACCAGAGGCGTGTACGCCGCGTCATCGAAACGGCAGCGAAACGTGCCGAGCATTGGCATTTCGACTGCAGGTTGCTGCTATCAGACGGCCGCACTCGCTGGATCAGCGTCAAAGGCAAGGTGCTAAGCGACGTTGACAGCCTCCGGCTACGGGGCATTGCGTCAGATATCAGTGATCTGAAACGCACCGAGGCCCTGGCCAACGGTCAGCAGCAGGCACTGGCACAGGCCGTCGCGGGAGCCCCGCTCAAGCAGATTCTCGATACCCTGACCCGCTCTGCGGAAGAGCAGGCAGGTGGCAACATCTGGGCATCGGTCATGCTCATGGACACCGATGGCCTGCACCTGCGCTTTGGCTCGGCCCCCTCGCTCCCCCAATCGTTCAATCAGGCCGTAGAACGCATACCCATTGGCCCCCTCGCCGGCTCCTGTGGAGCGGCCGCGTATACCGGCACCTCGACTATCGTCAGCGATATAGAAAACGATCCGCGCTGGGTTGAAGCCAAGTCTGTGGTGCTTGGTTATGGTTTCCGCGCCTGCTGGTCTCACCCGATCCTGTCATCCTCTGGAAGAATATTGGGCACCCTGGCCTATTATTGCAGGGAGGCGCGCGAGCCGAGCGATTCGGAGCAGGAGTCCATGCGCCTGCTGGTCAATACTGCGGCGCTGGTTATCGAGCGCGACCGGGAAACCACGGAGCGCAAAGCGGCAGAGTTGGCGCTTCAAGCCAGCGAGCAGCGCTTTCGCTCACTGGTAAATGCTACAGGTGCCATCGTGTGGACGGCTTCGCCTACCCTGGAAATTGTTTCTCCTCAGCCGGACTGGTGTGCCTTTACCGGCCAAACTCAGGAGGAAATGCAGGGGTTTGGCTGGATGAACGTGGTTCACCCGGACGATCAGGAGCCCACCGCTGCGCTGGGAGCCAAAATGCTGCAAGACCGCCAGCCGGTATATGCCCAGTACCGGCTGCGCCGGGCCGATGGTCAATATCGCCATGTCAGTGGTTATGCCGTTCCCATTCTTGATACGGAAGGTCAGCTTATCGAATGGGCAGGCAGCTATACGGATGTCACCGAGCAGAAGCTGGCCGAAAGTCGCCTGCACCAGCTGGCCAACCATGACATGCTGACAGGACTGCCCAATCGGGCGTACCTGAACGAGCACTTGCAGGCTCTGATCAATTTCACGCCGCTTAACAGCTGCCTTGCCATCATGCTGATCGACCTGGACCGCTTCAAGCAGGTCAACGACTCGATGGGACATGATGCCGGCGACACAATGCTGCGCGAAGTGGCGCAGCGATTGAGGGCAGCGGTACCTCAGGGTGATCTGGTGGCGCGCCTGGGTGGCGATGAGTTTGTCGTGGTCGCCCACACCCCGGAAGGTGAAATCTCCGTTCAAGCGGTGGCTGACGCCATCATCCGAGCGGTTGCGGCTCCGATCGAAATCAATGGCAGCCGTGTTTTTTCCGGTGCGTCGGTAGGGATAGGACTCTACCCTGAGCACGGCCATACCAAGGAACAACTGGTCCAGCATGCAGATATTGCGATGTATCGTGCCAAGGCGGCAGGAGGCCATTGTTGCCGCATCTTCTCAGAAGAAATGAGTGTCGAAGCCAAAAACCGCATGGTGCTGGAAACGGCGTTGTACCACGCCTTGGAGCAGAATCAGTTTTCGCTTTACTACCAGCCGCGTATTCGGC
Source organism: Pseudomonas sp. MAG002Y (assembly GCF_019400845.1). Taxonomy (NCBI): domain Bacteria; kingdom Pseudomonadati; phylum Pseudomonadota; class Gammaproteobacteria; order Pseudomonadales; family Pseudomonadaceae; genus Pseudomonas; species Pseudomonas sp. MAG002Y. Next base: position 417,870 of record NZ_WOEJ01000002.1, on the reverse strand, counting down.
TGCCTGAGGGCACTCCCCAGGGCGTTGAGGTCTTGATCCGCTGGCATCACCCGGAGCGGGGTTGGATTTCGCCTGTGGATTTCATTCCGATTGCCGAAGAGATTGGCATGATAGACGAGCTGGGACTGTGGGTTCTGCAAAAGGCCTGTCAGGACATTCACGACCTGTCCAGTCGACTTGGGCAGTCGCTGGAACTGTCCGTGAACCTGTCACCCCACCAGCTCAAGTCACCACATTTGAAGGACAGGATAGAAGCGATTCTGCACACGACCAAACTGAGACCCTGTCACCTGGAACTCGAGTTGACCGAGGGGGCTTTCATTGAAGACATGGACGCCTCCAATCAGGCGCTCAGAGCGCTGAAAGCTTTGGGTGTCAAACTGGCAGTAGACGACCTGGGAACCCGCTACTCCGGCCTGTCCTATCTTAGGCGTTTTCCTATTGATACCGTCAAACTCGACCGCACGCTTATTACCCATCCCGCCGAAGGGTTGGACCGCTACGTGTTCATCAAGGCCATTACCGACATGGCCCATGCCTTGAACCTTGTTGTCGTGGCGGAAGGTGTGGAAGACGAAGAGACGCTCGAACTGCTCAAGCGCGCGAGTTGCGACGAGGCGCAGGGGTATTTTCTGGCCGAGCCACTGCCTCTGGAAGGCTTGTTCGATTTTCTGTCAGAGCGCAGCACTCCCTGGTCTAACCTTCACGGTTTTCTTCAGTAACCGTTTAGATGACCCGACCTGCAAGGTGCTAGAGTGGCATGCAGGTACGTTAGAGGGGATTGCTATGAAGTGGGCAATTCTGGCGGTTGCGGTCTCAAGCTTGGGCGGCGTCACCCATACCCAGGCAGACACCATACTCAAATGCGTCGACAAGGCAGGCCAGATCACGTTTACACAAGGCCATTGCCCATCTGATCAATCCCTGGCCGACCGTATCGAAGTTGATAACCCTCCACCAAGAGGCAGTGGCCCGGTCACCCGTATGGCCGACCCGACGCCACCACCGGTAGTGGAAAAGCCCAGCATCAAGCCTCGAGACGAGACGTCTCAGTCAAGCACTCGTACACCATCAGACGCTGATCGTTACTACGATCTCGACGATGATGACTATGATGTCCCGCCACCGATCCGGCAGGACCGCTACTATCCCTATCCAGAGCCCTATTACGATTATGGTGGACACCGTCCGCCCTGGCATCATTATCCCAGGCCAACCCCACCAACGCCCCAGCCAGCCCCCGAGCCCGCACCGCGCCCCAGCGTAACAGAGCGTGGACGCGCCGCGATCGAGCAGAAAAAGGCGCAGGTAGAAGCACAGAAAGCCGAGCGCAGGCGTCTGCTGGATCAGCGCTAGGACTCATCCTTGGCGCTATTCCAACCCGTCTAGCCTTCCCGGCAGTCTTCCCGGCTGTTGGTTTTAAGCAGGCGATACAGGTAAACAAGCACAATCACTGCCAGAACTATTTTGGAGGCCGGATCCAAAAGCGTCGCGACACGCTCGTATTCGGCATTCAGCAGGTAACCCGCCAGTGTCAGCACCGTTGTCCAGATCAGAGAACCCGCCAGGGTATATCCGGCGAAGCGACGAAACGGCATATGGGCAATACCGGCCGGTACAGAAATCAGGGTACGGATTGCCGGTACCAGGCGGCCAAAGAAGACAGCCTTACTGCCATGCGACCTGAACCAGAGAGAGGCCTCACTGACGTCCTTGGCCGAAAGAGTCAGCCAGCGCCCGTAACGCTGCGCCAGCTTGCGCATGCGCGCCTCTCCCCATACCGCACCAGCGTAATACCACGGTAGCGCGCCCAGAAAGGACCCCAGCGTTCCCGCCAGCACCACGCCGATGAAATTCAGCTCCCCTCTCGCCGCTAGAAACCCTGCCAGCGGCATAATGACCTCCGATGGAATAGGCGGAAACACGTTTTCCAGAAACATGAGCAAAAGAATGCCCAGGTAACCCCCCTGTTGAATCAACCCTGTAATCGCGTCAAACACGCAAAAGCCCTCGGTAAAAGAAGAAGGTATGGGCAACCTGGCTGCTGGATCTGCATGGCATGACTGCTGAAGTGCTTGCCATGAAGCCCGGCGGGATTGGAGTAGTGAATGCCAAGCGCCTGCCATCAGAACAAGGCCTAAGACCCTGGATACTGGTAAAGTTAGGCCGTGGGACTTTCGTCTTTATTACTGAACGTTAACGCCATGCCCAAGGCGCATGGCAGCAGCCTGTCCTATCGCCCGTCTCTTTTATGGGATGAAGACTGTGCGGCGCAGCACCGGAACAGTACACTTGCCGCCTTTTGCGGAACCGCTACATGAGCCAGCCGGACGCCTCTCCCTCCCGCCATGAACTGGTCTACGGTCTCGACGATCGGCCTCGCCTGCCTATCGCTCTGCTCGCTGCGTTGCAGCATCTGCTGGCGATCATCGTGCCTATCGTCACTCCAGGCCTTCTAATCTGCCAGGCACTGGGTGTCTCACCACGGGATACCAACCTGATCGTGTCCATGTCCCTGGTGATTTCAGGCATTGCCACGTTCATCCAGTGTCGCCGTTTCGGCCCGTTCGGGGCAGGGCTACTAATCGTTCAGGGTACCAGCTTCAACTTTGTCGGCCCCTTGATCGCTGGCGGCGCGCTGATGGTTAAGCAAGGTACGCCGGTCGAAGCCGTAATGGCTGCCATTTTTGGCGTGGTCATGGCAGGCTCTTTCGTCGAAATGGGTATTTCCCGAATACTGCCTTTCGTTAAGCGCCTGATTACTCCGCTGGTAACCGGCATCGTGGTGCTGATGATCGGTCTTACCTTGATCAAGGTCGGACTCATCAGTATGGGCGGCGGCTTCTCAGCCATGAGCCAGGGTACCTTTGCCAACGGCGAGAATCTGCTGCTGTCCGGTGTGGTGCTGGCAATCATCGTCGTGCTCAACCGCGTTCGCGTGGTATGGGTACGTAGCGCGGCCATCGTCATTGCGCTCCTGGTCGGCTACGGCCTGGCGGCCTATCTAGGACGTCTGGACTTTACCGGCATGCATGAAGCTCCTCTGTTCCAAGTGCCGGTTCCCCTGCATTTTGGGCTGGGTTTTTCCTGGGCACTGTTCGTTCCCATGCTGGTGATCTATCTCGTCACCTCCCTGGAAGCCATCGGTGACGTGACCGCAACCAGTAAAGTGTCCCGCCAGCCGGTAGAGGGTCCGGTCTGGATGGCTCGGATCAAGGGCGGTGTACTGGTCAATGGAGCCAATTCCTTGCTGGCCGGACTGTTCAACAGCTTTCCCAGCTCAATCTTTGCGCAAAACAACGGCGTAATCCAACTGACGGGTATCGCCAGCCGCCACGTCGGGCTGTGGATTGCCGTCTTTCTCGTTCTGCTCGGCCTGTTTCCAGCAGTTGCTGGCATTATTCAGGCCGTACCAGAGCCAGTATTGGGTGGCGCCGCACTGGTGATGTTTGGCGCCGTTGCAGCTTCGGGGATCAACATTCTGGCCGGCATTCAGTTGGACCGCCGTGCCCTGTTGATTATTGCCGTTTCCCTGGCACTGGGTCTGGGTGTGTCCCAGGTCCCTGAGTTTCTCGCCCACATGCCAGCAGCGCTACGTGATGTGCTGAATTCAGGTGTGGCCACAGGAGGGCTTTGCGCTCTGATCATGAACTGGTTCCTGCCAGACAGCACCACAGACATAGCACAGGAATAAAGGGCGCTTGTGATCGACGCCTGTACTGGGCGTCGATCACACTCATTCAACCCTTACACACTTTATCGGTCAAAGGTTATACAGACCCAGCCTGTGTACGGGAGAACCATGCCTGCCTCCAACCATCCGATTTTTCGCATTGGCGTTATCGCCGATACGCACAATCTCCTGCGTCCCGGCGCATTGAGTGCACTTGAAGGGAGCGACCATATCATCCATGCCGGTGATATCGGCAAGCCCGAAATCCTTGAGCGACTTCGGGAAATAGCTCCCCTTACCGTCGTCCGCGGCAATAACGACACGGACGACTGGGCCCAGACCCTACCTGAAACAGCTACGCTTCGTTTTGGCGAGGTCGACCTCTACGTGATCCACATCCTCCAGGATCTGGTGATTGATCCGGCGGCCGAAGGTATTCGCGTCGTAATCTGCGGGCATTCACATAAGCCAAAACGGGAGGAGCGCGAGGGCGTACTCTACTTCAACCCAGGCAGCCCTGGCCCTCGCCGCTTCAAGCTGCCTGTCTCTCTGGGACGCCTGACCATACAGGGTACTGAGGTCAACGCCGAACTCATTACCCTGGAAGTCTAGTCAGGGCCTTCACAGCGAAGGTCTGGCCAGCGGCGCCGGGCTGCGATGACGCTGCCCGGCACAGGCAAAGTAGATCACCCCACCAAGTGCCGAACCGGTAAACCAGCCGTAATCGTAAAACCAGGTCATGACACCCGTTGTCAACGCCATGAGCGTCAGCACGACAGGAATACCGAACGCAACGAAACCCGCCACGTTGTAGGCTGGGTAATAGTCGTCACGGTATAACCCGGCCAGATCAAGCTGCTGCTTTTTCACGATGAAATAGTCCACCACCATGATGCCGGCGATGGGCCCCAGAAGACTGGAGTACCCCAGCAGCCAGTTCGAATACACGCTCTCCAAGCTGACATCCGAGACAATCCAGCCTAGTTTCTTGAGCAGTTCATGGGCCATCAGCGCCAGGCCCACCAACCCAGTTATCAATACGGCTCGGGTCCGATTGATGAGCCGGGGCGCAAGATTCTGGAAATCATTCGTGGGCGAAACGATATTGGCAGCTGTATTGGTCGACAGCGTCGCAACTACGATCAAGGCCATGGCCAAGGCGACCCAAACAGGGCTCTGGATATGACCGATAAGCGAAACCGGATCAGACACCGTCTCGCCCACCAGGGCCGCCGAAGCGGCCGTCATTACCACGCCCAGGGAGGCAAACAGGAACATGGTGACCGGCAGGCCAATTACCTGCCCTATGATCTGATCCTTCTGGCTTCTGGCATAGCGACTGAAGTCTGGAATGTTCAGCGAGAGAGTCGCCCAGAAACCCACCATGGCAGTCAGGCCTGCCAGAAAATACTTGGTCACCCCCTCGCCTTCCGGTCGTTTGGCTGGCTGGGACAGGAGCTCCGTCATCGACACATGGGGCATCGCCCACATCAGAAGACCGACCCCGACAAGTAACAGGAGCGGTGCAGACAAGGTCTCCAGCCACTTGATCGACTCGGCGCCTCGAATGACCACCCAAAGATTGGCCGTCCAGAACACCATGAAGCCAATGACCTCACCCGTACTGCCCAAGGCCTTCCAGCCCTCGAAAAGTGACCCGAGAAACAGGTGAATCGCCAAACCGCCAAACATCGTCTGGATGCCAAACCAACCGCAGGCCACGACTGCTCGAATCAGGCAGGGCACGTTCGAGCCCAGAATACCAAAGGAGCTGCGCAGGAGGACCGGAAAAGGAATCCCGTACTTGGTGCCTGGAAATGCATTCAATGTCAGGGGAATCAGCACGATCAGGTTGGCCAGCAGAATGGTAGCCAGCGCCTCGCCCACTGATAATCCAAAGTAAGCCGTCAGTACGCCACCCAGGGTGTACGTGGGTACGCAGATGGCCATGCCCACCCACAGCGCTGCGATATGCCACTTATTCCAGGAACGCTCCGCTACCTGAGTAGGCGCCATGTCGTGGTTATAACGTGGGCTGTCCAGAACATCCGGGCCGGCATGAAGCTCATGAAGACCATCGCGCACAATCACTTCGGATCTGTTGTATGGCATGGCATGCTCTCCCTGTTTTCTCTCATAGGGGTGAGTAGGTCCTGCTAGCAGGCTGATCGCCCTTTCTCTCAATAAGCGTGCCGGAACCGTGATCGAAAACAGTCAGGGGAGCGGGCCTTGCGCTAAGTCCTTGATATCACACCTGGAATATTGGTTTGCCTAGCAAGGCAATGGCAGCTGATCACCGAAGCGAAGCGTCCTAACAGCGTTGTCAGGAATCAAACTGGTGCAGAAAAAAGGCAGTGTGATCGCTTGCAAGCGTTGCAAAAGCAACCAACTCATTGATTAAGTTCAGAAAAGCCAAGCCATAGCCTGTGCAACAATTTGGTGAGCGACGATCACCAAGGCAGCGCCGGATACCCTTTATTCCTGACAGCTACGTTAGGAATGCTCAAGGCTCCAGACCAATTCCTCGCAGGATAACCGCCGTCACCGTCTGTACAGCCTGCTCGAATTGCCGATCACTCAAGGCCGTATGACCGTTGATTAGGTCGATCTGATAATTGAAGTCTGCATAGTGCTGAGTCGAGGCCCAGATCATGTAGAGCAGATAAGCCGGCTCTACCGGCAGGATACGTTTGTCATCCACCCACTGCTTGATCTTGGCCTGCTTGAGTCTGGCCCACTCCATCAGGTGTTCATCCAGAGCGGCCCCCAGCAGCGGTGCACCATGCATGATTTCGTTGGCCCAGATCTTTGAGCCATAGGGACGCGTACGGGAGTGGTTCATCTTGGCGCGGATATAGCTCGCCAGCACTACCCGGGGGTCATCGAACTGCTCGAAACAGATGGCATCCTGTTTCCAGAGTTCCAGTAATCCGAGCACCACCTCACGGTACAGGTCATCCTTGGTCGAGAAGTAATAATGCAGGTTCGACCGCGGCAGCTCTGCTTCCTGGGCAATATCGCCCATGGAAGCAGCACCAAACCCTTTCTCGGCAAACACCTTTTCGGCAGCCAGCAATATCTTCTGCGTATTCCTGCGGCGGATCTCGATCTTGTGATTAGCCATGGCATTTCCGATACGAGCAGTAAACGCCAAGGCTACTCCAAGGTCTGTCGCGAACCTAGAGCGACTCAGGCGCCCTTTTCTTCATCCTTGAACTGATCTTCGATGTACGTGATCTTCGTCTTGCCATGGGGAGTCGGATTACCCTCCTCGTCCAGGTTGACGAAGACGATCTTGTCGATGGTCAGAATGCTCTTGCGGGTAATCTTGTTGCGGACTTCACAGCGCAGGGTAATGGAGCTGCGGCCAAATTCAGTAGCCGTGATCCCTAGCTCGATGATGTCACCGATACGCGATGCGCTGACAAAATTGATCTCGGAAATATATTTGGTGACGACCCGCTGGTTGCCCAACTGAACGATGGCATAAATCGCAGCCTCTTCGTCTATCCACTTCAGCAGGCTGCCGCCAAACAGAGTGTTGTTGGCGTTCAGATCCTCGGGCTTTACCCACTTGCGTGTATGGAAATTCATGTCGTCTCCTTGAGTAATAGCGGTACACAAGCTTAACCCCTTCCGCCGGTTAGAGAAGCCACCGAAGCGGTCGTTCCTCTCTATGCAGTCAATTACTGATCATCATGAATCCGGTACACCTACAAAGCCTGGGGATTGCCCGCTATACTTCGAGCCCATGGCGATTTTCAAATCGCCACCCGCCATCCTACCGAGGGGCGCTGCAGCAGGGTTTCCCTGTCAGGCTCGGGGGAGCGTAGCCGCAGGCCTGGCCTGCACACGCATCAACGGCGCCCATTCGCATTTACAGCTGTCCTGCAGCGGCACGTTATCGCCGGGGCAGCCAACAACTTCGAACGAATGGAGAGCTTAATGAGCGCTGTTATCACGCCTGCCGGTTTCAACGACTACAAGGTTGCCGACATTTCCCTGGCTGACTGGGGCCGCCGCGAAATCATCATCGCCGAGTCCGAAATGCCTGCCCTGATGGCCCTGCGTCGCAAGTACGCCGGCGAGCAACCGCTCAAGGGTGCCAAGATCCTGGGCTGCATCCACATGACCATCCAGACTGCCGTGCTGATCGAAACACTGGTCGCGCTGGGCGCTGAAGTGCGTTGGTCCTCCTGCAACATCTTCTCTACCCAGGATCAGGCCGCTGCCGCCATTGCCGCTGCCGGTATTCCGGTCTTTGCCTGGAAAGGTGAAACCGAAGAAGAATACGAGTGGTGCATCGAGCAGACCATCCTGAAAGATGGCCAGCCCTGGGATGCCAACATGGTCCTGGACGATGGTGGCGACCTGACCCAGATCCTACATGATAAGTACCCGCAGGCCCTGGAAAAGATTCACGGCGTTACTGAAGAAACCACCACTGGTGTACATCGCCTGCAGGACATGCTGAAGAAAGGCACCCTGAAGATCCCGGCGATCAACGTCAATGACTCCGTTACCAAGAGCAAGAACGACAACAAGTACGGCTGCCGTCACAGCCTGAACGACGCCATCAAGCGCGCCACCGACCACCTGCTCTCCGGCAAGCAGGCGCTGGTTGTCGGCTATGGCGACGTAGGCAAGGGTTCTGCTGCCTCCCTACGCCAGGAAGGCATGATCGTGAAAGTGTCCGAAGTCGACCCGATCTGTGCCATGCAGGCCTGCATGGACGGCTATGAAGTCGTTTCGCCCTACAAGAATGGTCAGAACGATGGCACCGAAGCCTGCGTTGATGCCGACCTGCTGGGCAAGATCGACCTGATCGTCACCACCACCGGCAACGCCAACGTCTGCGACGCCAATATGCTGAAAAAGCTGAAGAAGCGCGCCGTGGTGTGCAACATCGGCCATTTCGACAATGAAATCGATACAGCTTTCATGCGCAAGAACTGGGGCTGGGAAGAAGTGAAGCCGCAGGTTCACAAGATTCACCGCACCGGTAAGGACATCGATCCGGCCAACGATGATTATCTAATCCTGCTGGCCGAAGGTCGCCTGGTCAACCTGGGCAACGCGACCGGCCACCCAAGCCGCATCATGGACGGCTCCTTTGCCAACCAGGTTCTGGCGCAGATGCACCTGTTCAATGAAAAGTTCGCCGACCTTCCTGTAGTCGAAAAGACCAAGAACGTCACGGTTATGGTTCTGCCCAAGAAGCTGGACGAAGAAGTGGCGCTGGAAATGGTCAAGGGCTTCGGCGGTGTCGTGACACGTCTGACCAAAGAACAGGCGGACTACATCGGCGTTGAGCAGGACGGCCCGTTCAAGCCGGAAACCTATCGCTACTAAGCGGTAGGCATCAATCGACACGGAGAAGGTCTTCCCCTTCTCCTCGGCAGTTCAGGACAACACCGCCCAAGCGGCGGTGTTTCTTGAGGAAGCGCCAATGCGCTCCAGGGATTACCCATGACTCGTACCACACCCAACGTCAGTTTCGAGTTCTTCCCGACGAAGACCGAAGCCGGCCACGAAAAATTGCTCAATACTGCTCGCCAGCTGGCCGGCTACTCCCCAGAATTCTTCTCCTGCACTTATGGTGCTGGCGGCTCGACCCGGGACCGTACCCTCAATACCGTTCTTCAGCTCGACAGCGAGATTCGGATTCCTACAGCGCCCCATCTCTCCTGCGTAGGCGACTCCAAGGCCGAATTACGGGACCTGCTGATTCGCTACCGTGAAGCGGGCATCACGCGTATTGTGGCACTGCGCGGTGATCTTCCTTCCGGCATGGGAATTTCCGGCGGCGAACTGCGTTACGCCAACGAGTTGGTCAGCTTTATCCGCGAAGAAACCGGTGATCATTTTCACATTGAAGTTGCCGCTTATCCGGAAGTTCATCCCCAGGCACGCAACTTCGAAGCCGATCTCGCCAATTTTGTTCGCAAAATCAAGGCTGGAGCCAACGGCGCGATCACACAATACTTTTTTAATGCCGACAGCTACTTTCATTTTGTCGACAGAGCGTGCAAGCTAGGCGCAGACGTACCCATCATTCCTGGCATCATGCCGATTACCAACTACAGCAGCCTGGCTCGCTTTTCCGAAGCCTGTGGCGCCGAAATCCCACGCTGGATTCGCAAGCAGTTGGAAGCGTATGCTGACGATGTCAAAAGCATTCAGGCGTTTGGCCAGGAAATCGTGACAGACATGTGTGAACGCTTGCTGGCCGGCGGAGCGCCTGCCCTGCACTTCTACACATTGAATCAGGCTGAACCCAGCCTGGCCATTTGGAATAACCTTGGCTTTAAAAGCTGAACATCATCGCCTGGAGCCATTTTCCAGCCTTCCACCCAGCGCAGGGCGGTAGCGTGTGGAGAAGACGAACACATTATTGTCGTCAGTTTCAGGCGAAACCGCGCCCCAACGTCGGCGGGACGCCGACTTAGTAGACAGGAACCCCGCATGTCCTTCACTTCCCTCGGTCTCTCCGAGGCCCTATCCCGCGCAGTAAACGACGCGGGTTATGTCAACCCGACTCCCGTTCAACAACGGGCCATTCCCGCTGTACTGCAAGGCCGTGACCTGATGGTTGCCGCCCAGACCGGTACTGGCAAGACGGGTGGATTCGCCCTCCCCGTTCTCGAGCGGCTCTTTCCGAACGGACAACCTGACGGCAAAAAAGCCGGTCCGCGCCAAGCCCGTGTGTTGGTATTGACGCCTACCCGGGAGCTGGCCGCCCAAGTGCATGATAGTTTCAAGATCTATGCACGCGACCTTCCCATGCGTAGCACCTGCATCTTTGGTGGTGTTGGCATGAAGCCCCAGGTCACTGCGCTCTCCAAGGGCCTTGACGTCCTGGTAGCGTGCCCTGGTCGTCTTCTGGACCTTGCCGGTCAGAATAACGTCGATCTGTCAGCCATCGAGATTCTCGTGCTGGACGAAGCTGACCGCATGCTCGACATGGGCTTCATTCACGACGTGAAGAAGGTTCTCGCCCTGCTTCCCAAAGAACGGCAGAACCTGCTGTTTTCGGCAACGTTCTCCAAAGACATTACCGATTTGGCCGACAAGCTCCTGCGTAATCCCGAGCGCATCCAGGTCACGCCGCCAAACACCACGGTCGAACGTATCGAGCAGCGTGTCTTCCGTATTGCCGCTGCCCAGAAACGCGCCTTGCTGGCTCATCTGATTACTCTTGGCGCCTGGGAACAAGTGCTGGTCTTCACACGGACCAAGCACGGTGCCAACCGCCTGGCCGAATACCTGAACAAGAACGGCCTTCCGGCTGCGCCTATCCATGGAAACAAGAGCCAGAACGCACGTACCAAAGCGCTGGCCGATTTCAAGGACAATTCCATTCGCGTGCTCGTAGCAACCGATATTGCCGCTCGCGGTCTGGACATCGACCAGCTTCCCCATGTCGTCAACTTCGAGTTGCCGAACGTGGAGGAAGATTACGTACACCGCATCGGCCGTACAGGTCGTGCCGGTCGTAGCGGCGAAGCCATATCCCTTGTGTCTCCCGACGAGGAGAAACTGCTGCGCGCCATCGAGCGCCTGACCAAGCAGAACATCCCTGACGGTGACATGCAGGGCTTTGACCCTGCCAGCGCACCGGTTGAGAAAGTGGAAGCGCGTGAGCCACGCGAGCCCCGTCGCCAGGCACGACAGCCACGTGCACCCCGCAAAGAGCAGCCTGCAAGAGCAGCGGAAGGTGAAGTTTCTGCTGAACACGCAGCACCACAGCACGAGGAGCGGCAGGCACGCCAGCCACGTCGTGGCCGCCAGCAGAGCCAGAGTCAGGGTCAGGACCAGGCACGCGCCGGTAGAAACAAGCCACGCCAGGAGCGCAGCGGCGAGCGCCAGCCACAGCAGACAACTCAGAGCCCCCAGAACCGCGATCCGGAAGAGTTTCTAGATGACGATTTCGATAACTTTGGTAACCGGGTCGATTATGTCAGCCCTTATCAAGGCAAGAATCGCCGTAATGGTGGTCCGCGTCGTCCAGGTCAAGGGCAACCGCCGCGTACCCATAGCCAAGGCGCAGCGACTTCAGGCGCTACGGCTCAAGCACGCCCGCCCCGTCCTAGACAAGGTGCGGCCAATGCTAGCAACGCGCCTGCAACCGACAGTCGTGGCCCAGCTCAGAACAAGCGTCGTAACAAGCCGGCCGGACAACGTCCCCGTCAGGAGAATCGTCCTTACCAGCCACGCGAACCCCGTGAGCCGCGTCCCGCTATGACAGAGGAGCGTGCACCCAGCAAGCCGCAACCTCGCATTCTGCACAAGCCTTCTCGTGCAGACCGCATGCTGACGCCTGAGCAACTGGATTCGCTCCAGGTTCGTCCAAAGGCTGAAAAGCCTGCCTTGCTGACACGTAATCGCTCGGCTGACGCTGACGCTTGATGCGTTTTCCCTCCCGCGCAGGCTGGAGGGAAAAATAGGCATAAAAAAAGCCGACTCAATCGAGTCGGCTTTTTCATGTCTGCCTTACTAGCGCTTTGATGTGATTGCGGGCGTCGCACTGACGTTGTTATCCGTCGTACGCTCCAACCAGCCACCGCCTAACGCCTTGTACAGCGTCACACTGCTGCTGAGCTGATTAAGGCGGTCTGCGAGCAGCTGCTCCTGAGCCGAATATAAGGATCGCTGCGCATCAAGCACAGTCAGGTAGTTATCGATGCCCTGACGGTAACGCTTCTCAGCCAGATCGTAATACTCCTGACTTGCCGTCACCAGATCACGCTGGGCCTGAAGCTGGTCATCATAAGTTCCCTGTGCAGCTAGAGAATCAGACACTTCCCGGAAGGCTGTCTGGATGGCTTTCTCATACGCAGCGATATTGATGTCCTTCTGGATCTTGGCCGCATCAAGGCTTGCCTTCAGACTACCGGCGGTAAAGATCGGGATATTGATGCTGGGCGCGAACGTCCAGTATCCCGAATGGGCATCAAACAAGCCAGAAAGCTCCCGGCTACCCGTTCCACCCTGGGCGGTCAGGCTGATGCTTGGGAAGAACGCTGCCCTGGCGGCTCCGATATTGGCATTGGCTGCCTTAAGGTTAAGCTCGGCCTGCAAAACATCCGGACGGCGCTGCAACAGCTGCGACGGCAAGCCAGCTGGCAGCTTGGCCAGCAGGTCATTGTCATCCAGGCTCTTGCCGGCCGGTAGATCGGTCGGCAAGGGCGCGCCCAACAGCAACCCCAGCGCATTGCGATCCTGCGCCTCCTGACGAGTGTACTGCGCAAGACTCGCCCGAGCGCCTTCCAGCGCCGTACGGGACTGACGTAGATCCAGACCGCTACCCACCCCATTATCCAGCAGACGCTTGGTCAGATCGAATGAGCGCTGATAAGCGTCCAGTGTATCGCGGGTAAGCTGGAGCAATTTCTGATCGGTTTTCCAAGTGAAGTAGGCGTTGGCCACTTCGGAAATCAGGCTGATCTGCGTACTGCGCCGCGCCTCAACGGTTGCAAAATAACTTTGCAAGGCCTGCTCGTTCAAACTACGCAACCGACCGAATAGATCCAGCTCATAGGCCGACATGCCAAGCGTTACCGTGTATTGGCTGTTGATCGAGCCGCTACGAGAGCTTCCCGCGCCAGCCTGACCAGTGCTTTGCAGCAACTCCTGGATCGCCGCTGCCGAGCTCATGTCTGCTGGCGTACGCGTCCGCGAACCATTGGCATTGACGCCAATGGTCGGGAACAGCTCTGCACGCTGGATACGATACTGCGCCTGATACAGGCGAACATTCAGAGCCGCCTGCCGCAGATCACGGTTGTTATCCAGAGCGACTTGAATCAGACGCTGCAATTGCGGATCGCTATAGAACTCACGCCAGCCAATATCGGCCGTGTATTCCGAACCACTGCTGGTTGGATTGCCTTTGTACGCCTCGCCTTGCGGCCAAGCGTTTTCCACAGGCGATGCAGGCCGCTCGTAGTCGGGAATCAGGGTGCAGCCCGAAAGCAGCACTGCACCTATTGCGATGGATAAAAGAGACTTCTTCATACTCAATGTCTTCCCTCGGCGCCTGATTCCTGATCACGTGAAGCCTTGTCCTTGAACAGACTGCTGACCACGACGTAGAACATGGGAATCCAGAAGATCGCCAAAACGGTTGCGGTTACCATCCCGCCAATCACGCCCGTACCAACCGCATGCTGACTACCGGAGCTGGCACCATTGGAGATGGCCAGCGGAACCACGCCCAAGATAAAGGCCATGGACGTCATGATAATCGGGCGTAGACGCATCCGTGCGGCTTCTACGGCGGCATCGACGATGCTCTTGCCGCCCTCGTGCAACTCCTTGGCAAACTCCACGATCAGAATCGCGTTCTTGGCTGACAAACCAATGGTGGTTAGCAGGCCCACCTGGAAGAACACGTCGTTTGCCAAACCTCGGAAGTAGGTAGCCAGGAGCGCACCGATCACGCCCAGCGGTACTACCAGAATGACCGCAATCGGGATCGACCAGCTCTCATACAGTGCTGCCAGGCAGAGGAAGACCACTACCAGGGACAAGGCATACAAGGCAGGTGCCTGCGAACCTGAAAGTCGTTCTTCATACGACATGCCGGTCCAGGCAATACCAACGCCCTGCGGTAGCTCCTTGGCCATATTCTCGATTTCGGTCATGGCATCGCCCGTACTGTAACCAGGCGCAGGAGAGCCCTGGATCTCGACAGACGAGATACCGTTATAACGCTCGAGCTTGGGTGAGCCGTAGACCCACTCGCCATGGGCAAAAGCCGATACCGGCACCATCTCGCCATTGCTGTTACGTACGTACCACTTGCTCAGATCTTCCGGATTCATCCGTGAATCGGCTTCGCCCTGTATATACACACGCTTTACGCGGCCTCTGTCGATGAAGTCATTGACGTAACTGGAGGCCCAGGCAATTGACAAGGTCTGGTTGATATCGGTCTGGGACAGACCTAGCGCACGGGCCTTTTCATCGTCGATGATCAGCTTGTACTGCGCTTCGTCATTCAAACCATTGGGGCGAGTCTGAGTCAGCTTCGGATTCTGTGCCGCCATGCCCAGCAATTGATTACGCGCCTCCATCAACTTCTCATGGCCAAGGCCGGAGTTGTCCTGAAGATAGAAGTCGAAACCGGTAGCGTTACCCAGCTCAAGTACCGCTGGCGGAACGATGGCAAAGATCATGGCATCCTTGATCTGCGACAGATAACCCATGGCGCGTCCGGCTACAGCACTGGCGCGGTCCTTGGCATCCGGACGATCTTCCCAAGGCTTGAGCTGAACGAATGCAAGGCCGGAGCTCTGACCACGACCGGCAAAGCTGAAGCCGTTGACCGTAAACATGGAGCTGACTGCCGACGGCTCGTTCTTCATCATCATTTCGCGCATCTGATCCAGCGCAACCTGGGTACGTGCCGCAGACGATCCGGTTGGTGTGGTTACCTGCACGAAAATTACGCCCTGGTCTTCCTCAGGCAGGAAGGATGATGCAATGCGGGTAAACATGAACGCCATGCCAGCCAGAATGACGACATATACCAGCAGGAACGGTACCTTGTGACGGATAACAGTAGCGACGCTGCGCTCATAACGGTTGACGCCACTGTCGAACTTGCGGTTGAACCAGCCAAAGAAGCCGCGCTTCTCGTGATGGTTCTTGTCGACCGGCTTGAGGATCGTGGCACACAGCGCTGGCGTCAGGATCAAAGCAACCAGCACCGATAGGGCCATAGCGGAAACAATGGTAATCGAGAACTGCCGGTAGATCACCCCGGTCGAGCCGCCAAAGAAGGCCATCGGCACGAATACCGCTGACAGCACCAGAGCGATACCCACCAGCGCGCCCTGGATCTGATCCATGGACTTGCGGGTCGCTTCCTTGGGACTTAGCCCCTCTTCCGCCATGACCCGTTCGACGTTTTCCACCACAACGATGGCATCGTCCACGAGCAGACCAATCGCCAGCACCATCCCGAACATGGTCAGGATATTGATGGTAAAGCCTGACGCGAACAGGATACCGAACGTACCCAGCAGAACGACCGGAACTGCAATAGTCGGGATCAAAGTGGCTCGGAAGTTCTGCAGGAACAGATACATCACGAGGAATACGAGCAGAATCGCCTCGCCCAGTGTCTTGACCACCTCATGAATGGAGGCAGTTACAACAGGCGTGGTGTCATATGGGTACACCACTTCCATGCCTTCAGGCATGAACGGCTTGAGTTGCTCGATGGTCGCACGAACGGCCTTGGACGTGTCCAGAAGGTTGGCCCCGGTCGCCAGACGCAGCGCCATACCCGACGCAGGCTTGCCGTTGAACTGGGCGTCGATCGAATAGTTTTCACCGCCCAGCTCGATACGTGCGACGTCACGCAGCCGCACCTGGGAACCATCGGGATTGACCTTCAGGAAAATGTTACCGAACTGCTCTGGGGTTTCCAGACGGGTACGGCCAATGATCGTAGCGGTGAGTTGCTGGTTTTCAACGGCAGGCAAACCGCCCAGCGAGCCCGAAGCCAACTGGACGTTCTGGCTCTGAATGGCATTGGAAACATCTCCGGGAATTAACTGATATTTATTCAGCTTGGCCGGATCCAGCCAAATACGCATGGCGTACTGCGAGCCGAAGACCTGGAAATCACCTACACCCGGGGTCCGCGCGATGGGGTCACGCATGTTGGACACGATGTAGTTGGACAGATCCTCACGAGTCAGGGAGTCGTTGTTTGACACCAGACCCACTACCAGCATGAAGTTACGCTGATACTTGGCCACCCGAAGGCCCTGCTGCTGCACCTCCTGAGGCAGAAGCGGTGTCGCCAGCTGCAGCTTGTTCTGTACCTGAACCTGCGCAATGTCCGGGTCCGTGCCTTGGTTAAAGGTCACGATAATGGTCATGCTGCCATCGGAGTTGGACTCCGAGGAGAGATAACGCAAGTTGTCGATCCCGTTCATCTGCTGTTCGATGACCTGGACGACTGTATCCTGAACGGTCTGTGCCGACGCGCCGGGATAGCTCACCTGGATCGAAACAGCCGGTGCCGCGATGTTTGGGTACTGGTTGATCGGTAGGTTAAGAATGGCGAGACCGCCCGCCAGCATGATCACCAGGGCAAGTACCCAGGCGAAAATGGGGCGGTCAATAAAGAATCTTGACATCGACAGCGGCTCCCTTATTGCTGCTTGTCGGCACTATCCTGCTGAGCAGGTTGTGCCGAATCGCCAGGCCCAGCCACATTGGTGGCCGGCTTGGTCGTAACCGAAGCACCCGGGCGAATACGCTGCAGGTTTTCCGTAATCAATTGGTCGCCCGCCTTCAGGCCATCGGAGATCAGCCAGTTGGTGCCGATCGTACGCTCGGTCTTCACGGTACGCTGCTCAACCTTGTTGTCCGGCGTAACAACCATCGCTACGGCGTTACCTCTCAGGTCGCGCGAGATGCCCTGCTGTGGCGCCAGGATAGCCGTCTGACGGACTCCTTCCTGCAGTTGCGCACGCACGAACATGCCTGGCAGCAACAACCGGTCAGGGTTGGGAAACTCTGCACGAATGGTAACCGAGCCGGTTCCCTGATCCACTGACACCTCAGAGAACTGCAGCTTGCCCAGATGCTTGTATTCGGAACCGTCTTCCAGCATCAGCTTCACCTGGGCGGCATCCTCACCCGCCCGCTTGATCAGACCGCTGTCCAGCTCACGTCGCAGACGCAGCATCTCGGTACTGGACTGCGTCACGTCCACATAAATGGGATCAAGCTGGTTGATGATGGCCAAGGCAGTCGCCTGATCAGCAGTAACCAGAGCACCTTCTGTCACCAGTGAACGACTGATCTGTCCCGAAATCGGCGCCGTCACCTTGGTATAGGCTAAATTGATCTCAGCAGTACGCAGATCAGCCTTGGCAGTCTCTACCTGGGCTTCGTTCTGCTTGAGAGTCGCCTGGGCGTCATCCGCTTCCTGGCGGCTGATCGCTTCGTCCTTTACCAAGGCAGCATAGCGCTGGGCCTTGAGCCGGTTGGACGCCATGGTCGCCTGCGCCTGTGCCAAAGTGGCCTTGGCTGCATTCAGGTTGGCCTGATAGGTGCGAGGATCGATCTGATAGAGCTGCTGGCCAGCCTTGACCTCAGAACCTTCCTTGAAGTAACGCTTCTGGAGAATACCACCGACCTGAGGCCTGACTTCCGCTACACGGAATGCCGAGGTCCGGCCAGGTAATTCAGTCGTCAGGGTAACCGGCTGTTCCTTGAGCGTAACCACACCCACTTCAACCGCTTGTGGCTGCTGTTGCTGAGCCTGCTGATCCTGATCCTGCTTACCGCATCCATTGAGCGTCAGCGTCGCCAGCAATAAAACCGGGACAAAATAAGCATGCGCCGACTTGATGTGCATATCGGAGTCCTTGAACAAAACCTTTGAATAGGGTGCTAGGCAACGCGACGCTATGCGGCCGCATCATTCTTGGCAGATTCTTGTGATCGCCCAATATACTTACGTACATGGTTGTTTGTAAACAGGAACAAGTCGCCTGCGGGGACTTATCCAAGCGATTGAAAAAACCATTTGGCATCTTGCTCCTGAGCTTTCAACAGACTCGCATTCGATGTGATGCGTTTCATGGTTAACAGGCTAGAGCACTGCTGAACTTGGTTATTTAGCCTAGACAGTGTGCAGAAGTTATGAAGATTTAAAGGCTATTATCACGTTTGTTAGACTAGGCCCATAAAAAAAGCGCAGCCCTTGCGGAACTGCGCTTTGTGTATCGAAATATTTAGTTACTGGCGTACACCTTCCAGTGACAGGGTCAACTCAACCTCTTGCGAAGCCGGACCCAGGTCACGTTGGATGTTGAAATCCTTGAGCTTGAGCTTGGTCGAGCCTTCAAATCCGGCGCGGTAGCCACCCCACGGGTCATTGCCCTGCCCCATCAGCTTGGCCTTGATCACGACAGGCTTGGTCACGCCGTTGAGCGTCAGATTGCCTTCGATGTCAGCTGCATTATCACCTGTCGGCGTCACCTTGGTGGACTCGAAGGTTGCCGTCGGATGCGCTGATACGTTCAGGAAGTCGGCGCTGCGTAAATGCTTGTCACGTTCGGCATGGTTGGTGTCGACGCTATCGGTCTTGATCGTAACCTTCACCTTGTCTGCAGACGGATTTTTTTCGTCATAGGTGAAATTGCCATCAAAATCCTTGAATGTCCCATAGAGCCAGCTGTAGCCCAGGTGCTGAATACGGAACTGGATAAAGGCATGCTGCCCTTCCTTGTCGATCTTGTAATCGGCGGCCGTGGCGTGGCCGGCGGTCAACAGTGCAGTTCCCAATGCCAGAGCAGCGAAGCTTTTCTTCAACATCATGATGTCTCCCTTCTGAAATAGGTCACGTCATGCCCGGCGTCGGCCGAACATGCGTAACAATGTGGCATCGCGGTCGATAAAGTGGTGCTTGAGCGCGGCAAGTACATGCAGCCCGCTCAGAATGATCAACGTCCAGGCCAACCAGAGATGAATCGCCCCAGCCCAATCAGCCTGATCACGCAACCCACTGACGGTAGCCGGCACATTGAACCAGCCAAATACGTTGATCGGTTGGCCTTCAGCCGTCGAGATGAAATAACCGGCGACCATAACGCCCAACATGAGTGCATACAGCGCCAGATGGCCAAACGTGGCAGCCAATTGAGTCGTTCGGCTTCCTTCGATGGCAGGCGGCCGACTGACGAAACGCCAGACGATACGCATGAGCAGAGCAATCAGCAGAAGAATGCCGATGCCCTTGTGAATCTCGGGTGCTCGGTGATACCAGGGACTGTAGTAATCAAGCCCCCGCATCCACAGTCCAAGCCAAAAGAGGGCAACGATGGCGATCGCCATCACCCAATGCAGGGTTACGCTGACAAGCCCATAGCGATGCGGATCGTTACGCCAATTCATCATGAATCTCCTTGTTCATGCTGCTAGCAAGCCTAGCGATAAACGTATCGAAATGAAGCGGAAAAAGTTGCTTTAATCGATCGTTTTATTAGATAGAACAAGATGACAACTCTGGCTGAACGGAAAACGTAGGTGCTAGAGGGGTAAGGCTAGAAGACCGCCCGGCAGGATGCCAGGCGGTGAAACATGTCGTAAATCAATGCATCCAGGAGAACATGCGAGAAAAGAAGCCCTTTTTCTCGTCAGTAGCTTTAGGTGCTGCGTCAGGCGCAAGGCTGGCAGGCTTGGCATCGGTAGGCTTGGTCTCAGGCGCAGCGGATTTGCCTGCTGCGAGATCTTCGACCTGTCGAGCGGCCCGCTGACCGCTGGCCAAGGCGCCTTCCAATGTCCCCGGATGCAGCGCATCGGTATGCTCGCCAGCAAAGACGACGCGCCCCTGAGGCTGCTCCCATACACGCCAGTAACGGCTGACCTGCCCCGGGCCATAGGCCAGATAGGAACCACCTACACCTGGGTCGGTGCTGTAGCGACGCACTTCGTAGCCGGAAAATGCACCGCGAGCCTTGGGATAAAAAGCGTTCAGACGGATCAGGACTTGATCTGCCAACTGGCGATCTCCGAACGCCTGCATTACACGGGCATTATCACCGGACAGGTTGATCAGCACGTTGGCGCCACCTTTCACGGCCGGCTCGATCCACAGCATGCCCAGCCCCTGATCACTATAGATTTCGCCAGACAGACGAGATTTGCTGTCCCAGACCGGCGTCTTGAACTTCAGAAGAATCTGGTCTCTCCATCCATAGTTCGTGCCTTTGAGCGCAGCTCGCTGTGCCTCGGCCAGTTCCGGCGTCATTTGGATCGAGCTTAAGGCACGCAGGGGCACTGCCATGACCACATAATCGGCATGGTACCCCGTAGGCCCTACCTTGACGGTCACGCCATCCTTGTCCTGCGAGATAGCCGACACCTTGGAGTTGGGCTTGAGCGTCTTGATCTGCTTGACAAATGCCTGGGCCAGCACGGTACTACCACCCGGCAGACGGGCCGCACGCAAATCGGCGTCACTGATATTCCTGTAGGCGCGGGTCTGCTGAGCCAGATACAACAGCGACAGGCGCGATGGCTCATCATAGCGGCTACGGATACGCTGATTGATCAGTTTGCGCGCC
This sequence comes from Pseudomonas sp. MAG002Y, assembly GCF_019400845.1. Taxonomy (NCBI): domain Bacteria; kingdom Pseudomonadati; phylum Pseudomonadota; class Gammaproteobacteria; order Pseudomonadales; family Pseudomonadaceae; genus Pseudomonas; species Pseudomonas sp. MAG002Y. Next base: position 397,098 of record NZ_WOEJ01000002.1, on the reverse strand, counting down.
AATGGCGGTAGGTTCTGCTTATCCAGCCAGCTGGCCACGTTCGTCTGATCCAGTGCGAACAGGCCTTTTCCAGCGGTCGGCTTGAGCGGATCGCTGATTGATGCCGCAAGCTCATCCAGCGCCTTGTCGACGCGCTTGAGTGCAGCGCTCACGTCCGGCATTTTTTGGGTAAGATCTTCTGGCGAATAATACTGCCCGTCGATTAGATAACCCGGTGTGCGCACATAGCTAGGTGCATCGACCGTCTTGATCTTGAAGGTATCCAGATAGCTATTGAGGGCCGGCTGAGCCTTGGCATTACCGATCCACTCACTGGTCGCCAGCGCTGAACGTCCGCCAACACTGGGCTTGGCTTCAAGTAGCGTCACCTGCCAACCGGCTTTTTGCAGCTCATAGGCCGAGGCCAGACCGGCCATGCCGGCGCCGATTACGATGGCCGACCGACCATTACCTTTGGCAACAGGCTGCTCCGCTTCCTTTGCGGTCGGTTTTTCCGCATGCTTTTCAACATGCTTTTCCACCTTGCCTGCAGCCAGCGCAGATACGCTGAACAACCCATAAACAGCAAGCGCTCCGAGACGCGCTACACGTACCGACATCTTTCAGACTCCTCAGCCCCAACGGCGGTGCGCAGCATACGCCAGCGAAGCGGCATCCACTAGACGCGCCTTGCTACCGTTCGGAGCATTGCATAGGCTTGCCAGCCAAATGTGTTTGGAGGATGACCTTTATGGGCCTGAATGCCGAGTGGATGCAGCGTGACCTGGATGTGTTGTGGCATCCCTGCACCCAGATGAAAGACCATGAGCGCTTGCCAGTCATCCCGATCAAATCTGGTCGTGGTGTATGGCTGGAAGACTTTGAGGGCAACCGCTATCTTGATGCGGTCAGCTCGTGGTGGGTCAATGTATTTGGTCATGCCAACCCACGTATCAACCAGCGGATCAAGGATCAGGTTGACCAACTGGAGCATGTGATTCTGGCCGGCTTCAGCCACCAGCCCGTGATCGAGTTGTCCGAACGACTGGTACAGCTGACCCCGGCGGGCCTCGATCGCGTCTTCTATGCCGATAACGGATCGTCCTGCATCGAAGTTGCGTTGAAAATGAGCTATCACTACTGGCTCAACAGTGGAAAGCCAGAAAAGAACAAGTTTGTCACTTTGACCAACAGCTACCATGGCGAAACGGTAGCGGCCATGTCGGTAGGCGATGTTGCGCTTTTCACCGAAACCTATAAATCGCTCTTGCTGAATACCTTCAAGGTTCCCAGCCCCGACTGTTACCTGCGCCCGGAAGGCATGGATTGGGAAACGCATTCCCGCGCCATGTTTGCCCATATGGAGCAGACCCTGGCGGAGCATCATCAGGAAGTAGCCGCTGTCATCGTCGAGCCGCTGATTCAGGGTGCCGGTGGTATGCGCATGTACCATCCGGTTTACCTGAAGCTACTGCGTGAGGCCTGTGACCGCTATGGCGTGCATCTTATCCACGACGAGATCGCCGTCGGCTTTGGCCGTACCGGAACGATGTTTGCGTGCGAGCAGGCCGGTATCCGTCCGGATTTTCTGTGCCTGTCCAAGGCTCTTACAGGCGGCTATCTGCCTCTTGCAGCCTGCCTCACTACAGATGACGTCTACCAGGCGTTCTATGATGAATACGATACCCTGCGTGCGTTCCTGCATTCCCACAGCTACACAGGCAACCCGCTGGCCTGCGCCGCCGCCCTGGCAACGCTGGATATCTTTGCAGACGACAAGGTAATAGAGGCCAATCAGGCACTGGCTGCGCGGATGCAACAGGCCACCCGGCATCTGGTGGATCATTCCAATGTGGCCGAAGTGCGCCAGACCGGGATGGCTCTCGCCATCGAGATGGTTCAGGACAAAGCCACCAAGACGCCATTCCCCTGGCAGGAACGACGTGGCCTCAAGGTATTCCAGCATGGACTTACCCGGGGAGCCCTGCTTCGTCCGCTGGGTAACGTGGTCTACTTCTTGCCGCCCTACATCATCACGCCAGAAGAGATTGATTTCCTGGCCGAGGTCGCCAGTGAAGGAATCGACATAGCCACTCGTGAAACCGTACAGGTTCCAGTGAGCGGCTTTCATCCGAATCATCGCGACCCGGGTTGATTCAGCCAAACAAAAAAGCCCCGCACAAGCGGGGCTTTTTCATGAAACCACAGGGCTTACCAGAGGTTATCGCCCAGGCCATCCAGGTAGCGCTCGACATCCAGCGCAGCCATGCAGCCAGCGCCTGCCGAGGTAATCGCCTGACGGTAAGTGTGGTCGGCGATATCACCGGCAGCAAACACACCCTCAATGCTAGTTGCCGTAGCATTGGACTCACGGCCGCCCTTGACCACTACATAGCCATCCTTCAGCTCAAGCTGACCTTCGAACAGCGAGGAGTTTGGCGTATGGCCAATTGCAACAAACAGGCCGGCGACCTGAATTTCATCCGTGCTGCCATCATTGTTCTTCAGGCGAACACCCGTAACGCCCATATTGTCGCCCAGCACTTCGTCTACAGCTGCGTTGAGCTTCAGCTCGATCTTGCCTTCGGCCACACGGGACTTCAGCTTGTCCTGCAGAATCTTTTCAGCGCGGAACGTATCGCGACGGTGGATCAGCGTGACTTTGCTGGCAATGTTGGCCAGGTAAAGCGCCTCTTCCACTGCAGTGTTACCACCGCCCACCACAGCCACTTCCCGATTACGGTAGAAGAAACCGTCACAGGTGGCGCAGGCCGACACGCCCTTGCCCATGAAGCTCTCTTCGCTGGTCAGGCCCAGGTAGCGGGCACTGGCGCCGGTTGCGATGATCAGTGCATCACAGGTATAGGTGCCACTGTCACCCTTGAGGGTGAAAGGCTTGTTGGCCAGATCCACACCGTTGATATGGTCGAACACGATCTCGGTTTCAAAGCGCTGGGCATGCTCACGCATCCGCTCCATGAGCGCAGGCCCTGTCAGATCGTGGGGGTCGCCCGGCCAGTTGTCTACCTCGGTCGTGGTAGTCAGCTGTCCGCCCATCTGCATGCCAGTAATCAGTAACGGCTTGAGGTTGGCGCGTGCAGCATAGACTGCCGCGGTGTAACCGGCAGGGCCGGAACCGAGAATGATGACTCGAGCATGACGAACTTCAGACATGTTTGTCTCCATGCCGCGCATAGGGCGTCGGCACACGTGCTAATAATAAAAAGGGCTGTCGAAGCACCAGGGGAAGGCTTACAAAGTCGACAGCCCGCGAACCGTGCGGGATTTCCCGCTTATTGTCCAGAACCTTGTCTGGATGGCAGGCCCATGTAGGACCTGCCTGCCCAATAGTTACAGATTATGAGCATTCTCAGCCAGGTAGTTGGCGACGCCCTCTGCGTCGGCCTTCATACCTTTCTGCCCCTTGCGCCAGCCAGCCGGGCAGACTTCGCCATGCTCTTCAGTGAACTGCAGTGCCTCAACCAGACGCACCATCTCATCCACTTCCCGGCCCAGCGGCAGGTTGTTGACCACTTGATGCTGCACGACGCCTTCCTTGTCGATCAGGAAAGACGCTCGCAACGCCACGCCATCCGAATGCTCGATACCATAGGCGCGAACTACTTCGTGCTTGACGTCAGCCACCATGGTGAACTCGACCGGGCCAATGCCGCCCTTCTCTACTGGCGTATTACGCCAGGCGTAGTGCGTGTAGGTAGAGTCAATGGACACACCAACGACCTCTACGCCCAGCTCACGGAATTTAGCGATGCGGTTATTGTGGGCAATGATTTCCGACGGGCAAACAAAGGTGAAATCCAGCGGCCAGAAGAACAGCACAACGTATTTGCCACGCAAAGTGGACAGCTGGAAGTTCTCGACAATAGTACCGTTAGCTAGAACAGCTGGAGCTGTAAAATCCGGGGCCTGCTTGTTTACCAGAACGCTCATTAGCCTCTCCTTAACGCGATAAGGCAGCAGCCTACGCGGCTTGCCGCTTTGGATAAAATGGCGAGTTTCAATCCAAATCATAGGCATAACCTATGCGGACCCGCCTGATGTCGGACACTATGGTACGCCACAACGCACAACCCTAGAATCACGTCACGGCTGTTTACAGGTCACTATTGGCATTCGACCGTAATAAGGCTTCATTATTGCGCTCTTACTCGCTACCGGAGTTTTGAATGAGCAAGCCTTTATCCGGCCCTTTGTATTTCAGTGAGGGCCTGAAACTGATCCTGCGGCCTGGCCTGCGTCGCTTTGTCGTACTGCCCCTGTCGATCAATCTCATCCTGTTCATCGCAACGATCAGCTTTGCGCTAAGCAAGTTCAATGGCTGGGTGCATCATCTGATGCCTTCCATTCCTTCATACTTAAGCTTTCTGGATTATGTACTGGTACCGTTGCTGTACGTTTTTTTCTTCGTACTCGTCCTGTTCATGATCTATTTCACGTTCACCATGGTGGCTAACATCATTGCGGCACCTTTCAATGGCTTTCTCTCCGAGAAGGTTGAGGTCGTGGTACGCGGCCAGGACGACTTCCCGCCGTTCAGCACGGGAGAGTTAGTTGCCATGATTCCCAGAACCATGGTGCGGGAATTCAAAAAACTGCGGTACTACCTACCCCGTGCACTGGGGTTATTGGTGCTCTCGTTCATTCCAGGACTTAATCTAATTGCTCCACCGCTTTGGCTGCTGTTTGGCGTCTGGATGATGGCGGTGCAGTACATCGACTATCCAGCGGACAACCACAAGCTGGGCTTTACCGAAATGCTGGCCTGGTTGCGTAGCAAGCGGACACGCTGCCTGGGATTTGGCGGAATTACATACCTGGCCCTTCTGGTCCCGGTCGTGAATGTGGTGTTCATGCCTGCAGCAGTGGCTGGCGCGACGCTATTTTGGGTCAGAGAGGGTGGCGCAAAGGCATTGCCTGCAGCGGGGGAGCCTCGGTAACTGCGCGGCTCGCCCCGCCGCCTTTGCGCTAGGGAAGCGCTTTCTCGATGGCCTGAACCAGATTGGGATCATCTGGCGCAGTTCGGGGGCTGAAACGAGCCAGAACCCGGCCATCGGGACCTACCAGGAATTTCTCGAAATTCCAGGTGATCTCTCCGGGAAACTCCGCACCTTCACCGGCCAACTGCCGGTACAGGGTATGACGTGTCGGGCCGTTTACCTCGATCTTGCTCGACAGAGGAAACGACACGCCATAGTTCGTGCTACAGAATTGTTGAATATCCGCATCGCTTCCAGGCTCCTGGCCTGCGAATTGATTGCATGGAATGCCCAGGATGACCAACCCGCGGTCGCGGTAGGTCTGATACAGCGATTCCAGGCCCGCATATTGCGGGGTCAATCCGCATTTGGATGCCACATTAACCACCAACACCACCTTGCCTTTGTAAGGTGCCAGGGGGAGATCCTTCCCATCCAGCCCTTGCAAGGTGAGATCGTGGAACGCACTCATGATGTGCTCCTTGTGAATACAGTAGGCGTAAAAAAAGCGTCCGACCGGGCTGTTCCCTTTCGGACGCTCTCGCTTGGACATTCTAGTGTGGGTTCGTTCCCGCCACACCAGGATTTCCGTCGCGTTTTAGTGCTGATGACCACCTTCACCGTGTACGTGACCGTGAGCGACTTCTTCAGAAGAGGCATCACGCACGTTCACAACCTTGACCTTGAAGTTCAGGCGCTGGCCAGCCAGCGGGTGGTTGCCGTCAACGGTCACGTCATCGCCATCGATGTCGCGCACGGTAACGATCTGCATGCCGCCGTCTGGACCGGAAGCGTGGAATTGCATACCCACTTCCAGCTCGTCCACACCTTCGAACATGCTGCGGTTCAGGGTAGCGACCAGCTCAGGGCTGTACTCGCCATACGCATCTTCAGGCTCGACGGCAACGTTGAGTTCATCGCCAGCCTGCTTGCCTTCGAGCGAACGCTCAAGGCCCGGAATGATGTTGCCTGCACCATGCAGGTATACCAGCGGGGCGCCGCCAGCGGAACTGTCGATAACCTCACCGGCGTCGTTGGTCAGGGTATAGTCGATGGAGACCGCTTTGTTGGCCGCAATCTGCATGGTAAAAACCTTTGAATAAGATGAATGAAAGGTCAAGTGTACGCGGCAATCGCTCCGATTGCGACCCACCGCCATCAAAGCAGACGAGTGTCATTCTGGATTTTTATCAGGATGAAGAGGGTCATTGGGTAGTTTTATTGAGTTGTGGGCACAGCCAGCACCTCCGCCACGACCCGCCCTGGCAAACCCGTACCTGGGTAACCGACGAGGCGCAGCGCTTGAAGCATATCGGGCAATCATTTCCATGCGGCTGGTGCGCCAAAAGCTGAGTAGCATGAGGCCAATCCGGTTTAATCCTGCCGTGAGCGCTTATGAAGCATGTCTCCCGACGCTGGCTTGTTTTATGATTTGCCGCCCTTTTGCTGTTGGGAATGCTTGATGCTTCATTATCTACCTAGCCTGGTCCGTGGTCTTGTGGGCGGCCTGCTCCTGGCGGCCAACACGCTGTTCTGGTGCTGGCCGCTGTTTGCCGTAACGCTACTCAAGCTGTGCCTGCCCTTCCCGACTGCACAACGGCTGTCCAGACGCCTCATGAATGCCATCCACGAGGCCTGGATCAGTGGTAATCATCTCTGGATTCGCCTGACGGGTCGCATCCACTGGGACGTCCGCGGGCTCGCCAGCCTCGATTACAAACACTCCTATCTGGTGACCAGTAACCATCAGAGCTGGGTTGATATCTTTGCGCTCCAGTACCTGATGAATCGCCATATCCGTCCGCTCAAGTTCTTCCTCAAACAAGAGCTTATCTGGGTGCCTGTCATTGGATTGTGCTGGTGGGCACTCGACTTTCCCTTCATGAAGCGCTATTCGAAAGCGTATCTGGCCCGCCATCCTGAAAAGCGTGGCAAGGACCTTGAGACTACACGCCGGGCCTGCGCGCGCTTTCGCGATACGGCGGTAGGAATCTTCAATTTTCTGGAAGGAACCCGTTTCACCCAGGCCAAACATGACGCCCAGCACGCGCCGTATCGTCACTTGTTGAGCCCGCGTGCGGGCGGTATCGCCTTTGTGCTGGATGCGATGGGAGAGCAGCTGCATTCGCTGGTCAACGTTACCATCCACTATCCCAACGGAACGCCGAGCCTTTGGGATCTGCTCTCCGGCCGGATTGCAGCCATTGTCGTGCGTGTCGAAGAGATTGCCATCCCCGCAGCCTTTCTGGGCAAGAGCTACGACCTGGACAGCGAATACCGCGCAGCCTTCCAGGCCTGGGTTAACCAGCTTTGGACAGCCAAGGATGAACTGCTGGAGCGGCTACATCAGGAGTATCCGCCCAAGCATTACCTTCATGCAGGCAAGCGATAGTCTTCCTGCGTCATTAGGTCGATCCCGCATTCCAGGGTTTCGATCCAGTCCAGAAACGCCTTGATTACGGGCGGCGACGCAAAGGGCCGCCCGTGCTGAGGCACAATCATGGCAACATTCATTTCCCTGACCATGCCTGCCCATAGCCGGCAGGCCTTGTTGCAGGCCATGTAGCGTCGATGAAAGCACTCCATGCTGGGCATGTGAGCCTCGAAATTCTCGACCGGTGCCGCGTCATCCACGAGTGAGGCGCCCATATCGCCCGAAAAGAGAATTCGACTGACAGGATCGTATAGCTGGAAATTACCGACTGAATGCAGAAAGTGGGCGGGAACGGCCATGAGGGTGCATCGGCCCAGCCGGAAAGACTGGCCTCGATCAGGCAAAGGTATGGTTCGCTCAAAGACCGACAGGTTGTGACTAATGGACAGATAGCCAGCCGTCAAATGCGGCAGAAAGCGTGCCCACAGCTTCGAGCAGATGACCTGAGCCCGCGTATGCAGCAGCCATTTGTCCAGCGCCGCGATAATGTCGGGGTCCTGGTGCGATGCAAAGATATAGGTCAGATCCTGCAGCGGAATGTGCCTGGACAGCTCCAGCGACAGCGGCGTATAGGTCAGATCACCGCCAGGATCGAATAGTAGATATTCATCATGATCGATGATGAGAAACTGGTTGGATTGCACTCCGTCTCCTGTAACCAGGCTATCGAAGCACAAACACTTATGGGAGCCGTTATCAAACAGCACAATGGGATCGCGGCGCATAGGGACCTCGCGTAATAGCGCGGTGACTCTATGCGCACAAGCCGTTGCGCATGTTGACCTGAATCAATAGCGATCCCGCTGCGCCTGACGAACGAACGCCAGCAGTTCGGGATAAAAGTCAAAGAAGTCCTGCTCAAGCAGCGCATAACATGCTTCTACTTCCGCAAAGGCGCCCTCAAAGAGTACAGGCCGGGACAGTCGACTCGCCATACCATTGATGACCTGTTCGATGATCCCGAATTCCTGATAACTGCCTAGCCAGTCCTGAGCTGCCATACGCGGCGCGATCCTCGCCAGCCGTGGCGGCAAATCAGGCTCCGACAGCAGAATACGATAGAACCGCGCAATAAAAGCCTCCAGCGGCTGGTCGGCGTAAGCAGCCCAATGCCGGCTGAGGCAGTGATCGAAAAAGACATCGACCAGGATACCGCTGACGCGCCGGCGCGCCTCGGGAAAGCGTGCACGGGCACGATCGATCAAGGGATGGCTGTCGGTAAAGGCATCAATACGGCGATGCAGGCGGATAGCCTGTTCGATAGCCAAGGGCCAGCGATTATCGAGAGGACCTTTGACGAAGTCACCGTAAAGACTTCCCAGCAGCTGTTCACGATCTGAACCGCCAAGATGAAGATGAGCGAGATAATTCATGCCTGTCAGCTTACTACCTTGCCCCTGCGCCAGGGGCTTCTGCTAGGCTGGCAGTTCCGGCCAATAATCATAAGGACACCCTATGAGCCTAGCCCGTCGTGCCGCCTTTCTGGATTATGCCTCATTGGACCTGGGAGATCTGGATCCAGCTCCGTTGAAGGCAGTCTTCAGCGAATTCCATGTCTACCCGGCCACCGCGCCCGACGAGATTATCGAGCGCCTGCAGGCCGTGGAGGTGGCTATCGTGAACAAGGTCAGCCTGACCGCTGACTGCCTTTCTGCATGCCCATCGCTCAAGCTGGTACTGGTCAGCGCCACCGGCACCAATAATGTGGATCTGGACGCAGCACGCCAACATGGGATAACCGTCTGCAATTGTCAGGGGTACGGCACGCCTTCCGTTGCACAACACACGCTCGCGCTCCTGCTGGCCCTGGCCACGCGACTATCGGATTATCAGCGCGATGTTCAGGCTGGACGTTGGCAGGAAGCCAAGCAGTTTTGCCTGCTCGACTATCCCATCATGGAGTTGGAAGGCAAGACGCTTGGCATCCTGGGTCACGGTGAGCTTGGCGGTGCAGTTGCTCGCCTGGCGGAAGCATTTGGCATGCGTATCCTGCTGGGTCAGTTGCCTGGACGGCCAGTGCGCGAAGGCTACATACCGCTGGAAGCGCTACTGCCCCAGGTAGACGCGTTGAGCCTGCATTGCCCCCTTACCGACGCCACGCGCAACCTGATCGATGCTCCGCAACTGGCTGCCATGAAGCCCACCGCTTTTCTGATCAATACGGCTCGAGGCGGTATCGTGAACGAACAGGCATTGGCCGACTGCCTGCGGAGCGGCCATCTGGGAGGCGCCGCCACGGACGTCCTCACCCAGGAGCCGCCAAAAGACGGAAATCCCCTGCTCGCCCACGACATTCCCAGGCTTATCGTGACGCCTCATAATGCATGGGGAAGCCGGGAGGCTCGCCAGCGGATCATCGGTCAGCTGACCGATAACGCAACCGCCTTTTTTGCGGGCGCGCCGACTCGCACGGTCTGCTAAGCTTCGCGCTTTTTTACCGAGGACGCCCATGGATCCACGCAGCGAAGTCCTGCTCCGTCAGCCCGAGCATTTTCAAGGCCGAACCTTGCTGGCAGGATTACCTGCAGATGATCTATTGAGCCACCTCCCGGAGGCACATGGCTGGACCTGGCATGCAGGCGATGAGGCCTATTTCCAGGCTCGCTTTTCCGGGAGAGTCGACTTCGGAACCTCTACACCTGCTCAGCCATACGATACCGCCGTACTATTCCTGCCCAAGTCCAGAGAGCTGACGGATTACCTGCTCAGCGTCTTGGCGGCCATGGTCCCTCAAGGGGCACTGTATGTGGTAGGCGAAAAGCGGGGTGGAATCGAGCGGGCTGCCAAACAGCTGGCTCTGCTGGGCGCCGCCAGCAAGCTGGACAATGCTCGGCACTGTCAGTTGTGGAAGGTCTCACATCCCGAGGCAGCCCCCGTCATGCTGCATGAGCGGGCCGAGCGCTTCGAGCTGGATGTTGCCGGTTCAATGCTTCATGTAGTCAGCCTGCCAGGTGTGTTCAGCCACGGGCGGCTCGACAAGGGGAGCGCCCTTCTGCTCGAACACCTCGATAATCTACCTGCTGGTGCGCTGCTGGATTTCGGATGCGGCGCAGGTGTAGTAGGTGCATCGCTCAAACAGCGCTATCCCCACAATGACCTTCATATGCTCGACGTGGATGCGTTTGCGGTAGAGAGTAGCAGCCTGACCTTGGCTGCCAACAGGCTGAACGGCACCGTATTGGCTGGCGACGGTATCGCTGCGGCACCCATTGGGCTGGCCGCCATTATCAGCAACCCGCCGTTTCACCAGGGCGTACACACTCATTATCAAGCCAGCGAGACCCTGCTACGCGAAGCCGTCCATCACCTGCGCCCAGGCGGCGAGCTGCGTATTGTGGCCAACAGCTTTCTCAGGTATCCCCCGCTGATCGAGCAATATCTGGGGCCCTGCAAGGTGTTGGCAGAGCGTGACGGCTTTCGTATCTACCAGGCCTTCCGCCGCTGATAGAGACAGCGTATCGCTCTTTTGAATTGCACCTGTCTGGATGTTTGGGCAGAATGCGCGCCGTCCTAGGGGAGTAGTCTCTGGCCATCAGCGCCAGGCGTCCGTCAACATACTTGGTCCTCGACCATGGCGTTCGCGACCTGCGGGTTTGACAAGACCTATGACATGCAGCCTTTACCCGGGGTGGGAAGGCATGCATGTCATTTGTCTAATTAATGCCCGCCCCTTTTGGAAACCTGATGGAATCCCTGTTAGTCCCTACGCTGGTCGTCGCCCTTGCAGAAATAGGTGACAAGACTCAGCTGCTTGCTCTGCTGCTGGCTGCCCGATTTCGTAAGCCCTGGCCTATCATCATGGGAATGGTGGCTTCGACGCTGGCCAACCACTTTGTTGCCGGCGCCGTTGGCAGCTGGGTCAGCCGCTTCTTCAGCGAGACGGCCCTGAGTTGGATTCTGGCGATTTCATTTGTAGCCGTCGCCCTCTGGACGCTGATCCCGGACAAGCTGGACGAAGATGAGGCATCAGGCCTTAAAAAGAGCTATGGACCTTTCCTGACAACGCTGGTGGCGTTCTTCCTGGCGGAAATGGGAGACAAGACACAAGTCGCCACGGTGATGCTGGCGGCCCAATACCCTCATTTCATTCTGGTCGTCATGGGCACGACACTGGGCATGCTTGTGGCCAACGTACCCGTTGTACTCGCAGGCAACTTTGCCGCTGACCGGCTGCCATTGGTGTTGATCCGCCGACTTGCCGCTACAGCATTCGGCATTCTGGCTCTCGCGGCGGCTTATCACGCGCTTCAGCTAAGCGGTATGTTCTAATTATTCCTTTCTGAGCATAAAAAAGCCCCGGCTATCAGCAGCCGGGGCTTCTGGTTCTCGATAGCCGACCTGTCACGACTTACGGCTGGCCTCATAGAACGGCATGACCTTGGGAATGGCAGCCTCCAGATTGCTCATCCGCTTGTCATCGGACGGGTGGGTGCTGAGTATCTCTGGTGACTGGTTACCATTACTCAGCCTGGCCATCTTCTGCCAGAGCGTCACGGCGGCATTGGGGTTATAGCCCGAGCGCGCGGCCAGTTCGAGCCCGATGAGATCTGCCTCGTTCTCGTTGGAACGGCTGAACGGCAAAGTCAGACTAACCTGGGTAACCTGATCCGCCACCTGCATACCACCTTGGCCAATACCCAGCAGCGCCCCGCCGATATTCTGACCCATCTCGATGGCATAGGCGCGGGACATCTGCTCGCGGCTGTGTTCACGCAGTGCATGGGCAATCTCATGCCCGATCACGGCTGCCAGTTCGTCGTCCGTAGGCTTTAGCTGATCAAGCAGGCCGGTGTAGACAAAGATCTTTCCACCCGGGCCACAGTTGGCATTCACTTCATCATTCTGGAGCACGTTGACCTGCCAATCCCAGTTGGCCGCATCCGCCCGCAGCGCAGACGTATGAGCAATCAACTGCTTGGCTATTGCCTGTACTCGCTTGCCCTGAGCCGTATCGTTGGCCAGCTTGCCGGCGTTTTTCGCCTCGGTAACCGTCTTCTGGTACGACTGCGAGTACATCTGGTTGACCTGATCAGCCGACAACATGCTGAACATATACTGCTTACGCTCAACCCCAACAGCATTTCCGCTAGTGGTATTCACCGCCTGACATGCGCTGAGCAGTACTGAAAGCGAAAGACCGACGATGGGTAAAACACGACGCATGACACTCTCCTGATTGCGCGACTGCGCAGATGGTAGGTCGCCCCGCCAGTCTCGACAACTCCTACCGACCAAGCGACGAGTGACACGGCTAGCAGTTCGGCATTGCCAGCCCAACGCCTAAAGCGGCGTCAGGCACTCCGGCCCGTCTACCGAGGGATCATTCACAATACCGGCAAGCACTCTCTCACGCAGCGGCATTGAGGGCTTCAGCAGGATCTCATTCAGGACACGCGGCTCTGTTGTGGGCGACAGCCAGGCGTCCCGTTCGGCCTCGGCCAGCACCAGCGGGCGACGGAGTCCTCCAGCGGGCTGAGTCAGCATGGCCACACTCAAATAGACCTGCCCCATGACCGGATAGGCCTCCCAGATGCCTGCAAAGAAAGCCAGCGGCTCGCCATTGATCATCCAGAAGGCTCGCTTGCGCGAAGTCCCTCGCCATTCATAAAACCCATTGGCCAGCAACAGGCAGCGGCGCTGGGCAAATGCTTCACGAAACATAGGCTGATCCGCTACCGTTTCCGCCCGGGCATGGGTGGGCGTGCGTGAGAGATCCGTGAGCCAGGCGGGCGTCAGGCCCCAACGGCCACTGTCGATACGACACTCGCCCTCATGGTGCCGCATGAATAGCACCTGGGCATGGGGAGAGATGTTCCAGCGCGGCTGATAGTCCGCTGGAAAACCGGTCATCCGAGTTACCTCGGGAGGCCAGCGAAACAAGGCGTAGCGTCCAGACATACACAACCAGGCAAGAAAACAAACAGGGCGATTCGGTTCGCCTTTTCAGGCAAAGTCGACTACCGCTTCAGCACAATAACACGGCCGGCCCGCTGTCCGGGTTCTCATAAGGCAATGGCTGAGCAGCGTTGTAATCGGCAATCAGCTCGCGGGCGCGCGGAGCATCTGCGTCATGCACGGCAATTCCCAAAAGCCCAATAGCAGGCAACTCGCCAATGGCGCCTATCAAATGGCGCCCCGCCAAATGCGCGTCAATACCCTCACTGTCCAGCATGGCCAGCAGCATTTCTGCCTCCAGGAGATCTCGCGGCTCATAGATCCGGAGCATCATTCATCCTCTCGCCGACTTTCGAGAGACCATGTCATACCCTCTGTGTGTAAGATAAAAAAGATAGGTCTGCAACAGACGGGGCAATCCTCATAGTACGACTGATCGCCACCCGACAGGTCTACCACCGCCTCGGCAGGTTCTCCGCAGTAAGGACACTCATACGGTTGGCTTTCCAGCATAATGGGCTCCTAATAGGCTCCGGCACCGTGTTTTTGCGATGATTGGAATCGCCAGGGGCGACATTAACGCCGTATTCGGCTTGCATCTCTCGCTGCGCGCTCTACTATGGCCGCCACTTTGCGACACGTGTCGCCACTTGTTATTAAAAAGAGAACGATATGGGCGAGTTCGAAGCCATTCGACCCTTCAACGATACAGAAGTCCCTGCCGTCCTGGCCCGACTCATCAATGATGAGCAGTTCATCGACATCCTGACCCGCTACCGTTTCCCCAAGCTGTCCAGCCCGTTTGGATGGCTGCTCAAGCCTATGCTGCGCCATCGGCTGAGGCAGGAAGTGTCCGGTATCACCAGCGTCAGCATGCTTCAGGACAAACTGGAGCCTTATGTCGATCGTACGATCGAGAAAGCCACCGATGGTGTGACTTATTCGGGCCTGGATAATCTACGTAGCGGCTGTGCCTACTTGTTCATGGCTAACCACCGTGACATCGTCATGGACCCGGCTTTTGTAAATTACGCCGTGTATCATGCCGGGCTGCCAACCCCGCGCATCGCCATTGGCGATAACCTCTTGCAGAAGCCCTTCGTCAGCGACCTCATGCGCTTGAACAAGAGCTTTATCGTCCACCGCTCCATCACCGGACGGCGTGAAAAGCTTGCGGCGTATCAGACGCTTTCGGCTTATATCAATTACTCCATTCGCCAGGATGGCCAGTCCGTCTGGATCGCCCAGGCCGAAGGCCGGGCCAAGGATGGAGACGACCGCACCGACTCAGCCATCCTCAAGATGTTTCACATGGGCTGCAAAGACGACTCCTTTGCCGATATGGTAAAGGCGTTGCACATCGTGCCTGTGTCGATCAGCTATGAGTACGATCCCTGCGATCTGGCCAAGGCCCGTGAACTCTATATTCGTGAAACCACCGGCACCTATGCCAAGGCGCCTGGCGAGGATGACGTCAGCATCGCCTTGGGCATCACGGGCTACAAGGGACGCGTGCATGTGGAGTTTGGCGAGATGCTGACCGGCGAATTCAGCGATGCCAAGCAGCTGGCAACCGAAATGGACCGCCGCATCCTGACCAATTATCGACTTTTCCCTGCCAACCACCTGGCCTATGAGCGCTGGGACGGCCGTGACGAATCGCTGACCGTACCCTCGGCAGAAAGCCTGTTCCCAGCAGACGAGCTGGCTGAAGCTCGGCAGAAGTGGCAGGAGCGACTCAATAACTGCCCTGCCGAATACCGCCTGCAGATGATCCGCCAATATGCCCAGCCTGTACTGAACAAGTATCGGCTCCTGGCAGGGCGACCACTGGATTAAGTTGGTTGAATCAAAAAAGCCCCGTTGCCGGGGCTTTTTCAGATAACAGGCTTACTGCCCGTTAAGAACCTGGGCGATGGTCTGGTCCTTGAAGACGCGGGTCAGCGCATCGCTCAGCACATCGCTTACCAGCTTGGTATTGGTTGCCGTATTGGGTGCCATACCGAAACGCTGCTCCAGCGAGGCGCCATAGCGACCGCTGTAGCCACGCATGCTGTTACGTACATCTACCTTGAAGGTTGCGCCAATATTGGCCGAGGTAACGTACAGCTCCTTGGGCGACTGATACTTCAGCTCTGCCAAGGTCAGCGTCAGCTGGGGAGCATTGTAGGCATTGGCCGTTGGCGTGAAGCCCAGCAAACGAACCGCTGATTCCGCTTCAGCCTGAAGTTTTGGAATGACATCGTTGCTCTGGACCGACACGGTACTGGTTTCGGGATACAAACCGCCCCGAGTTCCCAGCGAGAATGACGAGCGACCGTCCACGACACGTACCGAAACAGGCTGCCCGTGCCCGACCGCAGCGATTGGGGCTGTCAATTTGGGTTGCGGACTCAATTGCTGTGGACTGCTGGCACAGCCGGCAATAGCCAGTCCGGCAACAGCGATCAGACCAAGCAACAAGCGATTGCGCATGCTCTACTCCATCTTCATGTGGGTCGTTGATGGCAGGCAGTATACCCAGCCCGTGAATGCCTGACAGCACTGTATGAGCCGCCGCAAGCGAAACGCTGCAAACAGCAGGGCGACGTGCTCAAATAAATGCATCACGTATACACGAGGCATACCATGTCCATAAGACGCGCAACGCATACAGACATTCCCTTGCTGGTCGAGATTTGGGAACAGGCCGTCAGGGCAACCCATCAGTTTCTACCTGAGGACGACATCGACTTTTTCCGCCCGCTGGTGCGTGACAGCTACCTGCCCAGCCTGGAAACGTGGGTCAGCTTGTCCGATGACGATCAACCTGCAGGATTCATCGGTCTTACCCAGGCCAGCGTAGACATGCTTTTTGTTGATCCAGCCCGACATGGTCAAGGACATGGGAGGCGACTTTTGCGCCATGCGGCCGGGCTGCACGGCCGACTAACGGTAGACGTCAACGAGCAGAACGATGGGGCCAAAGGCTTTTACCTGGCACAAGGGTTCACCGTGACAGGGCGCTCTGCCGTAGATAGCCTCGGCAAGCCTTACCCTATTCTGCATCTCAAGCAAAAGGCGTAAAAAAGCCCGCGTCCTTATCAAGGAGGCGGGCTTTTCAGAACAGGTGATCAGGCGTGAGCGCCACGCACCGCATCCACGTACGGCTCAGCCTTGCGATGGGCACGGATCAGATCGATGAAGTCCTGACCCTCCGCATCACGAGCGTCCAGGTCATAACCTGCTTCAACGAAGAAACCAACGAAACGTTCAAAGTCGTCAGCTCTCAATCCACGGTATGCCTTTACCAGTTTATGCAGGGAAGGCGGCGTATCATCGGCCGGTTCGACTGCGAGAAACAGCTTGATCTTATCGTCGCTGATTTCCTCGCCGATTACCTGCTTTTTGTCCTTACGCATCGCAAAGTACCTGTGCGGAAAACGAGAGGGCCGCATATTACTCCGCCCCACCCCGTCACTCAACGCCCAAAATCATGCTCAGCCGAGCGGTCAGGACTCGAAGCGGGCCGCCATCCAGTCTCGATAGGCCTGGGTTCCCGGCTCGCCCTCGCGCGGCGCCCAGGGACCATACTCATTATCCTGCAAGGCGCGGAAAGGGCCTGCCTTGCATTCGAAGATAACAGTATCGGTCTCAAGCACTACCAGCGAATGATAGAGGCCTGGAGGAAAATCGACCCCCACACAATCACCACCCGCTTCAAGCAGACGCTGTCCGGTCAGCGCTCCCTCTTCATCAAAGAACAGGACACCAATACGTCCCTTGAGCACTAGCAGCGTTTCGGCCTTGGTCAGGTCCATATGCCGGTGAGGCGCAATGTAGGTGTCTGGCTGCATGCCGATTGACAGGCGATGACAGGGCTCATCCATGGTATGAAAACCATGGTGGTAGCGCAGGCGAGGACTGTCTGCCGCCTGTTGGGTAAGCCCGGCGAACAGTACCTGATCGATGAACGCCGGACCCCGCATATCAGAGACCTTTTACCGCGTAGATACCGGGTGCGTTGCGCCAATAGCCCTTGTAGTCCATACCGTAGCCAAAAATGTAACGATCGATACAGGACAGCCCGGAATAAGTAGCTTTCAGGCCAGGAACGGCCTTGCGATCATGATCCTTATCGATCAGTACGGCCGTATGCACCGCCTTGGCACCGGCATGCTTGCAGAATTCGATGATGGCATTGAGCGTATGCCCTTCGTCGAGAATGTCGTCGACGATCAGTACATCACGGTCAATAAAGGAAATTTCCGGCTTGGCCTTCCAGAACAATTCACCGCCAGTTGTCTGATTGCGATAGCGGGTCGCATGCAGATAGGACATCTCCAGCGGAAAATTGAGCTTGGTTGCCAGCTTGCCGGCAAAGATCAAACCGCCATTCATCACGCAGAACATGACAGGATTACGGTCAGCCAGATCAGCCGTAATCGCCTCGGCCACCTTGCCAATGGCTGCCTCTACCTGGCTTTCGTCGAACAGGCAGTCGGCCTCCGCCATGACATTACGGATATGATCGAGATCGGCGGACATAGGGGACTCTCCAGACATGGTACACACCTGCCTGCGGGGCAGGCTTGGGTAAAAGGCGGCAAAGTTACCGGGCTAACCGTCGGCGAGCAAGCCAATCGCGACAAAACATCTGCCCGAAAGGGACCCTAATGATTTAATCTAGCGTAATTTTGCCAGTACGCCGGAGACCATTCCCATGCCCATCCATGAAATTCGACATCCGCTGATCCGCCACAAGCTTGGATTGATGCGGCGGGCCGATATTAGCACCAAAAATTTTCGGGAATTGGCACAAGAAGTCAGCGCCCTGCTCACCTATGAAGCTACAAAGGATCTTCCTGTCGAAAATGTCGACATCGAAGGCTGGTGTGGCACCGTAGCGGTTGAGAAGATTTCTGGCAAGAAGGTAACAGTCGTACCGATCCTGCGCGCCGGCATCGGCATGCTTGACGGCGTCCTCAGCCTCATTCCCAGCGCCAAGGTGAGCGTGATCGGCTTGGCGCGCAACGAGGAAACGCTTGAAGCCCATACCTATCTGGAAAAGCTCGTCGGCGAGCTCGATCGCCGTCTGGCCATGATCATCGACCCTATGCTGGCGACGGGCGGCTCCATGATTGCCACCATCGATATGCTCAAGAAAGCAGGTGCCAAAGAAATTCGTGCACTGGTCCTTGTAGCTGCACCGGAAGGCATTGCTGCGGTCGAAAAGGCTCACCCCGATGTCAGCATCTATACCGCCTCCGTAGATCAGCGTCTGGATGAGCATGGCTACATCCTCCCTGGACTTGGTGATGCCGGTGACAAGATCTTCGGCACCAAGCAAAAGGACACTTGATAGTGCAGTCTCATAACGATCCGCTATGGCGACAGATTTTGTCTGGCGCACAAATGCTGTTTGTCGCCTTTGGCGCATTGGTCCTGATGCCGCTCATTACCGGCATGGATCCAAACGTTGCGCTCTTTACTGCCGGATTGGGCACGCTCTTGTTCCACCTCGTGACAGGCCGTCAAGTGCCGGTCTTCCTGGCGTCAAGCTTTGCGTTCATCGCTCCGATCATTGCGGCCAAGGCCGAGTTCGGTCTGCCTTCCGTGCTGGGTGGCGTGGTCGCGGCCGGTTTCGTTTATACCTTCCTGGGCCTGGCCGTTAAGCTCAAGGGGATTGGCTTCATCGACCGGCTCCTGCCCCCGGTCGTGATTGCACCAGTCATCATTTCCATTGGTCTTGGCATGTCCCCGGTGGCAGCCAATATGGCCATGGGCAAGGCTGGCGATGGCAGTGCGCAGCTGGTCCCCTATGCCACCGCCATGCTGGTCTCCATGCCTGCGCTGATAACCACGCTGATTGTGGCTATCTACGGCCGTGGCATTTTCAAGCTGGTACCGATCCTGGCAGGCATCATCGTGGGTTACACCCTTGCGTTCCTGTTTGGCCTGGTGCATACCGATGCGATTGCTGCAGCCCCCTGGCTGGCCGTCCCCCATTTTGTCGCCCCTGAATTCCACTGGGGAGCGATCCTGTTCATGGTGCCGGTCGCCTTGGCGCCAGCCATCGAACATGTGGGCGGCGTTATTGCCGTGGGTGGCGTCACTGGCAACAACTACCTGAAAAAACCTGGCCTGCACCGTACCTTGCTGGGTGATGGTATCGCCACTTCATCGGCCGGCCTGTTTGGCGGACCGCCCAATACGACCTACGCCGAAGTAACCGGCGCGGTCATGCTGACCAAGAATTACAACCCCAAGATCATGCTGTGGGCGGCCGGCTTTGCCATTGCCCTCGCCTTCGTCGGTAAATTCGGTGCCGCCTTGCAGAGCATTCCGGTGCCGGTCATGGGCGGCATCCTATGCCTGCTGTTCGGTTCGATTGCCGTGGTCGGCCTCAATACCCTGATTCGTCATCAGGTCGATCTGTCCGAGGCACGCAACCTTGTAATCGTATCGGTGACCCTGGTCTTTGGGATCGGCGGCATCGTGATCGGTAATGGCGAGGTTGGTCTGAAGGGCATTTCGCTTTGCGGCATTGTAGCCATTGGGCTCAACCTGCTACTACCGGGACACAATCACTGGCGTAAGGATGCACCGCCGCCGGATAGTCTTCTGTAAAAAAAAGCCCCGCTAAAGCGGGGCTTTTTATATTCAGATTCCAGACTCACACCGCACGGGGCACCCGCTCACACAGGGTGGTGAGCGCATCAACCCACGCGGGATGATCATTCAGACACGGCACCAGTACCAGCTCCTGACCACCGGCTTCTTCAAACTGCTCCTTGCCGCGCATGCCGATTTCTTCCAGCGTCTCGATACAGTCCGCGACAAACGCAGGACACATTACCAGAAGACGCTTCACTCCCTGGGCAGCCAGCTCATCGAGACGTGCCTCGGTGTAAGGCTCGATCCACTTGGCGCGGCCAAGGCGCGACTGGAACGAGAAGGACCACTGATCCGGCCTCAGGCCTGCCTCGCGGGCAAATCCTTCCGCCGTGCGAATACATTGCGCACGGTAGCAGCTTTCCAATACGGCGCCCTTAGCATTCTGGCAGCAGTCAGCGCCCTTCAGGCAATGTGTACCGCTTGGGTCGGACTTGTGCAGATGCCGCTCGGGCAGACCATGAAAACTCATCAATACATGATCGAACGGCTGCTGTAAGTAGGACTCGGTACTCTTGACCAGGGCCTCAAGATACTCGGGCTGATCATAAAACGGCGGCAGTATATGCATCTTCAATTTCAGCCGCTGCTCCAGAATGACCTTGCGAGCCAGCTCCACAGCGGTAGTGACCGTGCTGTCGGCAAATTGAGGATAAAGCGGCGCAAAAGTAACTTCGGAAACGCCCTGCGTCGCCAACCGGGTCAATACCGACTCAATGGAGGGTTCGCCGTACCGCATCGCCAACTCCACCGGGCCATGGGTCCATTTGGCGCGCATGGCATCCTGCAGGCGACGGCTGAGCACAACCAGCGGAGAGCCCTCTTCCCACCAGATGGACGAATAAGCATGGGCCGAGGCCGCCGGCCGCTTGGCCAGGATCAGGGAGACCAACAGGCGACGCGCGGGCCATGGCAGATCTACTACGTAGGGGTCCATCAGGAACTGGTTGAGATAGCGCCGTACATCAGGTACCGACGTCGACGCCGGGGAGCCCAGGTTGACGAGCAATAATGCGTGATCAGTCATGAATAGTCCTTAGCGCGCAGCAGGTCGTTCAGTGCCGCGTCCAAATCGGTAAAGCGAAAGGTATAACCTGCATCCAGCAATCGCTGAGGCAAGGCTCTCTGCCCACCCAGCAGCAGACTCGACATCTCTCCCATCAGGCGCAAGGCAAAGGCGGGAACAGGTATTCGTGCGGGACGATGCAGTGCACGTCCTAGAGCCTGTGCAAAATCGGCATTACGTACCGGTTGTGGTGAACACAGATTATAAGGGCCACTGGCCGACTCCTGGTTCAGAAGAAAATCGATGGCCCCGATTTGATCTTTCAAATGAATCCAGGGCATCCATTGACGTCCGCTGCCCAAGCGCCCGCCCAGGCCCAGGCGAAACATAGGTAAAAGACGCTGCATGAAGCCATCATCCGCAGCCAGTACCAGCCCTGTCCGAAGCGTGACGACACGCACACCTAAAGCCTCTGTCTCATTAGCGACCTGCTCCCAGGCTACACATAGCTCGCTAGCAAAGTCATGACCAGGGACCGCATCATCCTCCTTGAGCGGCTTCTCTCCCCCATCACCGTAATAGCCGACAGCAGATCCGGAAAGCAGCACCCTGGGCGGTTTTGGCTGCGCCCTCATCCAGTCCACCAGGGATTCGGTCAGCGCAATCCGGCTCCGCCAGAGCTCAGCCTTGCGCGATGACGTCCATGGCTTGTCCGCTATAGGCGCGCCGGCCAGGTTGATAACCGCATCGACCGGCTCGCCGTTTATTTCGTCCAGACGGGCAATGGCACGCACCGAGGCGCCGCACTCACGGGCCACTTTGTCGGGCGAACGGCTTAACACAGTCAGGCTATGCCCTTTCGTCAGCCAGTCATGACACAACGCCCGGCCGATCAAGCCTGTACCGCCGGTCAGCACTATATGCATGTCGTCGTTCCTTCTTCATTTGGGGCCACATTAACGCGTCGCGCTGAAGACCTCTTCAGGTTTGTTTGTTAAGGTCATAGTGCAACTGGATCAGCTTTGTCACAGTCGTACTCGTAGAGCCTGCTTAATTGCAAAACGTTCGTCGACAGGTTCTGCCAAGACAAGCGAGGCCTTTCATGACAGCACCCATCGCCATCATCGGCGCCGGCATTGCCGGGCTTTCCGCCGCCCATGTCCTCAACGCGGCAGGACATGAGGTTCATCTGTTCGAAAAAAGCCGTGGAAGTGGAGGCCGTATGGCCAGCAAGCGGAGCGATTTCGGCTCGCTTGATCTGGGAGCCCAATACTTCACTGCCCGTGACCGCCGCTTCATCGATGCGGTCAGCCAATGGCGCATCCAAGGCTGCGTAGCGGAGTGGGACCCAGCCCTGTACCAGTACCGGGCGGGCGCGCTCGCACCCTCTCAGGATGAACAGCCGCGCTGGGTCGGCATACCCCGTATGAGCGCCATTACCCGAGCCATGGTCGGGGATCTGCCGGCATCCTTTGGCTGCCGGATTACCGAAGCATTCCGTGGCCCCCAACATTGGTCTCTGCAGGACGCCGACGGTCACAACCACGGCCCGTTCAGCCACGTTATCATCGCAACACCTGCACCCCAGGCGACGCCGCTCTTGGCCACTGCGCCAAAGCTTGCCGCAGTGGCGGCCGGTGTGGTGATGGATCCGACCTGGTCGGTTGCACTGG
Organism: Pseudomonas sp. MAG002Y; assembly: GCF_019400845.1. Lineage (NCBI taxonomy): Bacteria > Pseudomonadati > Pseudomonadota > Gammaproteobacteria > Pseudomonadales > Pseudomonadaceae > Pseudomonas > Pseudomonas sp. MAG002Y. The sequence goes on along the minus strand of NZ_WOEJ01000002.1, from coordinate 374,460 downwards.
CCTTCAAGACGCCGCTTGATACGCCTGTTGAAGCCTGCTTCGTTCAGGAAGGTGAGCTGGACTGGTTTGCTCGCAACCGCTGCAAGCCAGGCCGGGAAACCGATTACGACACCTGGGTTCTCCATGGAACCAGCGCCTGGAGTCGAGAACACTTGGATGCACCCAAGGAACAGGTTATCGAACAGCTTCATGGTGCCTTTGCCGAACTCATCGGTTGCGCAGTACCCGAACCGGCCTTCACGCTGGCTCATCGCTGGCTTTATGCACGTCCGGCGCAAGGCCATCAATGGGGCGCGCTGGCTGACGCGGACCTGGGTATTTATGCCTGTGGAGACTGGTGTGGTACAGGCCGTGTAGAAGGTGCCTGGCTGAGCGGTTTTGATGCCGCCAGTCGTTTGCTTGATCATCTAGAATGACCTCATCCAGCGCCGCGCAAGGCTCGCGGCGCTCCGCAGCACACCTACCTTGCGTCTGATTTGTCGAATTATCACCGCCACCTCTGGTCAATAACGATATTGAACTTGTACAAGAATAATAGTTTGTATAAGTTTTGTACGTTCAATTTTGGAGGTGGCGCATGCCTTTTCGCCAATCGACGTCATTACCTCGTCCCAAGCTAGGAATCAGCGCTTGCCTGCTGGGCGAGCCGGTCCGCTACAATGGCGGCCACAAGGAATCCCGCTTGTGCAGCCACACGTTTGCCGAACATTTCGATTTTGTACAGGTGTGTCCGGAAATGGCGATTGGCCTGGGTACGCCCCGTGAACCGATCCGTCTGGTTGGTACACCTGAACAAACGCGAGCCGTAGGTACAGTCAACCGGGAACTCGACGTAACGGATGCGCTGGCCAACTATGGCAAGAAAATGGCGACCGAGCTGGATGATCTATCCGGATTCATCTTCATGCAAAAATCGCCTTCCTGTGGAATGGAGCGCGTAAAGATCTATTCAGAACACGGCATGCCCAGTCAGCCTGAAGGCCAGGGTGTATTTGCTCGTGTCTTCTGTGAGCTTCGCCCAGAGTTACCGGTTGAGGAAGCAGGTCGGCTGAATGACCCTGTGCTCCGGGAAAACTTCGTGACACGTGTGTTCGCCTATGCACAGTGGCAACAGCTGTTGCGTGAAGGCCTGACACGCAAAGCGATCCTGGGCTTTCATTCCCGCTATAAGTACCAGCTGATGGCCAATGCCCCCGAGCAGTTCAGAACACTGGGACGCATGTTGGGTGAAATCGGGCTACACGATCCACAGGAGCTGGGCCCTCACTACTTCAAGGGTGTGATGAGCGCACTCAAGCGTTGCGCTACCCGGGGAACCCACTGCAACGTCCTGTATCACCTGTTTGGTTATTTGAAGAATGCGCTGAGCCCGGCGGATAAAGAAGAAATGCAGCGCCTGATCGAGCAGTATCACAGCGGTATTGTTCCATTGGTGGTGCCCCTGACACTGCTCAAGCATCACTTCCGCCGCCATCCCCATGACTACGTAATCGAGCAATCCTACCTGCAACCGCACCCGGAAGATTTGAGCTTGAGAAATGCCATCTGACATGCAGTCCATACCCAGCAAGTCCCCAACAGAAATCGAAGGGGACGGTGACTATCAGGCCGCCTTGAATGAAGGCTGGCTTCCCATACGTGAAGTTGCCCGACGCACGGGGGTCAATGCCGTCACACTTCGAGCCTGGGAGCGACGCTACGGGCTGATCATTCCCAAGCGAACACCTAAAGGGCACCGCCTTTATGGTGAAAGCCATATCGAGCGCATTAAAAATATTCTGGCCTGGATCAACCGTGGCGTTGCTGTCGGCCAGGTCAAGGCACTGCTGGACAGTCAGCGCCCGCTTTCATCGCCCAATGACACCCCCTGGGTCGCGCTGCGCCAGGAAATGCTGGACGCTGTGCGTGAGCTGGCTGGGCGACGTCTGGATGAAGCTTATAACCGAACGGCAGCCCTTTACCCGCCCCGGGTGCTGTGCGAACAATTGCTGATGCCGCTGGTCGAGCATCTTGAACAGCACCGCAAGGCGCCTCTGATTGGCTCCCTGGAGCAATCCTTTTTTCTGTCCTGGTTGCGTAGCAAGCTTGGGGCACGGATTTACCACAATAATTATCAACTCAAAGGGCAGTCCGTTCTGCTGGCCAGTCTGGCTGAAACACCAATGAATGCCGGACTCTGGCTCAGCGCCTGGCTATTGAGCAACGCCGACTGTCCAATTGAAACATTGGAATGGCCGCTTGCGCTGGATGCCTACGCACTGGCCGCCGAACGCATGTCGCCGCGCTGTCTTGTACTGTATTTAAATGCTCCGCTGGAATCACAGCAGATACAACAGCTGCGCAGGTTGGCTGAGACATGCCCTGTTCCCGTCATCATTGCCGGTCCGGCAGCCAAATTGCTGGATGACGCTAGCAAGACTGCATTGAATGTGGCCTATGATCCTCTGGATGTCTTCAGTCGTCTTCAAGCATTGGGGTTGATGGCAGAACACGTATGACCCAACTCGTCTGGTTCCGTACCGATCTTCGTGTACGGGACAATACGGCATTGGCTGCCGCTTGCGCAGCCGGACCAGTGCTGGCCCTTTATCTGATTACACCCGAACAATGGCAGGAACACGACGACTCTCCTGCCAAGGTCGACTTCTGGCGCCGGAACCTGAAAGTCTTGGCCGAGACGCTGCATACGCTCAACATCCCCCTGTTGATTCGGCAAGTGGCTCGCTGGGCTGATGCGGCCGCTATTGTCGCCAAGCTAAGCCAACAACATGGTATTCAGACCGTTCATGTCAATGCTGAATATGGTGTCAACGAACAACGTCGTGATGATGCAGTAAAGGCAGCGCTGGACTGCAATCGAATAGGCTTTCAGCGTCATCTGGATCAGCTGTTTTTCGAGCCTGGCTCGGTGCTTACGAAGAGTGAGGGTTACTTCAAGGTCTTCGGCCAGTTTCGTAAAACCTGCATCAATCTCCTACAGCATAGCCTTCCACCGCTTAGCCCGCCGCCCCATGTCCAGGCTATGCGCTCCATCGAATCGGATCCCGTACCTAACCAGATCCCCTCCTATGCGGCAGTCTCGAGCGTGATACAGCAGCAATGGCCTGCGGGCGAAAATGAAGCGCATGCCAGACTGCGTCGCTTTGTCGATGAGCGCATGGAGGTATATCACGACGACCGGGACTTTCCTTCTCGCCCTGGTACCAGTGAGTTATCCGCTTATCTTGCAGCAGGCGTGCTCTCCCCTCGCCAATGTCTGCACGCGGTGTTGAGCGCCAACCGGGGCGAGCTGACGACCGGAGCGCCAGGCGCATCGACCTGGATCGACGAGCTACTATGGCGAGAGTTCTACAAGCACATTCTGGTAGGTTATCCCCATGTTTCGATGAGCAGAGCGTTTCACAGGCATACCGAGGCGCTACCCTGGCGGCGGGATACAGACGATCTTGACGCATGGAAATACGGCAAAACCGGTATTCCGATCATTGATGCAGCCATGCGTCAGATGCGTGAAACAGGCTGGATGCACAACCGGCTGCGCATGATCACTGCCATGTTTCTGAGCAAGAATCTGTTAATTGACTGGCGCGAAGGTGAACGCTGGTTCATGCAAAACCTGATCGATGGCGATCTGGCTGCCAATAATGGTGGATGGCAGTGGAGCGCCTCGACTGGCACTGACTCAGTGCCCTATTTCCGAATATTCAATACCTATTCGCAATCGGAGCGGTTTGATCCCAAGGGACGCTTCATTCGTACCTGGGTTCCAGAGCTGGCCTCGCTCGATGACAAGGCTATTCATAACCCGCTCAAGCGGTGGCAGCGTGCCATCAAGGACTACCCAGCGCCTATCGTCGAAGTCAAGGAGAGCCGTGAACGCGCCTTGATGGCGTTCAGAAACCTGCCCAAGCCTGCCAAACGCCAGGCATGAAAAAGCCGGACTTCAAGGTCCGGCTCTGGCGAAACGACTATGAATCAGATCGTGTGGCTGTAGAACAGCGCGTACGATTCGATACCGTCGTTAGGCTCCTTGATACCTGCGTTGGAGTAATGCGTCGCGCGAATGCCTACTCGCTGGGTTTCGCCGATCTTTACGCCTGCGCCAATGCGGTCTTCAAAGTTGAAGGCTGAGCCCAGATCCTGTTCACCGACACGAGTGCTTGAAAAGACAGACACACCGATACCGGCTTCAATAAAGGGTTTAACAGAACCGTTACCGAACTCGTATACGAATACCGGAGCAAAGGACAGGGAATGCTTGGCAGAAGAGTAATGGTCAGCGCCTTCCCAGTAGGTATAGCCAGCATCCCAGTAACCTGTCAGGCGTCCCGTGGATGTCTCCCACCAGCTCTTGTTCCAGTCGAAGCCCATTCCCAGACGATACGTCATATCGCCTTGGCCCGTTACACCTACTGCGCCGGACACCTCAGCCGCTTGAGCGGAAAGAATGGATCCGGCAGAAAGCGCGGCCACAATGGCCAGTGGAAGCAATTTTTTCATCTGAAAGTCCTTGTATTATTTTGTAACACGTACAACGTTACATTATGGGAGACACTTCTCATCCTGAAAAGATAGCAAACTAACTGATTTCAGAAAGGCAGCGTTTCCACTGACGCAACTTTGCCCCATAGGCTAGGCAACACCGTTGAAAACTGCTCGACATCCCCACTTGTCCAGAAACGGCATTCCAAAGGAGTGTCCGTTGCCATCTGGTCTTTTTCATGGATCAACGAGCTCAGTCGACGTGCAACCGCCGAGCCGGTGTCGATGAGAGTAATTTCAGCAGGCAGCAGTTCCCTTAGTAATGGCTTCAGGAAGGGATAATGCGTACACCCCAGAATGATCGTGTCACAGCCAGCTGCCAGCAGTGGTGCTACATACTCTTTCAGCAACGCCCGGGTCACGGGGCCAGTCAGGTCTCCGATCTCTACCCGCTCCACTAGCCCCGGACAAGGCTGAGTGACGACCCTGACCGTACTGGCGAAGCGATCCAACAAGGCGGCAAATCGTGCGCTTTGAAGCGTCCCAGTGGTTGCCAGAACCCCCACCACACCCGACTTTGTCGCTGCAGCCGCCGGCTTCACCGCAGGCTCCATACCCACGATAGGCCACTGTGCATGACATTCGCGCAGGTCGTTTACAGCCGCTACGGTAGCTGTATTGCACGCCAGCACCATTGCCTTGGCGCCTTTCTCGAGAAAGAACTCAGCTACCTGCTGGCAACGCTCACGAATGAAAGCCGGATCTTTTTCCCCGTAAGGAATATGAGCACAATCCGCTGCATATAACAGCGACTCACCCGGTAGAAGCCCATGAATTTCACGCAGGACGGACAATCCGCCTACGCCAGAATCAAAAACACCAATAGGTGCATTACTCGGCATGGCGTTTTCCACATACCTCACAAGCAGGGTCACGGCGCACTTTCAGCTCTCTGAAGCGTGACGTGAGCGCATCAATCAACAGCAGGCGCCCCACCAGAGGAGAGCCGAACGCTGCAAGCAGTTTCAAGGCTTCCAACGCCTGAAGGCTTCCTACCAGCCCTACCAAGGGCCCTACGACCCCAGCTTCACTACAGGTTAGCTCCGTCTCGCTACCATGACCGTAGAGGCAGTGATAACACGGACTGTCTTCATGTCTTGGGTCGAATACGCTGAGCTGCCCTTCAAGTCGAATGGCGGCACCACTTACCAAAGGCCGAGCCGCGGATACACATGCGGCATTCACGGCCTCTCGAGTGGAAAAATTATCGGAGCAGTCCAGCACGACGTCTACGCGTTCGACCGCTGCAGCCAGGGAGTCGGCATCCAAGGCAGTTCGGTAAGCGTTATAGGTGATTTCAGGATTGATCGCCTGCAGCCGATCCAGCGCCGAATCGACTTTGCTACGCCCTACCTGGGCCGTGTCATGGATGACCTGCCGCTGCAGATTGGTCATGTCGACCGTGTCGAAATCGGCAAGATGCAACTCACCCACACCCGCGGCGGCCAGATACAGCGCAACCGGGGAGCCCAGGCCACCCAGGCCTATGATCAGCGCCCTGCCCTGCTTGAGACGCAGCTGCCCTTCTATATCGATCTGAGGCAACAGAATCTGCCGGCTGTAGCGCAACAGCTCCGCATCGCTCAGCACGGCCGCTGCCCCAGTGTCACGCGCTCATGTCCACCCAGATCGCGACGGCTTTCAACCGATATGAAGCCCTGCTCAGTCAGTAGCGACCTGACCGCTGGAGCCTGATCGAACCCATGCTCCAGAAGCAGCCATCCACTGGGTAACAAATGTTCCGGGGCCTGCCGAACGATAAGGCGAATATCATCCAGACCATCGTCACCCGCAACCAATGCAGAGGCAGGCTCGTAGCGAACATCCCCTTCATCAAGGTGCGGATCATTGTGTGGAATATAGGGAGGATTGCTGACAATGACGTCAAACCGCTCTGCGGAAAGCGCAGCGAACCAATGACTTTGCTGAAAAGAGGCATTCGAAATGCCCAGTCGTGCCCGATTTCGCTCAGCGAGCACTACCGCACCGTCTACACGATCCACCCCTATTACCTGCCACTGCGCACGCTCATGGGCCAGCGCCAGGGCGATGGCACCAGTACCTGTTCCCAGGTCAAGTACGCGTCTGCGTTCGGCACCTGTCAGAGCCAGCGCAGTTTCAACCAGAAGCTCCGTGTCAGGGCGCGGTATCAGGGTATCAGGCGAGACCTCGAGATCGAGCGACCAGAACCCTTGATGGCCCAGGATATAAGCTATCGGTTCCCCATCTCGACGACGCTCGATAAAGGTGCTGTAAAGATCCTTGGCTTCACGCGTCACAATACGTTCAGGCCAGGTACGCAGGAAGCTACGCGGCTTTCCCAGCGCAGCCGCTAACAGCAATTCGGCATCCAGACGCTCGCTGGGTGAATCCGGCAGGCGCGCTTCCTTGAGCAATGCCCCGATAGTGGCCATATCAGTCCCCCAAGGCCGCCAGTTGGTCGGCCTGATATTCCTGCAGGAGAGGCTCGATGACCTGTTGCACCGCGCCCTCCATGACTTCACCCAGAGAGTACAAGGTCAGGTTGATACGGTGATCGGTCACACGGCCCTGTGGAAAATTATAGGTCCGGATACGCTCGGAACGATCCCCTGAGCCTACCAGCAATTTACGGGTGCTGGCGATAGCCTGCTGATGTGCCGCCTGTTGCTGGTCATTGAGCTTGGCCGCCAACCACGCCATGGCCTTGGCGCGGTTCTTGTGCTGTGAACGCTCCTCCTGGCACTCGACGACAATACCGCTGGGAAGGTGCGTGATACGAATGGCCGACTCGGTTTTGTTGACGTGCTGACCACCGGCGCCGGAGGAGCGATAGGTATCAATACGCAAATCCGCCGGGTTGATCTCCACAGCTGCCTGCTCATCAGGTTCCGGCAGCACAGCTACCGTACAGGCCGATGTATGGATTCGCCCTTGAGACTCGGTCTCGGGAACCCGTTGGACACGATGGGCGCCAGACTCGAATTTGAGCTTGGCGTAGACGTTGTCGCCCTCTACACGGGCAATCACTTCCTTGTAGCCACCATGCTCGCCCAGGTTCTCGGACATGACCTCTATGCGCCAGCCTTGACGCTCGGCATAGCGCGAATACATGCGGAACAGATCCCCGGCAAAAATGGCGGCCTCATCCCCACCGGTTCCGGCACGAATCTCAAGGAAAACGTTGCGACTGTCATTAGGATCGCGAGGCAGCAGCATTCGCTGTAGCTGATTTTCCAGGTCGATCAGCGCGGCTTCTGCCTGCTCGGCCTCTTCTTCGGCCATGGCCCGCATTTCCGGGTCGCTGTCCTTTAGCAGGGCACGAGCGCCTTCCAGATCGGCCTGCACCTTGCGAAATTCCCGAAGCGCCATGATGACCGGCTCGATTTCCGCATATTCCTTCGAATAAGCACGAAACTGGGTCTGGTCACTGATTACATCGGCATCACCGAGCAGCGCTGTCAGCTCCTCGAAACGATCATTTAATCCATCGAGCTTTTGCAGCAGAGAGGCTTTCATTTTTTATCCACGCCCTCGTCGAGAGCGAACAGTTCCTGAGCCAAAGCCAGCGCATCGATGCGCCCTTCAGCAGACAATTTCTTGAGTTGCACACTAGGCGCGTGCAACAACTTGTTGGTCAGGCTACGTGCCAGCGCGGCCAGCACCTGATCAGGCGCAACACCATTGGCGAGCTGCCGCTGAGCACGAGCCAGTTCGTCATCACGCATCTGCTCGGCCTGTTGCCGGTAGGCTCGCAATACATCCACCGCTGCCAGCTCACGCAGACGATGCATGAACTCATCGACCCCAGCCAACACCAGTTTTTCGGCAGCCTGGGCAGCGCCCTGCCGGCTCTTAAGGTTCTCGGTGATGACCTCATGCAGATCGTCGACGGTGTACAGGTACACATCGTCCAGCTCGCTGACCTCCGGCTCGATATCGCGCGGCACTGCAATATCCACCATGAACATCGGCTTGTGCTTGCGCTGCTTGAGCGCACGCTCAACGGCACCTTTACCCAGGATGGGCAACTGGCTTGCCGTCGAGCTGATCACGATGTCGCTATTGGGCAGCTCTTCCGGAATATCGGCAAGCAGAATCGTATGCGCCCCGAACTGCTCTGCCAGGTGACTGGCGCGCTCGAGTGTCCGGTTGGCGACCACAATCCGCTTGACGCCCTGCTCGTAGAGGTGCCTTGCCACCAGCGTAATGGTTTCTCCTGCGCCAATCAAAAGCGCCTGACTGCGATTGAGATCACTGAAGATCTGCTTGGCCAGACTTACCGCAGCAAAGGCAACCGAAACCGGGTTTTCGCCAATGGCGGTATCGGTACGGACACTTTTCGCCGTGTTGAACGTTGCCTGAAAAAGACGCCCTAACAAGGGGCCTACAGTGCCCGCTTCGCGTGCTACCGCGTAGGCTGATTTCATCTGGCCCAGAATCTGCGGCTCGCCCAGGATCATGGAGTCCAGACCGGACGCTACACGCATCATGTGCTGGACCGCCTCGTCATCCTCATGAATGTACGCGCAGGCACGCAACTCATCCAGCGAGAGATGATGATAGTGGGCGAGCCATGCCAGAACGTTGTCCGGAAGGGGCTGCTCCATTTCCAGATAGAGCTCACTACGGTTACAGGTCGACAGAATGGCCGCCTCGCGACTCACGGTCTCCCGGCACAGTTGCCGTAATGCCTCTACCATTTGCTCAGGGGTGAACGCTACGCGTTCGCGTACATCCACTGAGGCGGTCTTGTGATTGATGCCAAGCGCGAGGAAAGCCATGCAGAATCGCTAAGTTTTTTGGAAAGCCGGTAATTGTCCTACGTCGTCGATTGAACGACAACTATCAGGCCCATGTGCTTGCCTAATACCTTGTGGCATGATGGGCTGAATGCAGAGAGGCCGTTTCGATCTCATGACTAAATATCTCGCGCTGCTGACCACTGCGCTGCTATTGGGTGGCTGCCAAAACCTGGCCAGCCACACGAATTCTGAACAAACCAAACCTGAACAGGCTGCACCTGCTGCTGCGCCAGCCCAGCCGGAAAAGTACGGCTCCTTCAGGGAAGACACCTTATATGACCTGCTGGTTGCAGAACTGGCCGGGCAACGCAATCGATTCGATATTGCATTGGCCAATTACGTCGAACAGGCCCAGAGCACTCAGGATCCCGGCGTAGCCGAACGCGCGTTTCGCATCGCAGAATACCTGGGTGCAGACAGTTCCGCCTTGGATACCTCTGTTATATGGGCGAAGAACGCGCCAGACAACCTTGATGCCCAACGCGCTGCTGCCATCATGTTGGCACGTGCCGGCCAATATGACGAATCCATGACCTACATGGAGAAAGTTCTGCAGGGCCAGGGCGACACCCATTTCGATTTTCTTGCCCTGTCGGCAGCCGAGACGGACGCAGACACCCGCGCGGGCCTGCTCAAAAGCTTTGATCGCCTTCAGGCCAAGTACCCCGAGAACGGCCAGCTGTTGTTCGGCAAGGCATTGCTGCTTCAGCAGGACGGACGAGTCGACGAGGCGCTGACGTTACTGGAAGATCACCCTGCCGCCAGACATGAAGTGGCACCGCTGCTGCTCAGAGCCCGCATGCTTCAGAGTCTTGGTCGTAGCAAGGAAGCCCTTCCGCTGCTGGAAAATGGAATCAAGGAGCATCCGGACGATAAACGTCTGCGCCTCGCTCATGCCCGCCTGCTGGTTGAGCTAAACAAGCTTGATCAGGCCAAGCAGGAGTTTGCGGACCTGGTCGCACAGTTTCCCGATGATGACGATCTTCGCTTTTCCCTGGCACTGGTATGCCTGGAAGCCGAAGCCTGGGCTGACGCACGCACCTATCTGGAAGAACTGGTTCAGCGTGGCAGCCACGTGGACGCGGCCCACTTCAACCTGGGGCGTGTCGCCGAAGAATTGAATGATCCCGAACAGGCGCTGACCCAATACGCATTGGTCGGCCCGGGTAGCGACTACCTACCCGCCCAGCAGCGTCAGGCTGAAATCCTGATGGGTCAGGGGCGATTCGAAGAAGCCAAATCGCTTCTTGCAGCCTCTCGCCAACGCCAGCCTGACTATGCGGTCCAGCTCTACCTGCTCGAGGCCGAAAGCCTGACCAACAACAATCAGTCGGAGGCGGCCTGGAATACCATTCAGCAGGGCCTCAAGCTGTATCCAAACGACCTCAATTTACTCTATACCCGTGCCATGGTATCGGAGAAGCGCGGAGACCTTGGTCAATTGGAAAGGGATCTACGCCTTATTCTCAAGCAGGATCCCGACAATGCCATGGCGCTCAATGCGCTCGGCTACACCCTGGCCGACCGTACGACCCGCTACGTCGAAGCACGCACGCTGATCGAGAAAGCTCATCAGATCAATCCTGATGATCCCGCTATCCTCGATAGCATGGGATGGATCAATTACCGCCAGGGCAAGTTTGATCTTGCAGAGCAGTATCTACGCCAAGCCCTTCAGCGCTTCCCCGATACCGAGATCGGCGCACATCTGGGCGAAGTTCTCTGGGCGCGAGGCAAGAAGCAGGAAGCACGCAAGGTATGGGCGGCGGCGGCTGAACAGTCCCCTGATAACGCCGTGCTACGTAGCACGCTCAAACGATTGACAGGCTCAGAAACACTGTGAAATTCAATATCCGCTTTATCCTCATAATGGCATTTCTGGCATTCCTGGCCGGGTGCGCGGGTCAAGTGCCCCATGAAACGGTCGAAGGGCATGGCAACAGCGCAGCCTGGAAGGCTCACAAGGCACGCATTACGACGCTGGACGGTTGGCAGATCAACGGCAAGGTAGGTATCCGTGCTCCCAATGATTCCGGTAGTGGCACCCTATTCTGGCTTCAGCGGCAAGGGTATTTCGATATACGCCTGTCGGGACCTCTAGGCCGTGGCGCAGCTCGTCTGACAGGACGCCCAGACGACGTCACGCTGGAGGTAGCCAATCAGGGGCGTTACCACGCAGACTCCCCCGAGGCGCTTCTTGAGCAGCAGCTCGGCTGGCGCTTACCCGTTTCCCATTTGCTCTGGTGGGTGCGTGGACTTCCAGCTCCAGACAGCCGCAGCCAACTTACACTGGACGGCGACAGTCACCTGTCCCGCCTCGTCCAGGACGGCTGGACCGTGGAGTACACCCGCTACACCGAACAGAATGGCTATAGCCTGCCCGAGCGCTTGAAGCTCAAAGGTCAGGACCTCGATGTGACACTGGTTATCAAGGACTGGCAGCCACGCCAGCTAGGCCAATGAAAGACGTGTTGACCTTACCGGCCCCAGCCAAGCTGAACCTTTTCCTTCATATCCTGGGTCGGCGCGACGACGGCTACCACGAGTTGCAGACACTGTTTCAGTTCGTGGACTATGCCGATGAGCTCAAGTTTGCGCTGCGTGATGACGGTCAGATCCGGTTGCATACCGTCCTTCCCGGTGTTGAACATGATTCCAACCTGATCGTTCGTGCCGCTCGGCTTCTCCAACAGACAACTCACTGCTCTCTTGGAGCGGATATCTGGCTGGATAAGCGGCTGCCTATGGGCGGTGGTATCGGAGGCGGCAGCTCGAATGCAGCGACTACCCTGCTCGGGCTGAATTACCTCTGGAAGCTCAACGTCAGCGAAGAGGCCCTGGCAGAGCTTGGCCTTACCCTTGGCGCGGACGTTCCGGTATTCGTGCGAGGCAAGGCAGCCTGGGCGGAAGGGATTGGTGAGCGACTGACGCCGGTAGAGATAGAAGAGCCCTGGTATCTGGTGGCTGTTCCGCAAGTGTCTGTAAGTACAGCAGAAATTTTTAACGATCCCCTGTTGACACGTGACACGCCTCCCAGTAAAGTTCGCCCCGTTCTCGAGTGGGGCGGTCGAAACGATTGCCAGAGCGTGGTAGAAAAGCGTTATCCAGAAATACGTAACGCTTTGATCTTGCTAAACAAATTTGTTTCAGCTAGATTAACCGGCACTGGCAGTTGCATATTTGGGGGGTTCCCAAATCAGACCGAAGCTGTTAAAGTTGCGGACCAACTTCCAGCTACCCTGCCAAGCTTCGTAGCTAAAGGAAGCAACACTTCAATGTTGCACCGTAAACTGGGAAGTTTGTTCTGAGAAACAGATACAACTGTATCTGAAACGTCACAGGGGCGTCGCCAAGCGGTAAGGCAGCAGGTTTTGATCCTGCCATGCGTTGGTTCGAATCCAGCCGCCCCTGCCATTTCCTTTTCATCAGGTCCACCCTCAGCCGGCAGGTACTGCAGCGTGTCCAAGATGATGGTCTTTACGGGGAACGCTAACCCCGATCTGGCACGGCGCATTGTGCGTCAGCTGCACATTCCTCTAGGTGATGTTTCCGTCGGTAAATTCTCCGATGGCGAAATCAGCGTCGAGATCAACGAAAACGTTCGTGGTAAGGACGTCTTCCTGATTCAGCCGACCTGTGCACCTACGAACGATAATCTGATGGAACTGGTCGTGATGGCTGATGCCTTCCGTCGTTCCTCAGCTACCCGAATCACTGCTGTTATCCCCTACTTCGGCTATGCACGTCAGGATCGCCGCCCGCGCTCCGCACGCGTTGCTATTAGCGCTAAAGTAGTGGCTGACATGCTTACCGTTGTCGGTGTCAACCGAGTTCTGACTGTCGATCTTCATGCCGACCAGATTCAGGGTTTCTTTGACATTCCCGTTGATAACATCTATGGCTCCCCCGCTCTGGTTGACGATATCGAAGACCAGCGTTTCGAGAACCTGATGATTGTTTCTCCCGACATTGGTGGTGTTGTTCGCGCACGCGCCGTGGCTAAAAGCCTGGGCGTAGATCTTGCGATCATCGACAAACGCCGTCCGAAAGCCAACCAGTCCGAAGTGATGCATATCATTGGCGACATCGAAGGCCGCACCTGCGTGCTAGTCGACGACATGGTTGATACAGCCGGTACACTTTGCCATGCCGCCAAGGCTCTGAAAGAGCATGGTGCATCCAAGGTATTGGCGTATTGCACGCACCCCGTGCTTTCCGGACGCGCAATCGAGAACATCAACACTTCCGTTCTTGATGAGCTTGTCGTTACCAACACCATTCCGCTTTCTGCTGCTGCGCAAGCCTGCACTCGTATCCGCCAGTTGGACATTGCTCCAGTGGTAGCCGAAGCTGTGCGTCGTATCAGCAATGAGGAATCCATCAGCGCCATGTTCCGTTAAGAACTGGTGCTGGTATAACGGCCCCGCATCATGCGGGGCTTTTTAGTCAATGGTCTGATCGCTGGTCGCAAGTGACTCAGGCAATTGTCTTTTTTAGGAGACTACAAATGGTCGACTTTACTCTGAATGCCCAAGCGCGTTCCGATCTGGGGAAAGGTGCGAGCCGCCGCCTGCGTCGTAATGCCGAACAAGTTCCTGCCGTAATTTACGGTGGTGAAAAAGCGCCTGTATCCGTTACGCTGGAAGGCAAGGATCTGGCCAAGCTGTTGAACAACGAGGCTGCTTTCAGCCACGTAATCAACCTGAACGTTGACGGCCAGAACGAAAGCGTTCTGATCAAGGCACTGCAGCGTCACCCTGCCAAGGGCTACGTTATGCATGCTGACTTCCTGCGTGTAGTGGCTGGCCAAAAGCTGACCGCAACCGTTCCGCTGCACTTCATCAATCAGGAAGCTGCCATTGGCGTTAAGCAAGGCGGCGGTGAAGTTTCGCACAACGTGAACGAAGTAGAAGTCTCTTGCTTGCCAAAAGACCTGCCTGAGTTCATCGAAGTCGACATGTCCAAGGTCGAGCTGAACCAGATTGTTCACATGAGCGACCTGAAGCTGCCAGCTGGCGTTGAGCTGGTATCCCTGGCTCATGGCAGCGACCTGCCAGTAGCAAGCATCCACCTGTCCCGCGTCCAGGCTCCGGCTGAGGGCGAAGGCGAAGGTTCTGCTGAGTAAGGCATTGCCTAAGGCTTGTTGAGGAGAAGGTAACGCCTCTACAGCAGACTATTATGAGCGCATCGCCCTGATGCGCTTCTCGATAGGGTTACTCTGTCTGTATAGTCGCTGCCTTAACCTCATAGACAAACTTAGGAAGAAGGGCTCCCGTTATGACTGCCGTACAACTGATCGTTGGCTTGGGTAATCCAGGCGCTGAATACGAACAGACGCGGCATAATGCGGGGGCCCTTTTTGTTGAGCGTCTTGCTGCTCAACATCATGTCAATCTGGCCGCTGATCGCAAGTATCATGGCCTGACGGGCCGATTTACACATGACGGCCATGATGTTCGCCTCTTGATTCCTACGACCTACATGAACCGTAGCGGCCAAGCTGTTGCGGCGCTTGCAGGTTTTTACCGTATTCCTGTGGAATCCATTCTGGTCGCCCACGATGAGTTGGATATGCCGCCAGGTGTTGCCAAGTTGAAAAAAGGTGGCGGGCACGGTGGTCATAACGGCTTGCGCGATATCATTGCCCAATTGGGCAACCAAAACGGTTTTCATCGCCTACGGCTTGGCATTGGCCATCCGGGGCATAGCAGTCTAGTCTCCGGCTACGTATTGGGCCGCGCGCCACGTGCCGAACAGGAACTGCTGGATACCAGCATCGATTTTGCCCTCGGCGTGCTGCCGGACATTCTGGCCGGGGATTGGACCCGTGCCATGCAGCGCTTGCATAGCCAGAAGGCCTAACCTACTCCGCGAGGGACAATTTCATGGGATTTAACTGTGGCATCGTCGGCTTGCCCAACGTTGGCAAGTCCACTCTATTCAACGCCCTCACCAAGTCCGGCATTGCTGCAGAAAACTTTCCGTTCTGCACCATCGAGCCGAACAGCGGCATAGTGCCAATGCCTGATGCTCGACTCAATGCACTGGCCGAGATCGTCAAGCCCGAGCGCGTAATCCCTACAACCATGGAGTTCGTGGATATCGCCGGTCTGGTAGAAGGCGCATCCAAAGGCGAAGGCCTTGGAAACAAGTTCCTGGCCAACATCCGCGAAACTGATGCCATTGCTCATGTGGTTCGCTGCTTTGAAGACGAAAACGTTATTCACGTAGCCAACTCCGTTGACCCCAAGCGAGACATTGAGGTCATTGACCTTGAGCTGATCTTTGCGGACCTGGAAAGCTGTGAGAAGCAATTGCAGCGAGTGGTTCGCAACGCCAAGGGCGGCGATAAGGAGGCAGTAGCTCAAAAAGCACTTCTTGAAAAGCTGATTCCTCATTTCGAAGCAGGAAAGCCTGCGCGCAGCCTGTTGAAGGACATGGATGACGAACAGAAGCGCATGGTACGCGGCTTTCATCTGCTGACCAGCAAGCCGGTCATGTATATCGCCAACGTGGCTGAAGACGGATTCGAAAACAATCCTCATCTGGATATCGTCAAAGGCATTGCTGCCGAAGAAGGCGCAATTGTTGTTCCGGTATGCAACAAAATCGAAGCTGAAATTGCCGAGCTGGATGATGGTGAGGAAAAGGACATGTTCCTTGAGTCGCTAGGCTTGGAAGAGCCCGGCCTGAACCGCGTAATCCGCGCTGGCTATGAACTGCTGAATCTACAGACCTATTTCACTGCCGGAGTGAAGGAAGTTCGTGCCTGGACGGTCAAGGTAGGTGCTACCGCACCACAGGCAGCTGCCGTGATTCACACTGACTTTGAGAAAGGCTTCATCCGCGCCGAAGTGGTCGCCTATGACGACTTTATTCAGTACAAGGGTGAAAATGGCGCGAAGGAAGCAGGCAAATGGCGCCTGGAAGGTAAGGATTATATCGTCAAGGATGGCGACGTCATGCACTTCCGCTTCAACGTCTGATCTGCTCAGCGGACCTACGATGCAGGTCCGCCCCCCTTCCCTTCTACCTGCACATGCTCAAGACAGCAGCAACTTACGTCTACTGGTTGACTGGCAAAGCCGCATGCAGTTGAGTCAGCTCGTTGACCTTGTCGTATAGCTTGTCGGTACTGGTAGCCATGGTGGTAGGCACAAACTGGTTAGGCTGGGAAAAACCAGCAGCCATGGTGGTAAATTTCCACTGCGCCTTAACCTTGCATAAGGCAACAGCAGTCACTTGATTTGGCGTTCCTGCTTGCCAAATAGTGCTTCAAAGTCTCTTACCAATGCCTCGAATGCTCTTTCCAGATCAGGCACAGTTGCTCATAACGACTCCATCACGACAAGCTCACTTCAGCGCTTTTACAGAAGTGCTGCGTTAATCTTTCAGGAAGAAATAAAGGTAGCGTGAGCAAAATGGAGGACGAAGCAATAAGGACCATTCTGCCGGTACGAGCAGAATGGTCCTCAGCATAGGTATCGGTCAGTTGCCGGCAGATAGCCCTGCGTACAGCCGTGTCAGCTCGTTCATCTGCTTGAACAGCGTATCGGCACTGGAGGCCATTGCTGTGGGGACATAGTTGTCGGGAGTGGTTAGATCTACCGCCGTACGGGTGAATTTCCACTGAGCTTCGGCTTTACGCAGCGAAGTGGCAATTTCAGAATTAGGCGTGCCCGCGGTATTGAGTTCTGTCATGACGGTATCGAACTCACCGACGGACTTGTCAAACGCCTCGTCCAGCCCGGGCGCCTGCACACCCCAGTTCTTGGCCATGTACAGCATGGCGATCCGCTGGCTTAGCACTCGGTTCCAGCCACTACGGTTCACCAGACGGGAAGACTCACCACCGTTGTTCTTTGCGACGAGATCCGTCAGCTTTTGGCACTGATCCAGGAGCTGATCACTGACGCCCAGCATGGCGACGGCCTGATCCTTGTCAGGATTAGCCTGAACCAGCTGCTTGTATTCCTGCCAAGTCTTCTCTATCTCGCTGAGTTTGCTGCGAATTTCAGTATTCGGTGCGAACTCGACAAGTAATTTGTGATGGTTGTCGAACAGTGTAACGGTGTCCTTGAGCTGCTTGGCTGCAACGTCTACGCGAACACCGGACCCCATCATCAGGTAATCCTTGGCCATGCGTTGGCCCAGCGTGCGCTGAAGGCCAGCCATGTTCATCGCTTCTTCAGGGGTAATGGCCGCCCAGCAAGAGGCACTAACAAGACTGACGCCCAAAACGGCTACACGCAAAAAATCCTTTAGCATTTACTTCTCCAAAAGGGCCATTCGCTGGCCAGGCAAAGCGGGGCCTTTTTTAGAAACAGCAAGGCGCCGCGAATAGTTAAGCTCCGCGGTTATCGATTTAATTAGTGCGGGATTTGGTATGAAGGCGAATCGTCATGACAGCTGATGTCATAACGCCATCGAATCATGAGGTCGCTATTGTAGCGTCTTGAAAAGTCAATAGGACGTTTTTACTAGGACATAATGTCGCCCCTGCCCAGAAGCGTGACAGCGACAGCACCTCCGCTGGAACAAGGGCACATTGGAAGCGGGCCGCTTACATGATCAACCGCTAACCCGCAAAGGACCGCCAACCGGAACGTACTCAACAGGTGTCTCACCTGGGAGGTCTTGGACAGGATCGTCCTGATAGCCGAACCCTTCCTCCTTCAGGTTGATGGAATGTGTGCTGTGTTCTCGGGCACTCGTATTGCTCAGTTTGGTAAACAGGCGATCGTCATCCTGCAAGGTGAAGCGGTCTCCTGGGCAAAGCTGTGCGAAAGTGATCGTGGCGGCGGTACTCATCAAGCAGTCTCCTTATAACCGTTGAAGTCTCTTATGAATGGAGAGTTTCCGGTCGATCAAGGTTCCGAACAGCGACCGGAACTGACTTGCAGAGCACACATTGCAGAATAAAAAAGGCTCGCCTGGAAACGGCGAGCCAAGACGTGGAAAGCCGTTTAGCGCTTGACCTTGCGCTTATTTCGGTATTGGTCGATGACAACGGCCACCACAATGATGATGCCCTTGATGATGTCCTGGATGTAAGCGTCGACCCCGAGGAAGGTAAAGCCGCTGGCCATGACGCCCAGAATCAGGGCGCCGATGACCGTTCCGGTAATACGCCCTACGCCGCCCGCCAGGCTGGTACCGCCAATCACGGCGGCGGCAATCGCATCCAGCTCGTAGGACATACCCATCCCCGCCTGACCTGTAGCGGCTCGGGCCGAGGCAACGACACCGGCGAGGCCTGCCAGAAGGCCAGCGATGCTATAGACGATGATCAGATGGCGCTTGACGTTGATGCCCGAGATGCGAGCCGCCTGCATGTTGCCGCCAATGGCATAGGTGTACTTGCCGTATTTGGTATACCGCAGGGCAATATGAAAGATGACGGCCACGACCAGAAAGATGATGACCGGCATGGCACCGCTGCCAATGGCGGTGTACGAGTCGGACAGCATGCTGATGGGCTGACCTTCGGTGTAATAACGCGCCAGACCGCGGGCCGACACCATCATGCCCAGCGTGGCGATGAAAGGAGGAATGCCGGTAGCGGCAATAATGCTTCCGTTAATGACGCCGGCCAGCAGTCCCACGCCTAATCCGGCCATGATCGGCACCCAAACCGGCATGTCGGTCAATGAGGGGAAGACCGCTCGGCCAAAATCGGACGTTTGCGCCAGGCTGGCCGCAACCATTGCGGAAAGCGCAAGCACGGAGCCCGAAGACAGATCGATTCCTGTGGTGATAATGACTTGGGTAACGCCAATGGCCAGAAGACCAATAATGGAAACCTGGAGAATCATCAGCACCAGGCGCTGGGAGTTCATGAGAAAGCTCTGATCACGCATGACCCAGCCGAACAGCTCGAACACCAGGCCAATACCCAATAGTACGAGCAGAATACCCACTTCAGTAGGAATACGCCGCCTGGTCTTCCTGGGTACCTCAGCTGTTTTGTTTTCAGTGATAGCATTCATAGTGATTTCCTCTTCTCCTGCTTTCGCCCAGGCGAACGTGCCCGCTGACTACTGCCAGGCCGCTATGCGTATCGATATGCGAAGAAAACCTCCGCCCCTATTCAGTGAATCGCTCTGATTCCGGATGCGTGATGCATGATCCGTTCTTGCGTGGCCTCGTCGCGGTCGAGCACGCCAGTCACTTCCCCTTCATGCATGACCAGGATGCGGTCGCTCATGCCGAGCACTTCAGGCAGTTCGGACGAGATCATGATGACAGCCATGCCTTCACTGGCCAGCAGAGAGATCAGCCGATAGATCTCAGCCTTGGCACCCACGTCGATCCCTCGCGTCGGCTCATCCAGAATGAGGACACGCGGGTTGGTCATCAGCCACCGTGCCAGCAACGCTTTTTGCTGATTACCGCCGGACAGGTTGGCAATGCACTGCTCCAGCGAAGGCGTCTTGACGCGCAGCTTCCTGCACATGTCTTCGCAGAGGTCGCGCAGTGTTTTTTGCTGGACAAAACCGCTACCGCTGTAATTGGGCAGGACCGCGACCTCCATGTTCTCCAGAACCGACAGGCATGGAAAAATGCCGGTGTCCTTCCGGTCCTCGGTCAGGAGCGCCAGTCCTTTCTGAATCGCCAGACAGGGGTCGCTCATGGTGATCCTTTCACCGTCCAGGTAGATTTCCCCGCTGGTGGCTGGCGTGACACCAAACAGGGTTTCGGCTACGTTGGTACGCCCCGACCCCATAAGGCCGGCGATGCCAAGGATTTCACCCGCACGCAGGTCGAACGATACGTCTTTGAAGATACCGTCCAGGGACAGGTTGCGTACCGAGAGCATGACCTTGTCGGTCGGAGCGGTACGTTCGGGAAACAGCTGAGTCAGCTCACGGCCTACCATCATGGAGATCAGGCTGTCGCCATCCATGCTTTCCGCACGCTGCAGGCCGATGTAGGAACCATCCCGGAAGACCGCGACCTCATCGGCAATCTGGAAAACTTCATCCATCTTGTGCGTGATATAGATGATGCCCTTTCCCTGCGCCTTAAGGTCAGCAATGATCGAGAACAGGTGAGCCACTTCTTTTTCGGTGATGGCTGAGGTGGGCTCGTCCATGATGAGGATATCGGAGTCGTAGGAGACCGCCTTGGCAATCTCGACCATTTGCCGGCCAGCAATGCTGAGGTTGCCGACCGGCTCTTCAGGATCGAGATCAATCCGCAGGCGCGCCAGCAGCGCTTCGGTATTACGGTGCATGGCACCATGATCGACCATGTGCAGGGCGTTGAGCGGTTCACGGCCCAACCAGATGTTCTCGGCAATAGTCATGAAAGGCATCAGGTTGAGTTCCTGATGGATCATGGCGATGCCTGACTGCAGGGCGGCCAGCGGCGTTTCGAACGTCACGGGCTTGCCACGCAGGCGAATCTCGCCACTGTCGGGCTGATGAATTCCTGCAATGATCTTCATGAGGGTGGATTTACCCGCCCCGTTTTCTCCCATCAGCGCCAACACAGTGCCTGGACGAACACGGAGCTGCACATCGGATAGAGCCACAACGCCTGGAAAGCCTTTGCTGACGCTCAGGATTTCCAGCAGGTACTCCGTACCCATGGGGTCGGCTTCGTAATTGATCTGTTTGTAGGTTGAGGGCGTTACAGCAGTAGTTGAGCCGAGCATCTTATTCTTCTCCTCGGAACGTTCGTGAGCGCCAGCTGAAGCAGGGCGCTGGCGTCTGATCGTTATTTACTCTGGAATTGCTGATAGTTCTCGGGGGTAACCAGCTGCACCGGAACCCAGATGTCGCCTTGCAGGTTTTCCTTGTTGACGAGGCGGACGGCGGCATCTACCGAGCCGGCCCCGATACCGACGGTATCGCGGTACACCGTTACACTCAGCAGTCCGCGCTTGATGGCAGCCAGGCCATCGGCCGTGCCGTCGACACCGCCTACCATGATGTCCTTGCGACCGGCTTGACGCAGCGCCATGGCTGCACCGATACCCATCTCATCGTTATTGGCCGCAACAGCATCGATCGCCTTGCCGGACAAGAGCCAATTGCTCATCAGGTCCATGCCTTTGTCACGTTCCCAGTTGGCGGATTGCTCTTCTACCACTTTGATATCGGGATATTTAGCCAGAACATCCTTCACCCCAGTCGTGCGCTTGCGCGTATCGTCATGGGCCAATCGGCCAAGGATGATGGCGAGGTTTCCCTTGCCGCCCATCTTTTCGGCAAGATACTCCATTTGCATCTGGCCAATGCGACGCTCATCCGTGCCTACAAACACGACACCTGCCGGGAAACTGTCTACTTCAGGGCGGCTGTTGAGATAAACCAGTGGGATACCCGCCTGGGTAACGCGCTCAGTGATCTTGCGGGTCGCGGCCGTATCAGCCGGGTTGACGACGATGGCATCAACTTTCTGGCTGATGAAGTTTTCGACCTGCCCTAGCTGACGCACTACATCACCACCCGCATCCTCAAGTTGCAAGGAGGCGCCACCGGGTATCTCTTTGGCACGCGCCTGCATGGCCTGTACAAGGTAGGCGATGTAGTTATCGTACTGTGCAACCGCCACACCGATTTTCATATCGGACCAAGCCAGCGGAGAGATAAGCAGGCAGAACAGCAAACCCAGACAGCGCTTCATGGTGGCTCCTTAAGCCCTGTGCACCGGCATCATGCTGGCATCGAAAAAGGCAAACCCCGTCGAGGCAGAGCACCGAGCCGGAACGGTTCTGTTCGGAGTGCGACGTGAGCAGGACGAAGGGCCATGCTGGTTGCACGATAGGACATGTGCGCTGAGCACGCTGAGGCTCGAAGCGAGTACGCGACGGTCTACGGCTGGTAGACCGCTCGGAGTCGCCCTGTAAGGAAGAGAGGGTTTCATCGACAGTACCTGTTTGTTCTTGTTGGTGTGCACGCCTCCTGTGGAGGAGGTGCGTTACAGTCGTCAATCTTGGATCAGAATCTACTAGAATAAATTTTCCATTACAACTCAATTTCCGAATTTATTTTTCATTATATAAATAACCCGCTCTACCATAAGCGTTCCAGCTGAACACCTATATGAGCGCTGTGCCGGTCAGCGCCAAAGACACCTGTGGTCGATAATGCCGAGCCGGGTGCCAGAGGATCAGCAGCCCGTTGCGCACCACGGCTCCAGACGGCATAGGTCACGTAGAAATGCACCTCAGGACGGGCCTTCGAAAGGTGGGGCCATTAGGCGATTAGATAGGCGCAACGGTCAGCTTGGTCAGCGTACGGGGGTCGTCATCAACATTGATCCGGTCATGGTCGATCTTCGTGGCGAACTCTTATTGCCGGTCAGTCCATACACGGTGCGCCTGTCAATGGAATACCACTGCTATGTGCCATCGAAACGGCGTTTGTCACGCGGATATATCATCTGGAACTGGCTGCCAAAGCACTGGGCTACCTGCCAGTCGAAAAACTCAACAACCCGGAAACTGACGCTGCCCTTGTTATAACCTGTCGGTCCTGTAGACCCTAGCGCCATACCTGGCTCCGTACTGGACTGCCAAGGTGTTGCCGCTGCCCCACCCTATGCACAGCAGCAAAAGCGAGTCCATGGTGCGTACTGGAATCAGTGAGGGAGTAGCGCCGCAGAACGCGGCGCAAAAGACGGTGTTGTGTTAGTGCTTGATGCGGCTCTGGAACGAATCCACATTCTCGGGCGTGATCAGCTCATAGGGAATCCAAACGTTTTGCTCAACCGGCTCCTTTTTTGCCAGCTTTACGGCCGCTTCCACAGCGCCATCAGCCTGCCCTTTGGCATCCTGAAAGACAGATGCCGCCAGCATGCCGCGCTTGACCGCAGCTAGACCATCCGGCGTGCCGTCAACGCCTCCGATCAATACCGAGCCCTTTGCCTTGCCGGCCTGCTGTAGCGCCATGGCCGCGCCAATTGCCATTTCATCGTTGTTGGACGAAACTGCATCGAACTCCTTACCTGACAGGAGCCAGTTGCTCATCAGGTCCATGCCCTTGTCACGCATGTAATTGGCCGTCTGCTCTTCTACTACTTTGATCTCGGGATACTTGGCCAGAACCTCCTTTACCCCCTTGGTGCGGTTATGCGTGGAGTTGTTGGCCAGATCGCCCAGCATGATGACCAGATTCCCCTTACCGCCCATTTTATCGGCCAGGTACTGCATCTGCAGGCGTCCGGCTTCCAGGTCGTTGGATGTCACTGTAACCACGCCTTTTGGCAGGTTTTCCTCATCCGGGCGGCGATTGACATACACCAGCGGAATCCCGGCTTTCGTCGCCGCCTCGGTGATATTGCGGGTAGCTGCAGTATCGACCGGGTTGACGATAATGGCGTCGACCTTCTGGCTTACAAAGCTTTGTACTTGGTTGAGCTGCTTGACCACATCGCTGCGAGCATCCTCGAACTGTAACTGAACGCCTTCATCCTTGGCTTTCCTGGCCATCGACTCGCGCAGGTACGTCAGCCAGTTGTCGTCAAACTGCGCCATGCTGACCCCGACCTTGATATCGGCTGCCATAGTGGTTGTAGCCATGAACAGCGACAGGGCTGCGGCGGCGATTCGTTTGCTCATCTGCATGATGAATGACTCCAGATATTGTGAGTGTTATGGGTGGAAGTGCATCACGATCAAGCAGAGCCCCAGGGCGGGACTCCCCTTTCTTACGAACAGGAACGCGTCATTCTTGGCGATTACCCAGGCAAGCCAGAAGGCAGCGGGAACCAGTCAGGCAAAAGACCGGGTAGGAAAAGCGAGGCGGCGCGGCCAGAAAGGCCGCTTGAGCGCAGAGAGGATTATCGTTCATCGACGGCACCTTTTTGTTTTTATCGGCCTGCCCGTACAAGCCCTGTACGGGTCGTGAAATCGTCAATCTGATTCAGACTGTATTGGAATTTAATTTCCAAAGCAACAGCATATAGAATTATCTTTTTTTATCGCAACAGTGGTAGAAAATGGCAGTTTGCAGGGCGTTGTAAAGCCGGGAAGCAATTCTCGGCTCCAGGCTTCTATAAGGATGAGAACGAGATGATCAGCCCAGCGTAATAACCTGACCCTGCTGAGCACTGCGGCGGGCGGCATCAAGGATGCGTGTGGTTTCCAGGGCGTCTTCCAACGAAACAGGCAGTTCGCCTTTTCCGCTCAGGGCAGCTGCCAGGTGCTCATAGAAGAGGTCCCAGCGGCCCCGCTCGGAGGGCACCAGCTCACGCTCTTCGCCATGCTGCATCCAGCCCCAGCGCAGGTGGTCCTCAACGCCCCAGCGGTCCCGCTCGGTCTTGGGTGAACGTCCCGCCAGGAGTGCCTGATCCTGCCCATCCAGGCACTCGATCCGATAGCAGCCTTCGGTGCCGTTAACCTTGAGCCGAGGCCCTGGATTGTGCTGAATCGTACTGCCCCAGAGACGTGAGATGACACCGTTTTGATGGGTAAGCGACAGGAAGAAGTCCTCATCGAGTTGCTGCTGCTCATCCATGAAACGGACCTCGGCATAGACCGAGCGTACCGATCCGAACAGCCAGAGCGCTTGATCGACCAGATGACTGCCCAGATCCCGCAATAAACCTCCACCACTGGCGTTACCCCGAGTGCCGGATACAAAGGTTTCCACACGCGATTCGAATGTAAGGACTTCGCCCAACTTGCCTGACGTAATCATCCGGCGAGCGGTACGGATGTCCGAGTCCCAACGGCGGTTCATGTAAACCGTTAGTGGTACGCCACCTTCGCGGGCGGCTGAGATCAGTAGTTGAGCACGCGATTCGTCCAGGGCAAACGGCTTGTCGCTGACGACGGGAACGCCTCTGGAGACAGCCTCCAGAATCATGCCTTCCCGGATTTCGGGCGGCGTGGAAATTACCACAGCATCAACACCGGCATCGATCAGCTCGGCTAGCGTGTCGTAGGCGGGTACGCCGGGATAATCCTGTTGCAATTCGGCGCGGCGCTCAGGTGAACGTATCACGACACCCACCAGGGCGATAGGTGACACTGACGTGATCAGGGGCGCATGGAAAAACCGTCCGCCCTTACCATAACCCACCAAACCAACACGCATAAAACCTCCGAGCAATAACAGGCCTACCCTGTGTCCGACCACGAAGCGCGTCAGGGTCCTTTTTAGTAGGGAAATAGCCGTCTTGCATGACGGCTGCGCAAGCCGGGAGCCTGCAAACACTCCCGGCCAGAAGGGCGTATTAGCCGAGTTCCTGCTTGACGCGCTCCAGCATGAAGCGGCTCGACTCATCGGCCCGGTCTTCAAAGCCGAAGACGGCGACGGTAGCGATACCGTCGAATTTCATTTCCCGCAACGTAGAGAAGAAGGTCTCCCAGTCCACTTCGCCTTGCCCGATATCCAAGTGCTGGTGAACGGTGGCGTTGACGCCTGGTGGGTTGACGATATAGCGCAGACCCGACGAAGCCCGATGATTCCAGGTGTCGGCAATGATCACGTGGGTCAGTTTGTCCCCAGCGTAATGCAGCATCGAGGCGATATCGCCCTTGCCGTCATCGTAGAAAAAGGTGTGTGGCGCAGCGTACAGGTAGTTCACGAAGTCTTTGTCGAGGCCACGGATCAGGTCGACCGACTCGTTGTTGCGCTCGCTGAAGTCATAGGGATGCGCCTGGATGTCGAGCTTGATGCCTTCGCGTTCGAAGATTGGCAGGAGCTCTTCCATGGACTTCATGAACTGGTTTTCGCACACCAGCGGCTGGTCCGACTGACCGCTAAATTCAGTGTTCATGAGATCGCAGTCCATTTCCACGGAGATCTCGATAGCGCGCTTCCAGTTACGCACCGCGGCCTTGCGCAGCTCCTCATCCGGTGCAGCCCAATGATAGACCGGTAGCAGCGAGGACAGCTTTACACCGGTATCGCTCAGTGCATTTCTGAATTCACGGATCCGAGCCTTGTCGACGCGTGGATACTTGTAGAACGGCAGGAAATCGTCCCGTGGGGACAGCTCGATGTATTCGTAACCCAGCTCCGCTACTTTATCTACCATCTTGGGGATGGGCAGGAAACGGTACATGTTCGGGTCCAGACAAATACGCATGATCTGTTCTCCTGTGGCGGCCCCTCCCCTGAAGAAGAGGCCTTTTATCTGTTATGGAAGGCTTACTCGTAGAAGGCAGGACGCTGTGGCAGGCGGATCGGCTCGATGGCGCCGCTGCGCTGGGCAGCCACGCAGGCATCGGCGGTCACGGCGGCAGTGTAACCATCCCAAGAGGACGGTCCGGTGATCTTGCCTGCCTTGATACCGTCGATAAAAGCTTGCAGCTCTACGTCATAGGCATCGATGAAGCGCTGCTTCCAGTCCATGAGAATTTCGGTGGACAGCTTGGCGCCGCTGCGCATCTGCACAGAAGCAGGCTCCGGCAGCTTGGCAATGCCACGCTCGCCAACAACTTCGCACTGAATGTCGTAGCCGTACTGGCAGTTAACAAAGACTTCGACGTCGATGCGGGTGCCCTTGGCAGTTTCCAGCAGCACGATCTGCGGGTCTTTCAGGTGAGCAAAGGCCTGGGACGTCTTGCGGGGATAAATGACCTGGGCTGACACATACTGGTCATCCAGCAACCAGCTCAAGACATTAATCTCATGGATCAGCGTGTCGACGATAGCCATCTCGGTGGTATAGGACTCGCCTACCGTCGGGTTG
Organism: Pseudomonas sp. MAG002Y; assembly: GCF_019400845.1. Lineage (NCBI taxonomy): Bacteria > Pseudomonadati > Pseudomonadota > Gammaproteobacteria > Pseudomonadales > Pseudomonadaceae > Pseudomonas > Pseudomonas sp. MAG002Y. Next base: position 347,482 of record NZ_WOEJ01000002.1, on the reverse strand, counting down.
CGGTGCGCCGCGTGAATCATCAGCGGCTCACCGATCTTGTCGCTGTCGATCACGGCCTTGAGCGCGCGATAGCCTTGATCGTAAGGACGCATGAAACCGACCTGCACCAGCCGCTTGCCATGCTCCATCTCAGCCTCGACGATTTTCTTGCAGCCCTCTGCCGTGACGGCCAGCGGTTTTTCGCAGAAGACCGGCTTGCCGGCCGCGATGGCCGACAGCACGAACTCTTCATGACTTGGCCCCCAGGAGGTAACCAGAATGGCGTCCACTTCCGGTGCATTGATCAGGTCGTGGCCGCTGGCATAAACCTCGGCTTCAATGCCCTGCTGCTGGACGACCTTGGCGGCCTGCTCCTGATTGATGTCGTTGACCGCCACGACTGTACTGCCCACCAGTGCATGACTGCACCGACGAATATGATCCTGTCCGATAGCCCCTGTTCCGATTACGCCGATACGCAGTGTCATGGTCATTCTCCGTTTGGAATTCTTGTTCGAAAAACGTTGGGGTAATACCGGGCGTGATAGGCATCGCTGAACTCAGCCCATCACCGCCCTGCAAATCAATACTGTCGTGCTTTGGCAGTGTTCTCCTTGAGCATGCGTGACACTGCCTGGACCTTCTCGCTGGTGGAGACTTCGGCACCACCGACGCGCCACCAGGAGAGATATTTGTGAATCATGGTCTTGGGCAGGACCTTGATGTCGATCAGCGTGGAGACCGTCTGCCGACGCGCGTCTTCCAGCGCGGCGTGCAGTTCGTCCAGCGTTTTTACACGATAAGTCTTGCAGCCATAGGCGGCGGCGCTCATGGCGAAATCCACGGGGACAAAACCACCATCGAGCTTGCCGGTTTCTGGGTTGCGATAGCGGAACTCGGTACCAAAGCTGTCCATGCCGTGCTCCATCTGCAGGTTGTTGATGCAGCCGAACGTCATGTTGTCCAACAGGATCACGTTGATCTTCTGGCGCTCCTGAATGGACGTTGCTAGTTCGGAGTGAAGCATCATGTAGGAGCCGTCCCCAACCAGGGCATAAACCTCTCGCGCGGGCTCGGCCATCTTCACGCCCAGCGCTGCATTGATTTCATAGCCCATGCAGGAATAGCCATACTCCAGGTGATAGGTGTTGGTGCCTTTGCTGCGCCAGGCCCGCTGTAGATCGCCCGGCAGGCTGCCGGCAGCCGCAACGATGATGTCTTCGTTGGCCAGGGTTTCATTCAGCGCGCCCAGCACGCGGCTTTGGGTCAGGCTGGAGCCGGTCAGCTCGACAAACTCTTCGAGCACGGCACGTGGCAGGTGATCGTCGATCTCCGGCACAAAGTTTTCGGTACCGTACTCGACGCTGTAGACGCGATCGATTTCCTCATTGAGCCTGGCGCGGGCCTGCTGCGGTGCATCGCCCCATTGCGCCTTGTAGCCGATACGACCCAGGGCTTCGCCTAGCGCTTCCAGCCCTACCTTCGCATCCGCTACGACCTGCACGGCATCGAGTTTGTAAGCATCGAAGGCACTGGCGTTGAGGTTGATAAATTGGACGTCCGGGTTCTGGAAGATCCACTTGGACGAAGTGGTGAAATCGGTGTAGCGCGTGCCAACACCAATGACCAGATCGGCTTCCTTGGCCAGCATATTCGCTGCAAGGCAACCCGTTTCGCCGATTCCCCCCACGTTCAATTCATGGGCCGAGACGATGGCGCTCTTGCCCGCCTGGGTCTCGGCGAACGGAATTTCGAAGCGCTCGGCAAAGCGCTGTAGGGCTTCGGCTGCGCCGGAGTACTTGACCCCACCGCCACAAATCAGCAGCGGCTTGCGCTTGCCCTGGAGCAGCGCCACGGCATCGTCCAGCATGGCCTCAGTGGCTGGGCGGCGGTCGATGCGGTGCACGCGCTTCTGGAAAAAGTAATTCGGGTAATCGTAGGCTTCGCCTTGCACGTCCTGCGGCAGGGCCAGGGTTACGGCACCGGTTTCGGCCGGGTCGGTCAGCACACGCATGGCATTGATGGCAGCGGTCATCAATTGCTCGGGACGGGTGATGCGATCCCAGTATTTACTAACGGCCCGGAAGGCATCGTTGGTGCTGATGGAGAGATCATGGGACTGCTCGATCTGCTGTAGTACGGGGTCAGGCTGACGACTGGCGTAGACGTCCCCCGGCAGGAGCAGTACTGGAATCCGGTTGGCTGTTGCAGTGGCTGCCGCGGTGATCATGTTGGCAGCCCCTGGGCCGACCGATGAGGTGCAGGCATAAATCTGGCGACGCAGCTTCTGCTTGGCAAAGCCTACGGCGGCATGGACCATGCCCTGCTCGTTACGGCCCTGATGGATGATTAGATCCCCAGCGTCCTGCTCCAGCGCCTGCCCAAGCCCCAGCACGTTGCCGTGCCCAAAGATGGTAAAGATGCCTTTGACGAACTTGGTTTCAACCCCATCGACGCTCACGTACTGGTTATCGAGAAACTTCACCAGCGCCTGGGCCATGGTCAGTCGTGTTGTACTCATGTTGTCACCCTTTCAATTCCACGCCTGGGGTCGAGTACAGGGCGACATGTGCCGCCCTGCCTTGCCCTTTGTTATAGGTACTGTCTCTGCTTAGGCCGCCTGCCCTTCGGCAGCGTCTACACGTGCTTTCAGATGCTGCATGCTGGCTAGCAATGACGGCTGAATATCCGTCAGCGCATGGACGCTTTCGGCGAACGGCTCGAACGACAGGTGGCCGTTATAGCCCAGCTTGAGCAGCTCACGAACCTGTGCGGCATTGCCCAGGATGTCGGCCTCGCCCACCAGCACGCGGTGGCCATCGCGGATGGTATTCAAGGGCAACGCACCGTCTTCCACACCCGAGATGTGTACCAGGCCGGTCATTTCAGGGAAGAACTCCTGCTCGCCTGCCAGATGGTGATGGAAGGTGTCATGCACGACACGGAACACGTCACGCCCACTAACCGCATTGATAGCGTCTACGGCATCGCGCTTGCGGCGCAGCGAGCATTCCTCAAAGCCCAGCGGTTCGACAAAGCCCAGGATGCCGTGCTCACGCAGGATAGGCGCCAGCTCGGTCAGCGCCGTACGCAGATCACGAGCGCGTTCGGTTTCGCTGCGTGGATCCTTGGGGTCATTGAGCGGACACATCACCAGCCCCTCGGCGCCGCAGTCGCGGGCGTAGGCGGCCAGCTTTAACGTCTGGGCACGACGCTCGTCATTCCACACATCGAAGGGATACAGCGCATTGATCGACAGCACACGGATGCCCTTCTCCTGGCACAGCTGACGTACGCGTGAAGCGGGAGTGCCATCCTCTATTTCGATGCCTTTGAGGTCGTTGCGGATCTCAATGGCATCCGCGTTAAGCGTGATAGCAAGCGAAATGAACTCTTCCAACGGCAGGCGTGGGGCAACCATGCGGTTAAGGGCAAAACGTAAGGGCTGGCTCATCTTGTTGTTCTCCAGGATTCGATAAACGCAGTGCTGGTTTGGGGTATGGGTTATTTAGCAGTCGGCATGCTGAATTCGGCACCCTTGGCGATGCTGTCGGGCCAGCGCTGCATGACGCTCTTGTAACGGGTATAGAAGCGGATACCTTCCTCGCCATAGGCGTGGTGGTCGCCAAACAGAGAGCGCTTCCAGCCACCGAAGGAATGCCAGGCCATGGGAACAGGAATCGGTACGTTGATACCTACCATGCCCACCTGAATGGAGCGCGCAAACGCACGGGCCACGCCACCGTCGGTGGTAAAGCAGGACACGCCATTGCCAAATTCATGGGCATTGATCAGCTCGACGGCCGAGGCAAAGTCCGGCATGCGCACGATGCCCAACACCGGGCCGAAGATTTCGTCCTTGTAGATGGTCATCTCGGGCTTGACCTGATCGAACAGAGTTGCGCCAACGAAGAAGCCATTCTCGGCACCCGGCACCTTGAAGTTGCGACCGTCAACGATCAGTTGCGCGCCCTCTTCAACGCCTTTGGTGATGTAACCCTCGACCTTGGCCTTGTGCTGAGCGGTCACCAGCGGGCCCATGTCGGCGTCGCCTTCCATGCCATTGCGCACGCGCAGATTATCGATGCGGGGCAAGAGTTTCTGGATCAACTTGTCGCCCACATCACCTACGGCCACGGCGATGGAAATCGCCATGCAGCGCTCACCGGCAGAGCCATAACCAGCGCCGATCAAGGCATCGGCCGCCTGATCCAGATCGGCATCCGGCATGACGATCATGTGATTCTTGGCGCCACCCAGGGCCTGAACACGCTTACCGCGGCGGGTCCCTTCCTGGTAGATGTATTCGGCGATGGGTGTAGAACCCACGAAGGAGATGGCTTCGACATCCGGGTGTTGCAGCAAGGCGTCTACGGCTTCCTTGTCACCCTGTACCACGTTGAACACACCATCTGGCAAACCGGCCTGCTTGAGCAGATCCGCCATGAGCAGGCTGGCGGAAGGATCGCGCTCGGAAGGCTTGAGAATAAAGGTATTGCCGGTGGCCAGTGCCATCGGGATCATCCACAGCGGCACCATGACCGGGAAGTTGAACGGCGTGATCCCGGCACAAACGCCTAGCGCCTGACGCATGTTGTAGTTGTCGATGCCACCACCGATGTTGTCGGTGAACGCTGTCTTCATCAGATGGGGCGCACCGCAGGCAAACTCGACAACCTCGATGCCACGGGTGACTTCCCCCATGGCATCGGACAGGACCTTGCCATGTTCAGACGTGATGAGCTGCGCCAGCTCCTTGTGGTGCTTGTCCAACAGCTCCTTGAACTTGAACAGGATGCGCGAACGGCGCAGAGCCGATTGTTCGGACCAGGCCGGAAACGCGGCCTTGGCGGCTGCGACAGCTTCATTCACCGTTTGGGTGGTCGCCAGGGCCACACGGGCCTTCACTTGCCCCAACGCCGGATTGAACACATCGCTGTAACGCTCGGTGCCCGCTTCCTGGACCTGACCATTGATGTAATGGCCGATGACTGTTTCTTGACTCATGTCGAACTCCTTAGGGGCCGCTCGAAGCACGGCGTAGCTAACAAAACCAATGGATCCTTACCGCGATCCGCACTTATCAAATGGGCTTGGATGACAAGGCCCGACCGGTTTTCCGAGTACTGGTCGACATGGGCTGGCGGCGAATCTTGGCCAGCATCACGCCTTCCATTTTTTCCAGCGATACACCACGGGTTTCAGGGACGAAACGGATGACGAACCAGTAGCTGAACACGCCAAAGCCTGCGAACAGCCACATCGGGAAGGCACCATTGAATGTGCTCATCAGGTAGGGATGGTCATTGATCATCGGGAATGTCTGGGTCACCAGGAAGTTGGCAATCCACATGCTGCACACGGCCACACTCATGCCCAGCGAGCGCAGACGATTCGGAAAAATCTCAGAGATCAGAACCCAGGTGCCGATTCCCCAGGACAACGCATACAGCAGCATGAACAGCAGCATCCCGAACAGCGTCAGGTAGCCGTCCTGATGGGTGTACATGGCGTAAGAAGTGATCAGGAGTCCGCTGACCGAGCCGATGGTGCCGTACTTCATCAGCGGAATCCGGCCGACGCGATCGATCAGCCAGGCGCCGATCAGCGTGCCCACCAGCTGCATCACGCCAATCCAGATGGTCTGGAACAACGCGGACTCGGTACTGGCGGTGACGCCTTTGAGTACCATCGGCGCGTAATACATCATCACGTTCACGCCGCTGACCTGCTGAAGCATGGCCAGCATGCACCCGACAAACAGGATCATCCCCAAGCCGGACCTGCGCAGCTCCACTTTTTGCGGGCAGCCCTGGCGGTCCTGCTTCAATGAGTCCTTGATCTCTGCCAGGAGATGCCCGGCATGCTCGGCGTTGGAAATACGTGTCAGCGTCTTCAGGGCCTTATCGTCCTGACCGACCATCACCTGCCAGCGGGGCGACTCCGGAATGGTGAATACCATGATGCAGAAGAGAATGCAGGGCACGACTTCGGAGCCGATCATCCAGCGCCAGCCGTAGTCGATCAGCCACTCCGCTGCTACATCACGGGCAATCAGGTAATTCACGGTAAAGACGATCACCTGGCCAGCGACGATGGCAATCGACTGCATGCCAAGCGCACGGCCCCGCATGTTCTTGGGCGAGACCTCGGACATGTACATGGGCGAGACCGTAGCCGCCAGCCCCACGGCCAACCCGCCAATCATGCGGTAGATGACAAACCAGACGAAGCTGTCGACCACCGCCGCCCCTACCGCCGACACGGTAAACAGCACAGCGGCCAGAACGAGTGCCTTCTTACGACCCAGACAGCCGGCTACCCAGCCTGCGCTCAAGGCACCGACGACGCAGCCGATGACCACATTGGAAACCGCCCAGCCGGTCTCGGCCGCAGACAGGGAAAAATACGCACGCAGGGAGTCCACGGCACCGGAAATGACAGCAGTGTCATACCCGAACAGAATGCCGCCTAACGCCGCCACGGCGCAGATTCTCAGCACATAACCGATGTCATGGCGATGTGCATGGGTGGAAGTAGGGATCGTCATATCGCTCGCTCTGGTTCTTGTTCTTGGGTTTCCAGAAGTCAGCTACTACGAAGTTGCTTCTGATCGTGTATTCGGCTCGTGCACTCCTTGAAGCGCGTTGTCGTGGCTCCCGCCAACCATGGCGGGAGTTCGGTGTTGAAGCGGATCAGCCCTGAAGCAACCACTCATGGGCCGGGTCGTTATGAAATTTCCAGACACGCTTGGGCCCGGCCATCACGTTGAGGTAATAGGAGGTGTATCCCCAGGGTACGGAAACCGGGTGGTAGCCCTTGGGAACGAGTACCACATCGTTGTTTTCCACGGTCATGGCCTGATCGATGCTGCGGTCGTCGGTATAGACACGCTGGAAGGCAAAGCCCTGGGGCGGATTCAGACGGTGGTAGTAGGACTCCTCCAGAAAGCTCTGTGCCGGCAGGTCATCCGTGTCGTGCTTGTGGGGCGGATAGCTGGAGGAATGACCAGACGGCGTGATCACCTCTACGACCAGCAGCGAATGCGCCTCGGCCGTGTCCGGCAGGATGTCGCAGACGTAACGGGTGTTGGCGTCCTTGCCTCGGGTTGAACGCTTCATGGTTGCTGGCTCGATCAGCCGGGGCGGCAACGTTTCTTCTGGATTGCCCGGCGCCAGACATACAGCAATTTCCGCATCACCGTGGGCTATCACCAGGGCTTCAGTAGCGGGCGGCAGGTAAGCGGCATAGGGTGACTTGTCCTCGAACACGCTTTGGCGATCGCCAATGTGTTCCCAGGCAAACGCACCCTTCTGCGGGTGGTTCGCCTTGATGGTCGCCTTGCCGGTCAGCAATACGATGCACACTTCCCTGTCTTGCCCGTTTACAGGCAGCTCATCGCCATCCTTGAGCTTATGGGCCGAAAAGCCCACATATTCGAGTGCGTTGTCGGGTACCTGGACCAGCGTGCGGCGTTCAGCGGAGCCTTTGACGAGCAAATCCATACAACCTCCTCTTAATAAAGGGTGAGTCGAGCGTTGGCGCGGGATACCAGTGCGCGCAGCGTTTCATACCCTTTCTGGGCGTAGAGATAACTGGGCGCCACGGCCGGATCCTGTTCGGCCTCCACTACCAGCCAGCCGCGGTAATTGGCGGCATACAAAGTGTCGAGCAGTGGCGCAAAATCGATATCGCCATCGCCGGGCACCGTAAAGGTGCCGTTGACGATGCAATCCGGGAAACTCCATTGGTTGTTACGGGCCAGCTGCACGACACTCTTGCGAACGTCCTTGAAGTGCACATGGCAAACGCGGTCGATATGTTTCTTCAATACGGCCAGCGGATCGCCACCGCCCATGTAACAGTGACCAGCGTCGAACAGGAGCCCGACCTCCTCGCCAGTCACCTCCATCAGCCGATCAATGTCCTCGGGGGACTCCACATAGGCACCCATATGGTGGTGGTAGGCCAGACGCACCCCCTGGGACTGGGTGAAACGTGCCAGAGCCGTCAGCTTGTCGCCGTAAACCTTCCACTGCTCGTCTGTATAAAAGCGTGGACGCTCAACCAGAGGGACCCGCTTGCTCTGAATGGAACCGGCCACTTCGCCATATACTAGGACCTTGGCGTTATTTTCGGCCAACAGGCGGCAATGCTCGGCAATGCCCTTGATTTCATCTTCTGCGCTGCGATGCGCCATGAGGCTTGAGTACCAGCTGGACACCAGCTCCAGCCCGTACTCGCCCAGCACGTCACGCACACCTTCCGGCGTCTTGGGAAACTTGCCGTTGAGCTCAAACCCCTGGTAACCGATCTCCTTACCCTCGCGCAATGCTGTGCTCAGCGGGGTTTCGCCGCCCAGCGAAGGGAGGTCGTCATTGCTCCAGGAGATCGGATTGATCCCGATCTTGACCGGTGAATTCGTCATGGTTGCCACACCTAATCTTGTTGTTGTCTGGTAGTGCGAAAAGTCGAGACGTATCAGCCCAGGCGGCGAGCCTCACGCCAGGACTTGATCAGAAACTCGAAAGTCGATTGCACCCGGCTGATCAACGCTTCGTCATCGATCTCACCAGCCAGCCAGGCGCGGCTCGGCTCCTGAAAGATCGTCCGGCCAACGGCAAACCCGCGACAGGTCTTGCTGGCACTGGCATGACGGAACCCTTCAGCCAGCTCTTCGGCCGGTGCATTGAGTCCCAGCAGCACAACCCCATGGCAATACGGATCGCGCTCGGTGATAAGTTCATCCAACTTTTCCCACACCGCCTCAGGCTGGGACTCGATCTTCCACCAGTTGGGGTAGATTCCGATGTTGTAGAGCCGCTTGATGGCGCGGTAGAGCACATCCGGCTGATCGGAGGTGTGGTTCTTCGGCGGAATCACCTCCAGCAGCAGCTCATGCCCGCTGACCTGAGCCGCTTCGTATAACCCCTTGAGCTGAGCTTCCTGCTCAAGGCGAAGCTCAGGCTCATCGTCCGGGTGAAACTGCACCAGACACTTGATGATCTGCTCCTGAGGCCACTTGATGAGATTGCTGCCAATGGAACGGCCATGCTCGAACGCCAGGGGACGCGATCCCTGCAATTCCACCGGACGGGCAATCCACCAGCCACGCCCCGTTGCCGTATTGAGGGCATCCTGGCCGAAACGCTCATCGGCCAGCAAACCAACATCGCCCTGCACGCCGTTCTCCCTCAGATCCGCCTCCACCCGCTCGATGGCACGGATGAACAGCTGCTTCAGCTCGGGAATGGCCTTGAGGTCGCGCCCGGCCTGCTGCGCCAGCTCCACCAGCTGACCGCGGTGATCGAAGGCAAAGATGTACAGCGGTTGCCATGTCTTGCGCGGCACGCTTACCTGATGCAGGCGGTTGAGCGCAGGGTCCAGATCCGGTCGGGTAATCGGTATCGGGCTGTTGAAGAAATAATCGAGCTCCGCCAGGGTAGGCATGGCCGGTGCACAGGCATGACGGGAGACGACCAGACCACCACAGGCATTGGCCAGCTGGCAGCAGCGCTCATCATCACCGCCGGTAAGCCACCCGCGCAGGAAACCGGACATGAACGCGTCACCTGCGCCCAGCACGTTGAGCACTTCCACACGGATGCCCTGGTAAATGCTGCCGTCTTCCAGGCGCTCGGGAATCTCGCCATGAATCACGGTGCAGCCCAGCGCGCCCAGCTTGACCACCAGTGTCGCCTCGCTGACTTCACGCACCTTGCGAAGGGCAGTCAGCAGATCATCCGAGCCGCCGGCAATCATGAACTCTTCTTCAGTTCCGACGACCAGATCGAAACGCGGCAGGATACGCTGAACGTGGGCGCTTACCTGTGCATTGGCAATAAAACGGGTCTCACCATCCGCCTTACCGGTGAGACCCCAAAGTACCGGACGATAGTCAATGTCCAGTACACGCTTGACGTTATGCTTCTCGGCATAGTCCAGCGCACGGCTGCTCGCCTTGTAGACGCCCTCGGTGGAGAAATGCGTACCGGTAATGAGCAAGGCCTTGCTTGAAGCGATGAAGGATTCGTCGATGTCTTCCTCGCGCAGCGCCATGTCGGCGCAGTTTTCGCGATAGAACACCAGAGGAAAGGTTTCACGGTCCTTGATTCCCAGCAGGACCATGGCGGTGAGCCGCTCAGGATCGACCTTGATGGCCCGGGTATCACAGCCTTCCTTGTTCAGAGATTCCACCAGGAAGCGGCCCATATGGTCATCGCCGACGCGGGTCAGCATGGCGGACTTCAACCCCAACCGGGCGGTGCCAAAGGCGATGTTGGCGGACGAGCCGCCCAGGTACTTGGCAAAACTGCTCACATCTTCGAGCCGTGCCCCGATCTGCTCTGCATACAGATCGACGCCGAGGCGCCCAAGACAGATGACATCCAGCTGACGTCCATTGGCAAAGGTTGTGTCGCCCATGGTGGCTCCTATTTATTTTTATCGGCCTGCGGTCTTTCGCACCGGGGTGCTGAACGAGTTGAAATCAGCCTAAAACGTCTTCACGCATTAATCAAACATTTTTTCCATGTTTTCTATTTTGGAATTTTATTTCCACAAGCGAAGCGAAAAAGTCCTTTTGGCTTGAAGGTAGAAAAATCAGGATCTTGAGCGTTATTCAGATAATCACAGGGGTCAGCCAAACCGTAACCAAATGTGGCAGAACCAGGGACACACCATTGAAATAAGATAACATTACAGATCGCACTATCTGCTGATGTGTCTCATGGAACGACCTTAAATGACCTCAACGTCCCACCGCCTCAAAAGCATCGATGCCCTGCGCGGGCTCGTGATTGTATTCATGCTGCTCGATCATGTTCGCGAAACGTTCTTCCTGCATCGGCAGGTCATCGACCCCATGGATGTCGCCTCGACCTCACCTGACCTGTTCTTCAGCCGGATTGCCAGTCACCTGTGCGCACCGGTCTTCGTCTTCCTGACAGGCCTGGGTGCCTTTCTTTATGGCGCAAAGCATAATGATCGGGCTGCGGTTTCCAGCTTCCTGTTCAAGCGCGGGCTATTTTTGGTCATTCTGGAATTCACGCTGGTCAGCCTGGCCTGGACGTTCCAGTTCCCACCCAAGGTGATCTATCTGCAAGTGATCTGGGCCATTGGCCTGAGCATGATCATGCTGTCGGCACTGGTCTGGCTGCCCCGCGCAGCGCTGATCGCCATCGGCCTCGTGCTGGTAGCCGGGCACAATCTGTTGGACGGGGTGCATTTTCCGGCAGGCTCGCCCTTCCATGTCCCATGGGCGATATTGCATGACCGCGGCTGGATCGAATTGGGCGAAAGCCTGCGGCTGCGGACGTCCTATCCGCTTCTACCCTGGATTGGCGTGATTGCACTGGGCTATGCCGTAGGCCCATGGTTTACCCAGCTGAACCCGTCCGAGCGCCAGAAGCGCCTGCTAGGCTGGGGGCTTGGCGCCCTGTTGCTCTTCCTGGTATTGCGGATGATCAATGGCTATGGTCAGGCGCAGCAGTGGGTCACCGGAGAAACACCCCTGCTGACGGTGATGAGCTTTCTGAACATCACCAAGTACCCACCCTCCCTGCTGTTCCTCTCACTCACACTGGGCCTGGGCCTGTTATTACTCGTGCTGTTCGAGCGCAAGCCGGAAAACCGTCTGCTGCACTGGTTTACCGTGTTTGGCGCAGCACCGATGTTTTTCTACATCCTGCACCTGTACGTGTTAGGCGTACTGTACCGGATTGCCGTTGCCCTGTTCGGCCTCAATCAGGGAACGTACTTTGGCTTTGTTCATGTCTGGGCCTTGTGGATCAGCGCCATTGTGCTGGCCTTTGCGCTCTACTGGCCGGTTCGCTGGTTTGCCCACCTCAAGGCGCGCCGCCGCGATATCACCTGGTTGAAGTATTTCTAGAACGAAACGGGGCGCCTGATAGGCGCCCCGTTTTACAGGCAATCAACATGAGCAGCGCCTAGCGCTTGCGTTCCCACACTTCCAGCGCATATGCCGGACGGCCATCCTCGGACGGGTGCTCGTCACGCGATACCCGCTGCCACTGCTGCTCGTCCCATTCGGGGAAATACACATCCCCTTCCGGCTCCAGCGCCACACGGGTGAGGTAGAAGCGATCCGCATTAGGCAGCGCCTCGATGAAGAGCTGTGCCCCGCCGATCAGCATAACCTCACTGGCACCCTGCTCCCGGGCCCAGGACTCGGCTCGCGTCACCGCATCATCCAGCAACGTAAAGGTTTCGGCACCTTCGAGCGTCAGATCGGTCTGACGGCTGACGACCAGATTCAAACGCCCTGGCAATGGACGACCCAGCGAGTCCCAGGTCTTTCGACCCATGATCACCGGCTTGCCCAAGGTCACGGCCTTGAAGTATTTGAGTTCTGCCGGCAAGTGCCAGGGCAGACGATTTTCGTGGCCGATCACGCCATTGTCGGCGACCGCCACGATCAAGCTGAGAGGAAGTGTCTTGTTCATAGCCGCGCAGCATAGCAGAGCACAACCGCCTTGCCAGTGGCTTGCCAGTTAACACGCCGGATGCCGACCCGTTATTCTCCGCGCATCCCCAGGACGAGTTTGACGAGTGACCGAACCCACTACTGCCCCTTCCGATTCCACCCTTGATGCACTCTGGCTGACCGAAGCCGTCCGCCTGACCGAGGAAGAAGCCGGTCCGCTGGAAGACAGCGAGGCCAACCGCCGCGCGCGCGCCGCCGGCGGCAGCTTCATGCAGCGCCTGAACCTGCGCGCCCATCTGTTAGGCCAGCGTGACGGCCTTATCGAAGCCCGTCGCCACTGGCGTCAGGGTGCCACCCTCGCCTTCTGGCTGCTCGCCTTTCTGGCTGTATTGTCCGGTGCCGGCCTCGGCTTTGGCGCTCTGGGCGATGGCATGCGCCCGGTCAATGTCTTCTGGGCCTTGGGCAGTCTGTTGGGCCTGCACCTGTTGACCCTGCTGTTATGGCTGATCGGCTTTTTCGGCGGTGGACGCAACGCCAGTGTGTTGGGCCGCCTCTGGCTGTGGCTGGCCGGCAAGCTGGCCCGGGATGCTCGCGCAGCCCAGCTCGGCCCGGCACTGCTTATTCTCCTCGGTCGTCAACGGCTGGTGCGCTGGGGGCTGGGCACACTGGTGCATGGGCTCTGGCTGCTGGCCTTGAGTGCAACGCTGGGCATCCTGCTTGCCCTGCTGGCAACCCGCAGCTACAGCTTTATCTGGGAAACCACCATTCTGAGCAGCGATACCTTTGTCACCATGACTCACGCGCTGGGTGCGCTGCCTGCATTGCTGGGTTTTCCCATGCCGGATATCGAGACCATTCGTGCCAGTGGCAACGCGGCACAGGGGCTTGAGGCGGCACGTCATGCCTGGGCCGGTTGGCTGGTAGGCGTGCTGATTGTCTATGGTCTCATTCCCCGCGCGCTTCTCTTTGCCCTCTGCCTCTGGCAATGGCAACGCCGCCGCCAGCAACTGACGCTGGATATCGAGCAGCCCGGCTATGTGCTGCTGCGTGAAAAGCTGATGCCCACCACCGAGCGTCTGGGCGTCAACGACGCTGCGCCTGAGCAGCTGCCGGAGCCGTCTGCCGGTAACCTCGAAATTGCCGGTGAAAGTGCTGTGCTGGTCGCGATTGAGCTGGACAACACACAGGCCTGGCCACCCGCGCTGCCGGACACCGTGCGCAACGCCGGTGTACTGGACGACGGACAGCAGCGTCGCCGCCTGCTGGAGCAACTCACCCGTTATCCGCCCGTACGCCTGGTGATTGCCTGCGATCCCCGTCGTTCACCGGACCGAGGCACCCTGTCCCTGATCGGCGAACTGGCCCGCTGCGCAGGTACTACCCGCGTCTGGCTGCTACCCGCGCCTGCAGGCGCCCAACTGGATGCCGACCGCCTCGATGACTGGCGCCAGGGGCTCGATCGAATGGCACTTCCCCATGGAGAACGGTCTCCGCTGGAATGGTTGGAGACTGGACATGAATAAGTGGCGTTTGAGCGCGGTTGGAGTAAGCAAGGCGATGCCCAACAACGCCTGCGGCGCCTCAGGAGAACGTCCATGACCCAACCGCTCGTTCTGGCTGTCGTGGGCCATACCAATGTTGGCAAGACGTCCCTGCTGAGAACACTGACCCGCGACATCGGATTTGGCGAGGTCTCCCATCGCGCCAGTACTACGCGTCATGTAGAGGGTGTCCGGCTTTCCGTAGACGGCGAAGCCCTGATCGAACTCTACGATACGCCGGGTCTGGAAGATGCCATCGCTCTACGGGATTACCTTGACCAGCTCGAACGCCCCGGCGAGCGCTTGGATGGCCCCGCTCGCGTGGAGCGTTTCCTCGATACCGCCGAGGCCCGCAACCGCTTCGAGCAGGAGGCCAAGGTACTGCGCCAGCTGCGCAGCTCAGATGCCGGGCTCTATGTCGTCGATGCCCGCGAGCCGGTACTCGCCAAATACAAGGATGAACTGGCCGTGTTGGCCGGGTGCGGCAAGCCGCTGCTGCCCGTCTTGAACTTTGTAGCAGCCGAGCAGCATCGCGAGGAAGAATGGCGCACTGCACTGGCACGCCTTGGGCTGCATGCCCTGGTGCGCTTCGACAGTGTTGCTCCGCCTGAGGACGGCGAGCGCCGCCTATATGAAAGCCTGGCCTTACTCATCGAGCCAGCGCGCCCACGCTTGGAGCGTTTGATTGCCGATCACGAAGCCCAGGCAGTGGCACGTCAGCACAGCGCGGCACAGCTCATCGCCGAGCTGCTGATAGACGCCGCCGCATGCCGCTATGTAGTGCCGCCAGAGGACGACGCGGTAAAGGCCGCGACTCAACGCCTGCGGGACGATCTGCGTAAGCGTGAGCAGCGCTGCGTGGAGGACTTACTCAAGCTGTACGGCTTTCGCTCGGGCGATGCACGCGCCGCTGACCTTCCATTACTGGATGGCCGCTGGGGAGATGATTTATTCAACCCCGAAACCCTGCGCATTCTGGGTATCCGTCTGACCGGGGGTGTTGCTGCCGGTGCTGCGGCAGGGGCCGGTATCGACCTATTGGCGGGTGGCTTGATGCTGGGTGCTGCAACAGCGTTGGGCGCCCTGGCAGGCGGGCTGCTGCAAACCGGCGGTCATTATGGTCAACGCCTGCTCGGCAAGCTACGCGGCCAGCGGGAGCTGACCGTGGATGATGCCGTGCTGCGCTTGCTCGCCCTACGCCAGCGTCAACTGGTCAAGGCACTCGATGCCCGCGGTCACGCAGCCATGAAGGCTATCGAAGTGGAAACACCTGAGGATCAGCGCTGGCGTGAGGGCAAGCTTCCTGCTGCCCTGAATCACGCCCGCGCCCATCCGGAATGGTCTTCGCTCAACGCTTCCCACAAGCTACGAGACGCCAACCGCCGCGAGCAGATAGAAGACCTGGCCGAGCAATTGGCGCAGCAGACTGATTAATCACCAGGCGCTGACCGGGCCTTCTTCATACAGCCGCTTCACAGCCTGCTCGTCGGCCTTTAGAAGCCCCGGCAAGGTATCGCGCAGGAAGTCCACCAGCGTCCGGATCTTTGCATCCAGGTACTGGCGAGAGGGATACAACGCATAGACGTTAAGCGGGTACAGGCTGTGGTGTGGCAGGACCTGCTGCAGCGTCCCGTCCTTGAGCCCCTTGACGGCGGCATAGATCGGCAGCGCCCCGATGCCCATGCCAGAAGCAATGGCCTCCATCAGGGCATCCGCCGTGTTGACCTGAAACAGGGTCTGGTCAATTGTTACCAGCTCCTCGCCTTTTGGGCCTTGGAACAACCATTTATCCAGTGACATAGCCTTGTTCACCAAGCGCAGACAACGGTGTTGACGCAAGGCAGCCGTCGTCTGGGGGGTGCCGTATTTTTCCAGGTAAGCCGGCGATGCGCACAGAATGCTATGAGTACTGCCCAGTCGCTTGGAAAAGTAGCCTGAATCCTTAAGCTGGGAGGCCAGGATCACGGAGACGTCGTAGCCGTCCTCCAGGATATCGGTAAACGTGTTGGTCAGCCGCAGGTCGAAGTTCACCTCAGGGTATTGCTCGCAGTAACGGGCAATCGTCTTGATCAGGTAATGCTGACCCAAGCCGGTCATGGTATGAACCTTGAGTTTGCCCACCGGATGCGCATGGGCATGGCTGGCTTCGGCCTCCGCCTCCTGAATGTAGGCGAAGATCTGTTGGCAACGCTGTAGGTAACGTTCCCCCGCCTCGGTCAGCGCGATCCGACGGGTAGTGCGGTGAAGTAAACGGGTTTGAAGGTGTGTTTCCAGATTGGTGACCGCCTTGGAAACGTAGGCGGTGGTAAGCTCAAGGCGTTGGGCCGCCGCAGTAAAGCTGCCGGCTTCCACAACACACATGAAAGCACGCATGTTAAAGAGATTGTCCATCGTACTCCTCTCAGAGCGGCAAATTCTGGCACAACTCCCTACCCTTTGATTACTCGCTTTACAGTTAATAATCCTTCACGATTTTCCTGCTTATTCCCGCCACCCTGCTCTACATAGAATGGATAGCGCTCGTCTGAGCTAGTGACTGTTTGAGTAGGCCACCGTGCTGCAACTGTTTCGGAAAACGCTTCCGCTTCCCGCTCCGCCTTATCTGATCGTAACGCCCCTGTCAGCCAGTCTGTTCAGGCCGCTGTCTCGTCTGTTCAAGAAGATCTTGCCGCCGCTTCACGGTCAGTGCGCTATCGCCCTGCGCTGACTGCAACGCTGTTCTTCACCCTGACCGATTCACTCCGTGCGCCCTTTGAGCGTCGAGGTTACCGTTGCGCGCTATTTCTCTTGCCAGTCGATTACCGAGCCGCTCGGCCTGGCACCGTGCCCTGCTGGAATGGGCCCGTACCGATGGCATTACCTGGGCCTTCATTTTCAAGGCGCTGCTGACAGCACTGATTGCACTCTGGCTGGCCTACCGGTTGCAGCTGCCCCAACCCAGTACGGTACTGGTCACCGTCTTTATCGTCATGCAGCCCCAAAGCGGACAGGTGCTGGCCAAGAGTTTCTATCGCATCATCGGAACGCTGGTCGGCCTGAGCGTCATGGTGCTGTTCATTGCCCTCTTCGCCCAGGAACGGATCCTGCTGCTCGGCTCGCTGGCCATGTGGGTAGGCCTGTGTACGGCGGGCGCTGCACGTTATCGCGACTTTCGCGGTTATGCCTTTCTACTGGCCGGGTACACCGCCAGCCTGATCGGCTTGCCAGCCACGAGCCATCCGGAAAATGCCTTTATGCAGGCCCTGTGGCGTGTACTGGAGATTGGCCTGGGCATCTGCTGCACCGGTGCAGTCAGCGCTATCGTCCTGCCGCAGACGACCCGCACCGTGCTGCGCAATACGCTTTCCCTGCGCTTTCGTGACTTCGCCCGCATGGCCCATGAGGGTCTGAGCGGCACGTTGACCCGCGAACAGTTCGAAACCCTGGCGGCACGCTTTGCGGCCGAGTCCGTAGGCTTTGAAAGCCTGCGCAGCGCCAGTGCGTTCGAAGACCCACACCTGCGTCAGCGCAGCGGTCGGCTGGCCAACCTGGGCAGCCAGTTCATGCAGCTCAACACCCGCTTCCATGCCTTGAACCAACTGCTGACCCGGATCCGCCAGCGCCCGCTCCTGCTGGACGCCTTCTCGCCTTGCCTTTCGGAGATCACCACATTGCTTGCACCGTTCGGGGAGCGGCTGACCACCGAGACTGACGCGGCCCGTCTGGCAGAAAAGCTCGCGCTACACCGTGAGCCGCTGATGCAGTCTATTCGCGAGGGCCGTACGCAGCTTCAGAATCAACAGGTTGGAGACGGCGACCTGCTGGACTTCAACACGGCCGCCGAACTGCTCTACCGCTTTGCCGAAGACCTCTACAGCTACTGCCTGGCCTATGCCACCCTGAACGGTCCCAAGCCACCCAAGACGCCGCCCCCGGAAAGCTTCACCCCCGTGGCCAACCCCATGGCAGCGGCCATTTCCGGTATACGCAGTGCCCTCGTGGTTCTCGTGCTGGGGCTGTTCTGGATCGAAACGTCCTGGCCCAGCGGTGATACCTGTGCGCTGGCAGCCGTCCTGATCTCGGCGCTTTCATCTACTTCGCCCAACCCACGCCGTTACTGCCTGCAATTAGCCGTCGGGACATTGGCCGGCTCGTTGGCCGGCTTTTTTCTGGTGTTCTGGGTGCTGCCCCAACTGGATGGCTTTCCCCTGTTGTTCTACGCGCTGTCGCCGGTGTTTGCCATTGGCGCGTTTTTCATCACCCGTCCCCAGTGGGCGGGTTACGGCACAGGGCTGATGGTGTGGTTCTGCTCGGCGGCCTTGCCGGCCAACGTCACACTGTATGACGCCAACACCTTCTTCAACCAGTACCTGTCCTATCTGATCGCCGCCTTTATTGCCGCGGTCGCCGCTGCGGTGCTCATGCCGCCCAATCGCCCATGGCTATGGGGACGTCTCGAGCAGGATTTACGCATGCGGGTCGTCTATGCCATCAGCGGCAAGCTCAAGGGGTTGGCATCAGGCTTCGATAGCAGTACCCGCGATCTGCTCAACCAGGCCTATGTACTTTCCACCGGCCATACCGCCGTGCAACGCCAGCTTCTGCGTTGGATGTTCCTGTCATTGGAAATTGGTCATGCCATCATTGAGCTGCGCTACGAACAGGAAAACCTGCCCCTGCACCCCTGTTATCAGGAATCGAGACCCTGGCGACAGGCTATTCGCATCATGGGACGCGCCCTGATCCGCCTGTTCGTGCAACCCAGCCCCAAGCATATGGAGCGGGCCTTGTCGGCAGTAGAACACGCCATCGAGACGGCTCAGGCCGCCCAGATTCATCAGGAGCCTAACTCGGGTCAGTTCGAACGCTCGCCGCTGCGCCGCGTGTGCAGTTACCTGCACTTCATCCGAACTTCGCTGCTGGACCCTAACTCGCCATTGAGCAAGCATAACCGAGGCTTCACGCAGACACGTGCCACGCGGCTGGATGAGCTGTAAGTCGAGCGGATGAACAGTTTCAGACCGGAATGCCCTACCCAGGCAGGGCGTTCCGGTGGCGTATCAAACAGCGACGGGTGCCTTGATGTGGGGGTGGGATTCGTAGCCGACCAGCTCGAAGTCATCGAACGTGAACTCGAACAGGTCTTTGACCGCTGGGTTGAGCTTCATGGTAGGCAGGGGCAGCGGCTCGCGGGTCAGTTGCAGGTCCGTCTGCTCCAGATGGTTGGCGTACAGGTGGCTGTCACCGCCCGTCCAGATGAACTCGCCCGGCTCGTAACCCGTGACCTGCGCCACCATCATGGTCAGCAGCGCGTAGCTGGCAATATTGAAAGGCACACCCAGGAAAATGTCCGCCGAGCGCTGGTAGAGCTGGCAGGAGAGCTTGCCATCTGCCACATAGAACTGGAACAGCGCATGGCACGGCGGCAGGGCCATCTCATCCACCAGAGCAGGATTCCAGGCGGAGACGATCAACCGGCGCGAGTCGGGATTCTTCTTGATCATCTCGATAACGTTGGCGATCTGGTCGATATGACGGCCATCCGGCGCGGGCCAGCTCCGCCATTGATAACCGTAGACCGGGCCAAGGTCACCGTTCTCATCGGCCCACTCATCCCAGATGGAAACGCCGTTTTCCTTGAGGTAGGCGATATTGGTCGAGCCTTTGAGAAACCACAGCAGCTCATGAATGATGGAACGCAGGTGCAGCTTCTTGGTGGTGACCATGGGAAAACCATCGGCCAGGTTGAAGCGCATCTGATAGCCGAACACGCTGTAGGTGCCGGTGCCGGTGCGGTCGCTTTTGAAGGTGCCGTGCTCACGCACGTGTCGCATCAGGTCTAGGTACTGTTTCATGCTGGGCTCGGTGCGGCGCCCCGAAGGGCGCGGGAGAAAAGTCAGCGCCTATGATAACGAAGCTGGCTGTTTGGATCACGTGCCCGGTCGTCGCGTGTAGGCCTGATACCTTTAAAGACCTTCAACGCACTCTCTCGCAAAATAAGAGGAACAAACGCCCGCCTGAAAGCTCACACCTCCTAGTACTGTTCCGTCGCATGCGAATCAGCTGTCGAGAAGTAGCTTAACGCCAGCCTATCGGCCGGATCGCCAGCCCAGGCCCTGCGCCTGGATAACCCGCATGCCCGGTCAGCCGAGCTGCTGTCCTTGCCTATCGCCTGCACCATGACGAGCCGCGAGACGGCATCCCGGCCATTCGCTTCCACGCTCCAATCGAGGAATCCGCAATGTGCTCTGCCAACACCACTTTTTCCAACGACCCCAACATCGAGCGTGACCAGCTGTGCGTGAACACCATACGCACCCTTTCCATGGACGCCGTGCAGAAGGCCAACTCAGGCCACCCAGGCACGCCCATGGCCCTGGCACCTGTGGCGTATACCTTGTGGAGCAAGTACCTGCGCTACCACCCTGAGCATCCGGACTGGCCCAACCGCGATCGCTTTGTGCTGTCTGTAGGTCATGCGTCAATGCTGTTGTATTCGCTGCTGCATCTGGCCGGTGTGACCGAGATCGACGAGCATGGCCAGCCCTCCGGCAACCCGGCCGTCAGCCTGGATGACATCAAGCAGTTCCGTCAGATGGATTCGAAGACGCCCGGCCACCCCGAATACCGCATGACTACCGGCGTAGAAACCACTACCGGCCCGCTGGGCCAGGGGTGTGCTAACAGCGTTGGCATGGCGATGGCCCAACGCTGGCTCGGACAGCGCTTCAACCGTGACGGCGCTACCCTCTTCGATTACAACGTCTACGTGCTATGTGGCGATGGCGACATGATGGAGGGCGTCAGCGGTGAAGCGGCTTCGGTAGCCGGGCACCTGAAGCTGTCCAACCTGTGCTGGATCTACGACAACAACACCATCAGTATCGAGGGCCACACGGACCTGACATTCAGCGAAGACGTTGGCGCACGTTTCAAGGGTTATGGTTGGAACGTGGTCCATGTCAAGGACGCCAACGACGCCCTGACCTTTGGCCAGGCCATCGAGTTTTTCCAGGCCCATGACGATGCGCCAACCCTGATCATCGTCGACAGCATCATTGGTTATGGTGCACCCAACAAGCACAACACCGCCGCCGCCCATGGCGAACCACTGGGCGCTGATGAAATCCGCCTCGCCAAGAAATCCTATGACTGGCCTGAAGACGCTGACTTCCTGGTGCCGGACGATGCACGAACCTGGCTGCGCGACCAGATGGTTGAGCGCGGGCAAAGCCAATACGAGCAATGGCAGGCAGCGCTGAAAACGCTTGAGCAGCAGGAGCCTACCCTTGTAGACGAGCTCAACCGCATGCGCGCCGGTCAGATGCCTGAAGGCTGGATGGATGCACTTCCAGAGTTCGAAGCCAACGCCAAGGGCGTGGCAACCCGTGAATCCGGTGGCAAGGCACTCAACGCCTTCGCCAGCAAGATCCCGTGGCTGATCGGCGGTTCAGCGGACTTGGCGCCCTCTACCAAGACCAAGCTGACCTTTGACGGCGCTGGAAGCTTCTCAGCGCAGACACCCGCCGGTCGCAACCTCCACTATGGCGTACGTGAACACGCGATGGGCGCTATCGCCAACGGCCTTGCCCTCTGCTACCTGCGCTCCTTTACGGCGACGTTCCTGGTGTTCAGCGACTACATGAAGCCGCCGATTCGCCTGGCCTCGATCATGGAGCTGCCCGTGGTGTTCGTCTTTACCCATGACTCCATCGGTGTTGGCGAAGACGGGCCTACTCACCAGCCTATCGAACAACTGGCCCAGCTCAGGGCAACTCCTGGTCTTCTGACCCTGCGTCCCGGTGATGCCAACGAAGCCGTCCAGGCTTGGAAGGTTGCGCTCGAGCAGACCAACCGCCCCTCCTGCATCGTCCTCTCCCGCCAGCCCATGCCGACGCTTGACCGCACCCGCTACGCCTCGGCGGAAGGTACGGCGCGTGGTGCGTATGTCGTGGCGGATGCCGAAAACGGCAAGCCGGATGTCATTATCATGGGTACCGGCAGTGAGGTCGGCCTGTGTGTCGAGGCTTATGAGCAGCTCAAAGCAAACGGTATAGCGGCGCGTGTCGTCTCCATGCCGTGTTGGGAGCTGTTCGAGCAGCAGGATGAAGCCTACAAAGAAAGCGTGCTGCCTGATGACGTAACCGGTCGGGTTGCCGTCGAGCAGGCTGGCCCGATGGGGTGGGAGCGTTACGTAGGCCGCAAGGGCGCCATGGTCGTCATGAACAGCTTTGGTGCCTCTGCACCGATCGGCAAGCTACAGGCGAAGTACGGCTTTACCGTTGAAAATGTTGTCAAACTGGCCACTGAACAGGCGAACGCCGGGAGGTCATGATGAGCAGCCTCTTGCGAGAGTTGGGTATGGCCGGTCAGGCCGTCTGGCTGGATTTCGTCAGTCGGGAATTTTTGCGCAAGGGTGAGCTGCAGACGCTCATTGAGCGGGATGGCCTGACCGGCGTTACCTCCAACCCATCCATCTTCGAAAAGGCCATGGGACACGGTACGGATTACGATGAATCGCTAGAGCGCTTCCTCAACCGTGCCGATGCCTCACCGGTCGATGTATATGAATATCTGGCGGTCGAAGACATTCAACAGGCCGCCGACATCCTGCGGCCTGTCTATGACCGTTTAAACGGCAAGGACGGCTACGTCAGCCTGGAGGTATCGCCTTATCTGGCCATGGATACCGAGTCCACCCTGATAGAGGCACGTCGACTCTGGAAAGCTGTCGATCGACCGAACCTGATGGTCAAGGTGCCTGGTACCGAAGCGGGCGCAGCAGCTATCCAGCAACTGATTGCCGAAGGGATCAGCGTCAACGTGACACTGCTGTTTTCCCGGGAATCCTATCGTGCTGTTGCCGAGGCCTACATGGCTGGGCTGGAGGCGCGTATTCAGGCCGGAGTAGACATCAGCCGCATAGCCAGTGTTGCCAGCTTTTTCATCAGCCGGATCGATTCGGAAATCGAGAAAAAGATCGATGAACAGCTGAAAGCCGGGAATGACGACGCAACGCTCAAGTCCCTCAAGGGTCGGGTTGCCATTGCCAACGCCAAACTGGCCTATGCTGATTATCAGGCCATGATAGCCAGCGAACGTTGGCAAGCCCTGGTCGCCAAGGGCGCTCAACCTCAGCGACTGCTATGGGCCTCTACCGGCACCAAGAACCCTGACTACCCCGATACACTGTACGTCGATGAGCTGATCGGACCGGACACCGTCAATACCATGCCGCCCAAGACCATGGATGCTTTTCGTGATCATGGCACGGTGAAGCAAACCCTCACTACAGGGTTGGATGAAGCCCGCGCCACACTCGAAGCCACCGAGCGGTTCGGGCTGGATCTGCCGGGCATAACGACAGACTTGGTAAAGGCAGGCGCCAAACTTTTCTCCGATGCAGCTGACGATCTGCTCGGTGCTGTGGGTGCCAAGCGCGTCAAATTGCTGGCCGGCAAACTCAACCAAGCCAAGTTCAGTCTGCCAGAAGACCTGTCCCAAGCCGTCGAGCAGCAGCTTGAGCAGGCCCGCCGCGAGGGTTGGTCACGTCGGCTATGGCAAATGGATGCTTCCCTCTGGACCGGTCAGGACGAAGCGAAATGGGGCGGCTGGTTGAAAGCCGCTACTGAGCCGCATATCAACACCTCCGCTCTGGTCATACTGGAGCAATCGCTCAAAGCCGAAGGCTATACCACCGCCGTTCTACTGGGCATGGGTGGCTCCAGCCTGGGACCGGAAGTGCTGGCGAAAACGCTGGGCAACACACCTGAAGGCCTGCGCCTGCTGGTGTTGGACTCTACCGATCCGGCTCAAATTGCCGCCGTGGAGCAGTCCATTGATTATGCCTGCACGGTCTTTCTGGTATCGAGCAAGTCCGGCTCGACCCTGGAACCTGAAATTCTCAACGCTTACTTTTTCGACGCTGCCTGCAAAGCGCTCGGTGAGGATCAGGCCAGCCATCATTTCATTGCTATTACCGATCCCGGCTCCAAGCTCGAGGTCAGCGCCAAGGCGCAGGGCTATCGCACCCTCTTCTATGGCGATCCGACCATTGGCGGGCGTTACTCGGTGCTCTCGGCCTTTGGGCTCGTACCGCTGAGCCTGCTTGGACACGATGTAGACAGCCTGTTCGAGATTACCCGCTCCATGGTGCTGGCGTGCGATCCCAGTGCACCGCCTGCGATCAATCCGGGCGTTTATCTAGGTGTGGTCATGGGTGAAGCCGTCAAGGCCGGGCGGGACAAGCTGACTCTGTTCGCCTCGCCCCAGATCGCTAGTATCGGTGCCTGGCTTGAGCAACTGCTGGCTGAGTCCACAGGCAAACAAGACAAAGGCATCATTCCGGTCGACCTGGAGCCCCCGGCTGACCCCTCCCATTACGGTGATGATCGCTTGTTCGTCTATCTGCGTGCAAATAACGACGGCAGCGAACTGGATGCCCAGGTCGAGGCATTGGAAAAAGCCGGCCAGCCTGTAATCCGCATAAGCCTGATGCGGCCTGACCTTATCGGTCAGGAATTTTTCCGCTGGGAAGTGGCTACCGCCATTGCAGGCGCCGTGATAGGCATCAATCCTTTCGATCAGCCTGACGTCGAGGCCAGCAAGGTCAAAACGCGCGTGTTAACCGATGAGTATGAAAAAACCGGACAGCTTTCCAGCGGAAATCCCTTCTTTACCGATGGCGAGCTGGTGTTCTACAGCGATTCCCCCCTGAGCGGCGACTCGGCCGAGCAGGTACTTCGGGAGCATTTTGCTCGCCTCAATCCGGGCGATTACGCTGCCGTGCTTGCCTATATCGAGCGTAACGCCGCCCACGAGACCTTGATGACGCGGCTGCGGACCCTGCTACGGGATCGTTACCGTGTCGCCACCGTTGGCGGCTTCGGCCCCCGTTTTCTACACTCCACAGGCCAAGCCTACAAAGGGGGGCCAAATAGCGGGGTTTTCCTGCAGATTACCGCCGAACCCCAGCAGGATCTGGCCATTCCCGGACGCAAGGTAAGCTTCGGCATCGTCGAAGCCGCTCAGGCACAAGGGGACCTTTCCGTGCTCGCCGAGCGAGGTCGTCGACATTTACGTATTCACATTCAGCACGGCAATAGCGAAGCAGGGCTGCAACGTATCGTACAATTAGTCGAGGCGGCTATCGCCTGACGTAAAAGCTCGTGGAGGCAACAACATGCAACTTGGCATTATCGGACTGGGCCGGATGGGCGGAAACATTGCCCGCAGGCTGATGAAAAACGGGCACGAGGTCTTCGCATACGACCGCAGCGCCGACTCCATCGAGACGCTGGCCAAAGAAGGCGCCAAAGCAACAACCGGTCTTGAGGACATGATCCAGCAGATGGCTAAGCCACGCGCGCTATGGGTCATGCTTCCGGCGGGTGACCCGACCGAACAGACCATCAACACCCTGGGCCAGATGCTGGAGCCGGGCGACACCATCATTGATGGTGGCAATACTTACTACAAGGACGACCTGCGCCGCGCCAAGGCGCTGGCCGAGAAAGGTATCCACTACCTCGACGTAGGCACCTCTGGAGGCGTCTGGGGCCTTGAGCGCGGCTACTGCATGATGATTGGCGGCGACAAGGAAACCGTGGACCGCCTGGATCCCATCTTCGACACCCTGGCCCCTGGCTATGGCGACATCGAGCGCACCCGTGGCCGCAACGCCCCGGACGAGCGTGCCGAGCGTGGCTATATCCATGCAGGCCCGGCTGGTTCCGGTCACTTTGTGAAGATGATTCACAACGGTATCGAATACGGCATGATGCAGGCGTACGCCGAAGGCTTTGACATTCTCAAGATGCGCGGCTCCGAAAATGTACCGGAAGAAGAACGCCTGCAATTGGATTTGGCAGACATCGCCGAAGTATGGCGCCGTGGCAGTGTCGTTTCCTCCTGGCTTCTGGACCTGACCGCTCAGGCACTGGCTCAGGATGTGGAGCTGGAGAAATTCAGCGGATTCGTGTCCGACAGTGGTGAAGGTCGCTGGACCATCGAGGCCGCTATCGAGGAAGCCGTACCTGCCCCGGTACTGACGTCCGCACTGTATGCCCGTTTCCGCTCACGCCAGAAGGCGACCTATGGCGACAAGCTCCTGTCGGCCATGCGCTTCGGCTTTGGTGGGCACGTAGAAATCCCGCAGTAACGCTTTCCGAGCAGGCTTGGAGGTAGCGCATCGAGGCGTACCTCCAGGCAGCCTGTCGCTCTTTTCTACTATGGCTCGACAGGAACGATAATGACGAACCACCCGTATCAACTCATGCTGTCGGATGTCGATGGCACCCTTTTGCGTACCGACAAGCAATTAAACCAAGCCACGATCGAGGCCGTACAGCGCCTGCGTGAGGCTGGAATCAACTTTACGCTGGTCAGCAGTCGCCCGCCACGGGCCATGCATTGGCTGATCGAAGCGCTTGATCTTACCCTCCCCGTCGGCGCCTTCAACGGCGGCACCCTGCTCAAGCCGGATGGCACGCTCTTGCAGGCACACCGTATACCCCGGAATGCCGTGGACAGCGTGTTTGAGCAGCTTGAGGACGAAGACCTGGATATCTGGCTATTCGCCGATAATGAATGGATCATTGCCAATCCAGACAACCACTACATCGGCCATGAGAAAAGAGCCCTGGGCTATGATCCGCTGATCGTCGACCGCTTTGACGACTACCTTGACCGGGTCGACAAGCTGGTAGCTGTCAGTAAGAACCATGATCGCCTCGCCAGCCTGCAACCCGAGCTGGATCAGAAGCTGGGGCAATACGCCCACACCGTACGCTCCCAACCCTACTATCTGGATATTACAGCCGCCCAGGCCAGCAAAGGCCATGCGCTAGTGGCACTGGCGGAGCATCTGAGCATTCCGCTCACGCGTACCGTCGCCATTGGAGACGGTGAAAACGATATTTCAATGTTCAAGAAAGCCGGGCTCTCCATTGCCATGGGACAAGCCGAGGAAGACGTCAAGGCTCATGCCATGCAGATCACCGCCGAAACCGACAGGAACGGTCTGGCCGAGGCCATACACCGATTCATTCTGGCAACAGGCTGATCCACCCCAGGCATAAAAAAAGCCACCTTTCGGTGGCTTTCTTGTATCAGCTATTGGTAGGCGGCGCGGTGAAACGCTCAACGTCCCGCTCATTGGCAGTTTCCGTCACCGTCGACTCCATGGCCTCCTTCAACCCCTGCAGCCGCTTCTTCTCAGCCCGACGCGTGAAATACCACGCGAGGAAGGTAAACAGCGAGACCGCCAGCAGAATCAGGCTGGCAATGGCATTGATCTCCGGCTTCACACCCAGGCGCACAGCGGAGAACACCTCCATTGGCAAGGTGGTTGAGCCAGGGCCGGACACGAAGCTTGCAAGCACCAGATCATCCAGCGATAGCGCAAAGGACATCATTCCACCCGCTGCCAGAGAAGGCGCAATCATCGGGATGGTGATCAGCATGAACACCTTCCAGGGACGCGCACCCAGGTCCATGGCAGCTTCCTCGATAGACAGGTCCAACTCGCGCAGACGCGCCGACACGACTACCGCTACGTAAGACGCGCAAAAGCTGGTATGGGCGATCCAGATCGTGACGACACCCCGATCCTGCGGCCAGCCGATGAACTGTGCCATGGAAACGAACAGGAGCAGCAGCGACAGACCGGTAATCACCTCAGGCATGACCAGCGGTGCAGTGACCAGACCGCCAAACACCGTACGCCCGCGAAAGCGAGGAATACGCGTCAGCACGAACGCCGCCAGCGTTCCCAGGATGACCGAGGAAATCGCCGTGTAGAACGCGATTTCCAGGGAGCGCCCTACGGCGCCCATGAGCTGGTTGTTGTCCAGAAGCCCTGCATACCAGTGCACCGACCAGCCGCCCCAGACAGTCACCAGACGCGAGGCGTTGAACGAATAGATCACCAGGATGACCATCGGCAGGTAGATGAACAACAGGCCCAACACCAACATCAGATTTGTGAACTTCAGGCTTCTCATAGCTTGCCCTCCAGTTCCTTCGCCTGGTTCCTGTTGAACAGGACAATAGGCACGATGAGGATGATCAGCATGACCACCGCCAAAGCCGAAGCCACCGGCCAGTCGCGGTTATTGAAGAATTCCTGCCACAACACACGGCCAATCATGAGCGTTTCCGGCCCGCCCAGCAGTTCCGGAATCACGAACTCGCCTACTGCGGGAATGAAGACCAGCATGCAGCCCGCGATAATGCCGTTCTTGGACAACGGCACCGTGATACGCCAGAAGCTGGTAAAACGACTCGCTCCCAGGTCGGATGCCGCCTCCAGCAGTGTCAGATCGTGCTTCACCAGATTGGCGAACAGCGGCAGGATCATGAACGGCAGGTAGGAATACACAATCCCCAGATATACCGCAAAGTTGGTGTTGAGCAGACGCAGCGGCTCGTGAATCACACCAATGAACATCAGGAATTCGTTGATCAGGCCGTTGGTGGACAGAAGCCCCATCCAGGCATAGACCCGGATCAGAATGGCCGTCCAGGTCGGCATCATGATCAGGAGAAGCAATACCGTCTGCACATCCTTGCGCGCCCGAGCGATGGCATAGGCCATCGGATATCCAATCAGAAGACAGATCAGCGTACTAATGCCAGCGATCTTGAGTGAGCCAAGGTACGCGTCCAGGTATAGCGGATCGTCCGTGAACATCAGGTAATTCCCGAAATTCAGGGCAATATCCAGCTGCTGGTCGGCATAGGTCAGCAGTTCGGTATAGGGTGGAATCGCGACGTCCGCAATGGCGAAACTGATCTTCAGCACAATGGCGAACGGCAGCAGGAAGAACAGGAACAGCCACACGAACGGGACGCCAATAACCAGGCGGCGGCCGTCGAACAGTTTCTTCAGACTCATGATTGCAGTACCACGCCGCTGTCATCTTCCCAGTACACCACTACCGGATCGTCCCACGTCGGGCGTTTGCCCAGGCGCACGGCGTTGGCGATGAAGCACTGGACCAGTTGCCCGGACTCCAGCTTGATGTAATACACCGAATGCCCGCCCAGATAGGCGATGTCATGCACGGTCCCGCGTAGCCAGTTGTAATTGGGGTGTTCATGGTCTTCCGGCAGGCGGCTGGCCATCAGGAGCTTTTCCGGGCGAATCGCATAGGTCACGCGCTTGTCTTCAGCGCGGGTGCTAATCCCGTGGCCCACGTAGATATGCCGCTCGAGCTGCGGCGAGGCAATGATGGCGTGATCCGCATCGTCCTCGATCAGTTCACCGTCGAACAGGTTCACGTTGCCGATGAACTCACAGACCAGGCGGCTGGCCGGCGTTTCATAGATGTCCATCGGGCTGCCCACCTGAGCGATCCAGCCCAGGTGCATGATCGCGATGCGCTGAGCCATGGTCATGGCTTCTTCCTGGTCGTGCGTCACCATTACACAGGTCACGCCCACGCGCTCGATGATCTCCACCAGCTCCAGCTGCATCTGCGAACGCAGTTTCTTGTCGAGCGCCCCCATCGGCTCGTCGAGCAACAGAAGCTTGGGCCGCTTGGCCAGTGAGCGCGCCAGGGCCACCCGCTGACGCTGCCCACCAGAGAGCTGATGCGGTTTACGCTTGGCATACTGTGTCATGTGCACCAGCTTGAGCATTTCGGCCACGCGCTGGTTGATCTCTTCTCTGGGCAGCCTGTCCTGCTTCAAGCCGAACGCAATGTTCTGCTCGACCGTCATGTGCGGGAACAAGGCATAGGACTGGAACATCATGTTGATCGGCCGGTCATACGGCGGAATATTGGTGATGTCCTGCCCGTCCAGGAAGATCCTTCCCTCGGTGGGTTGCTCAAACCCCGCCAGCATGCGCAGCAGCGTGGATTTACCAGAACCGGAGCCACCAAGCAGCGCAAAGATCTCGCCTTTGTTGATGGTCAGTGAAACATCATCAACTGCCACCGTTTCATCGAATTTCTTGGTTACCCGATCGATCTTCACCAGCACTTCTTTGGTCTGCTGAACACCGGTCACGGCTTTTTTAAAGGCACCGGAGGCTATCGCCATTATTTACTCCCCAGGGGTCTTGAAATCCTGCCTGACAGCTACGGCATGAGGTTCTAGAGTCGGTGCGGAAAATCCCTCCGCCCTTCTTGCCCTAGCGCCGACCGTGCCTCTTTTCGCCTTGCTATCAGCCAGGCATTCAGCCTGACTCAACGGTCAGGCTATCGAATATGGAACGCTATTTACCGGATTTGATCCGGGTCCAACTGCGTGTACTGACCCGCAATATCTGCGGAGGCAGTTCCGCCATCACATACAGCTTGTCCATCACCTCTTGGGGTGGATAGACCGTTTCATCCTGGCGCACCTTCTGGTCCATCAGCTCGCCTGACTTGGGGTTGGGGTTAGCGTAACCAACGGAGTCGCTTACCTTGGCAATCACCTCAGGCCGCAGCAGGTAGTTGATGAACGCATGTGCCTCTTTCGCATTGGACGCATCCTTGGGGATGGCCAATAGATCAAACCACAGGTTCGCTCCCTCCTTGGGAATGGCATAAGCGATCTTGACGCCCTTTCCCGCCTCCTCGGCACGTGACGCTGCCTGGAAAACATCACCCGAATAGCCAAAGGCCACACAGATATTGCCGTTGGCCAGATCGGAGATGTATTTCGAGGAGTGGAAATAAGTCACGTACGGGCGAACCTGCAGGAGCTTCGCCTCGGCTTTCTTGTAATCGTCAGGATTTGTGCTGTTAGGGTTGAGCCCCAGGTAGTTCAGCATGGCCGGGATGACTTCATCCGGCGAGTCCATGAAGGAAACACCGCACTTGGTCAGCTTCTTGATGTTTTCCGGCTCGAACAGCACTGCCCAGGAGTCGATCTTGTCGGTGCCAAGCACCTCCTTGACCTTGTCGACATTGTAACCGATACCGTTGGTTCCCCATAGGTAAGGCACGCTGTGCTCGTTACCCGGATCGTTGGTCTGAAGCTGCTTGAGCAAAGCAGGGTCCAGGTTCTGCCAGTTGGGCAGCTGGCTGCGGTCCAGCTTCATGAACGCGCCAGCCTTGATCTGCTTGCCCAGGAAATGGTTGGACGGCACTACCACGTCATAGCCGGTCCGCCCGGCCAGAAGCTTGCCCTCGAGGGTTTCATTGGAGTCGAACACGTCATAGACCGGCTTGATTCCGGTTTCCTTCTGGAAATCTTCCAGCGTGGTCTCACCGATGTAATCGCTCCAGTTATAGATGTGCACGACTTTCTCGGCATGGGCCAGTGGTGTAAAGGCCAGCGCAGCGGCAGTGGCAAGCAGCGTCTTACGAAGGGAAAGAAACACTCGGTCGTCCTCTTGGTTAGTGGCCAGTCCATACCTGACTGTGCGGCCGATTTCCTTGTGAAGAATCTATGAATGAATACAGGTTTAACGCGACGGCCCCGCCAAGGGATTATTACCTAAGCCTGGAACGCATCCGGCAAAAGCTGGTATCGCCCGCACAATTTACGGTTGCAAACGTGCGAACTCCTGGCAGCTACCGCCAATGGCAACAGTGCCCTCACCTGCTTACCGTACGGCCTGCCTGATAACGGGCCGCGTTGATACAGGATGAGCGTGGAAATGTCACGGATAAACTGATTTTTCGTATCGGTACAGCTCACCGAAGCTGCAATCAGATTCGAGCGTGGGTCGGATAATCGCTGCGTTGTATACATGCCCTATCCTTCCAGAAAGCCCCTCCAACAGCTGCCGGAGGGGCCTGCATCACTTATTTGCCGGACTTGATCGTTGTCCAGGCACGGGTCATCGCACGCTGCACCTTGGCCGGCAGGTCCGGGAAGGCGTACAGCTTGCCCATCGTCTCCTGAGTCGGGTAGATGCCCGGGTCGTTGCGAATCTCGTCGCTGACCAGCGGTGTCGCTTCCTTGTTGCCGTTCGGGTACTGCACGTAGTCGCTGATCTCGGCAATGATCTCCGGCTTCATGATGAAGTCGATGAACTTGTAGGCGCCCTCGGTATTGGTAGCGTCCTTTGGAATGGCCATGGTATCGAAGAACGTACCGGCACCTTCCTTGGGAATGTTGTACTTCACCGTCACGCCATTCTTGGCATCAGCGGCACGGGCCTTGGCCTGGGCAATGTCGCCGGAATAGCCGACCGCCACGCAGACGTTGCCGTTGGCCAAATCAGAGATGTACTTGGATGAGTGGAAGTAGGTGATCGACGGACGAATCTGCATGAACAGGTCCTGCGCCGCCTTCAGTTCCTGGGTGTCCTGGCTGTCAGGTTTGTAGCCCAGATAATGCAGACCGGCAGGAATGATCTCGGTTGGCGAGTCCAGCAGCGCGACACCACAGCTCTTGAGCTTGGAAATATTTTCCGGCTTGAAGATCAGATCCCAGGAGTCCACCGGGGCATTGTCGCCCAGTGCAGCCCTTACCTTGTCCGGGTTATAACCAATACCGATGGTACCCCACAGGTAAGGAATGGCGTACAGGTTACCCGGATCGCTGACCTCCAAGGTCTTCATCAGCTGGGGATCCAGGTTTTTCCAGTTGGGCAGCTTGTTCCTGTCCAGCGTCTGGTAGACACCGGCCTTGATCTGCTTGGCCAGGAAAGAGTTGGAGGGGACAACCACATCATAGCCCGACTTGCCCGCCAGCAACTTGGCTTCGAGTACCTCGTTGCTGTCATACACGTCATAGACCACCTTGATGCCCGTTTCCTTTTCAAACTTGGCAATGGTGTCTTCAGCGATGTAGTCGTTCCAGTTGTAAACGTGCAGAACCTTGTCGTCTGCCATCGCGTGACCGGCGAAGGCGCCAGCCAGACTGAGTGCGAGCAGTGTCTTGCCAAAAGCTTTCATGCGGAAATGCTCCTAAACAGGGTCGTATAAGTATTCCGGAGGAGGCTTTTCGATCCTCCCCTGGTGCGTCTGGCCAACGCACCGGCGCAGTCTGGCAAGGTCCGGCGCGCGGCTCAAGAGTGCGCCACCATTCCTTTTGATTTTTGCCATCATCCAAGGGTGCTGTTATGTCAGACAAACACCCCTGGACGCTCGTTCTGCTCGCGACTCGTCTTCACTACCGATGCAGGTCGGCAGCCGTCAGGTCCAGGCACTTGCGCACCAGCACCATCAGCTCATCGATCTGCGAGGGCGTGATGACCAGCGGTGGCGAAATGATCATGGTATCGCCCACGGCCCGCATAATCAGGCCATTGCGGAAGCAATGTTCCCGACAGATCATGCCTGCCTCGCGTCCCGTGAAGCGCGCCCTTGTCCGCTTGTCCTGTACCAGCTCCAACGCGGCCACCAGGCCCACACCCCTCGCCTCGCCTACCAGCGGATGATCGGCCAGCGTCTGCCAGCACTTCTGCAAGTAAGGTGCCGTTTCGCTTTTGACTCGCTCGATAATGCCCTCGTCGCGCAGGATGCGGATGTTCTCCAGCGCCACAGCTGCCGCAACCGGATGCCCCGAGTAGGTGAAACCGTGGTAGAACTCGCCGCCCTGGTTGAGCACCTCGACGATCTCGTCCCGCACGATCACACCTCCCATGGGGATATAACCGGAGGTCAGCCCCTTGGCGATGGGCATGAGGTCTGGCGTCATGCCGTAGTGCTGACTGCCGAACCATTCTCCGGTACGCCCGAACCCACAGATAACTTCATCGGAGATGAACAGAATGTCGTATTTCGCCAGTATTTCGCGAATCCGCGGCCAATAGGTGTCCGGCGGAACGATTACACCTCCAGCCCCCTGGATCGGCTCGGCAATAAAGGCCGCCACCTTGTCCTCGCCGAGCTCAAGAATCTTTTGCTCCAGCTGATCGGCCACTTGAATCCCGAACTCATCCGGACTCATATCGCCGCCCTCGCCATACCAGTAAGGCTGGTCGATGTGCTCGATTCCCGGAATGGGCAGATCACCCTGCTCGTGCAAGGCCTTCATGCCGCCCAGGCTCACGCCGGCCACGGTTGACCCGTGATAACCATTCCAGCGGCCGATGATGATCTTCTTCTGTGGCTGCCCCTTGGTCGCCCAATAATGACGAACCATGCGCAGGACAGTATCGTTGGACTCCGAGCCCGAACCGGTAAAGAACACGTGGTTCATGCCGTCGGGTGCGATATCTGCAATCGCCTTGGCCAACTCGATGGCTGGCGGGTGCGCAGTCTGGAAGAACAGATTGTAGTAAGGCAGTTCGCGCATCTGCCGGGTGGCAGCCTGAACCAGCTCTTCACGGCCATAGCCGACATTCACACACCACAGCCCGGCCATCCCATCGAGGATGCGATTGTCATCGCTGTCCCACAGATAGATGCCTTCGGCACGCGTGATAATGCGCGAGCCCTTTGCATTGAGCTGCTTGTAATCCGTAAAGGGCGGCAGGTGATGGTTCCGGCTGAGTGCCTGCCAGTGCGCGGTACGCTCGCTGACGGTCCTGTCGTTCATAACACCTCCTGGGTTGGAATGCGCCAGCTGTGCTGGCGCGATCAGGTCATACGCTCATCAACAGGAACTCGCGCTCCCAGGAACTAATGACCCGTTTGAAGTTTTCATGCTCGGCGCGCTTGACGGCCACATAGCCCCGAGTGAAGCGTGTGCCCAGGTATTGCTCAATGGTCACAGACTGCTCCATGCGCTCCAGGGCTGCTTCCAGTGTCAGCGGCAGGCGCAGGTTGCGCCGTTCGTAGCCGCGCCCCTTGACAGGAGCGCTGGGTTCGATGCCTTCGATCATGCCCAGATACCCACACAGAAGACTGGCAGCCAGCGCAAGGTATGGGTTGGCATCTGCACCTGCCAGACGGTTCTCCACGCGACGATTCTGTGGGTCCGAGTCAGGTACACGCAGACCTACGGTGCGGTTCTCTTCGCCCCACTCCACGTTTACCGGAGCAGAGGTGTCCGGCAGGAAGCGACGAAACGAGTTCACATTGGGCGCAAACAGGGGCAAGGCTTCGGGGATGTATTTCTGCAACCCACCGATGTGATGACGGAACAGCTCGCTCATCGTGCCGTCGTCTTCTGAGAACACCGTCTTGCCTGTCTTCAGGTCCACGACGCTCTGGTGCAGGTGCATCGCGCTGCCGGGCTCACCGGTCATGGGCTTGGCCATGAAGGTAGCCGTGACGTTGTGCTTCAGGGCGGCCTCGCGCATGGTTCGCTTGAACACAATGATCTGGTCCGCCAGATGCAGGGCATCGCCATGACGGAAATTGATTTCCATCTGGGCCGTGCCTTCCTCATGAATCAGCGTATCCAGATCCAGCTTCTGAAGCTCGCACCAGTCGTACATGTCTTCAAAGAGCGGATCGAACTCGTTGGCGGCATCGATCGAGAATGACTGGCGGCCCGTCTCCTGGCGACCAGAACGGCCTACCGGGGGCTGCAGGGGATAATCCGGGTCATCGCTACGCTTGGTGAGATAGAACTCCATCTCGGGCGCGACGATCGGCTTCCAGCCTTTGTCGGCATACAGCTTGAGCACCTTCTTCAGGATATTGCGTGGAGACAGTTCGATCGGGCGACCCTGCTTGTCGTAGGTATCGTGAATGACTTGCGCCGTGGGCTCGATGGCCCAGGGCACGAGGAAGACAGCGTTCTCGTCAGGCCGGCAAAGCATGTCAATATCGGCCGGATCGAGAAGCTCGTAATAGATGTCATCCTCGACATAGTCTCCCGTCACGCTCTGCAACAGAACGCTCTCCGGCAGGCGCATGCCTTTTTCATTGATGAATTTCGAGGTGGGCGAGATCTTGCCGCGGGCGATGCCGGTTAAATCGGAAATCAGGCATTCGACTTCGGTGATCTTGTGTTCTTTCAACCACTGGGTGAGCTGGTCAAGCTGGTTAGCCATAAAGACCTCAAGGTTTTGAAAAACCTGCCCGGAAGGCACATGGACTTACCGTCCAGGCAGGATGATACGGCGGTCAAGGACCGCCGTCAGCGCTGCCCGGCCCGCTGTCGGCAGGCATCGCCAAAGGCGTTGAAAATCGCCAGATAATTCGAATTGGAGCGTACCTGCCATTCAGGGTGCCACTGCACCCCAACGGCAAAGACAGAGGCGCCCTCTACAGAAAACGCTTCCACCAGGCCATCCGGCGCCAGAGCCTCGGCCCGAAGACCAGGCGCGAGACGCTCGACGCCCTGCCCATGCAGAGAATTGACCTGGAACTGCTCGGGCAACCCCAAGCGCTCGAATACACCGCCCGGCTGAACATGAACGGCATGACTGGGCGCGTACTGCACGTCAAGCGGATCATCCTGTCGCTCGCGGTGGTCGGCAAACGGGCCGACCTCGTGCACCTTCTGATACAGGCTGCCGCCCATTGCCACGTTCATCTCCTGAAATCCGCGGCAGATACCGAGTACAGGAACACCTGCATCCACAGCCGCCCGAATCAGCGGCAGAGTAGTACGATCACGGTCAGGATCATGGGCGGTGCCCGGCGCGCTGGGAGGCCCCTGGTAGTGATGCGGCTCCACGTTGGAAGGCGAGCCGGTAAACATCAATCCATCGAGACGTGCAAGCAAGGTGGGCTGGTCAAGCAAGTTAGCCAGCGCGGGAATAACAAGTGGCAGACCACCCGCTCCGGTCACGACGGCACGCAGATACTTGTCGCCGGCGATGTGGAAGGTATGCAAACCGATCTGCTTGGTGCAGGCGGTCACGCCGATCAACGGCAGGCACGACATGGGACACCCGTTACGTTTGCCATGGTTGGATGAATTGGAGAGTAGTCTTGTTCATTTTTTTCCACAACCGTTCTTTCAAGACCGCTCATGCGGTTCGCACATTCTCTTTCAGCC
The DNA here is from genome assembly GCF_019400845.1 of Pseudomonas sp. MAG002Y. Classification (NCBI taxonomy): domain Bacteria; kingdom Pseudomonadati; phylum Pseudomonadota; class Gammaproteobacteria; order Pseudomonadales; family Pseudomonadaceae; genus Pseudomonas; species Pseudomonas sp. MAG002Y. The sequence continues at coordinate 310,750 of NZ_WOEJ01000002.1, read as the reverse complement.
GGCGTGTTACGGGGTCTCAAGCGAAGCCCTGTGCCCCAATGAAAGGCCTTGATGAGGCCTTCGAGCACCAATAACGAGCAAAGTTGACTTTAGGTCCCCTTTCGGATTGACTCCTAGGTGAAGTCCCCGCTGATTGATATTTTTAACAACTATAGGTGTTGCATCATGTCGGTACCCCCGCGTGCCGTTCACTTGAATGAAGCGACCGACTTCCTCCAGGCACATCCTGAAGTGCAGTTCGTCGACCTTCTGATCTCGGACATGAACGGCGTGGTGCGTGGTAAACGCATCGACCGAAACAGTCTGCCCAAAGTCTTCGAAAGAGGAATCAATCTACCCGCCTCACTCTTCGCTCTCGATATCACCGGCTCCACCGTAGAAAGTACAGGCCTCGGCCTTGATATCGGTGACGCCGACCGCGTCTGCTACCCCATCGCCGGCACGCTCTCCATGGAGCCCTGGCAGAAACGCCCTACCGCACAACTCCTGATGACCATGCACGAAATGGAAGGCGCGCCATTCTTCGCCGATCCTCGCGAAGTGCTGCGTCAGGTCGTTGAACGCTTTACCGAGATGGAGCTGACGGTCGTCGCGGCCTTCGAGCTTGAGTTCTATCTGATCGATCAGGAAAACATCAACGGCCGGCCCCAGCCGCCCCGTTCGCCTATTTCCGGCAAGCGCCCGCAGTCCGTTCAGGTTTACTCCATCGATGATCTCGACGAGTACGCCGATTGCCTGCAGGACATCATCGACGGTGCCCGCGCCCAGAATATTCCTGCCGATGCCGTCGTGGCCGAGTCGGCTCCCGCGCAGTTCGAGGTCAACCTCAATCACGTGGCCGACCCGATCAAGGCATGTGATTACGCAGTGCTGCTCAAGCGGCTGATCAAGAACATCGCCTACGACCATGAAATGGACACTACCTTCATGGCCAAGCCCTATCCGGGGCAGGCAGGTAACGGTCTGCATGTGCACATTTCGCTGCTGGACAAGAATGGCAACAATATTTTCACGAGCGAGGATCCCGAGCAGAACGCCGCGTTACGTCACGCCGTCGGCGGTGTGCTCGAGACCCTGCCCGCCTCGATGGCCTTTCTATGCCCCAACGTGAATTCCTATCGTCGCTTCGGCTCGCAGTTCTACGTACCCAATGCACCGAGCTGGGGGCTGGATAACCGCACCACGGCGCTGCGTATTCCCACCGGCACACCCGATGCCGTACGCATCGAGCACCGTGTGGCGGGCGCTGATGCCAACCCCTACCTGCTGCTGGCAGGCGTACTGGCAGGAATCCATCACGGTCTAACCAATCACGTCGAGCCTCCGCCGGTGACCGAAGGCAACTCCTACGAGCAGCACGAGCAAAGTCTGCCGAACAACCTGCGTGATGCCTTGCGGCAACTGGACGACAGCGAAATCATGGCGCGATACATCGATTCGAAGTACATCGATATCTTCGTGGCTTGTAAGGAGCATGAACTGGAAGAATTCGAGCACTCCATCTCGGATCTCGAATACAACTGGTACCTGCACACCGTCTAGCACGTCGGTTATAGACAACGTCCGTTCGTCCTCGCCGGGCGGCCGTTGTCTGTTTACGAGAACGCCGTCACACTTTGCAGCTTTTCGTACCGTCCTGGCCTTAGTTCCACGGAAGGTCCCATGATGGAACACAAGGAGTTTCCATGCGAAAGCTGCTCATGGCGCTGGCCATTCTGCCCCTGCTCGCCCAGGCCGAAGAGGTTGTGCACGTCTATAACTGGGAGGATTACATTGACCCTCAGGTCATCAGTGATTTCCAGAAGGACACCGGCATCCGTGTCGACTACCACACCTTCAGCACTTCTGAGGAGGCAAATGCCCTCTTGGATGGCGACACGCCGATCGATGTGTATGCGCCTTCCCATGACGAGCTCAAACGACTCATCCGGGAAAACAAGCTGCAAAAACTCAACACCCAGCAGCTGCCCAATACCAGCAAGCTCGATCCCTATGTTTCGGGCATTCTGAACTCCGTGGATCCGGGCAACCATTATGCCGTCCCCTATCTATGGGGCGCAGTAGGTCTGGCAATCAACGTTCCCAAGGCGCAGGAAGCCTTTGGCGGTCCGCTGCCGGAGAGCTGGAGCGTGCTGTTCGATCCCGAGCAGATCAAGCGCCTTTCCAAGTGCGGCGTCAATCTGCTCGACGATCCCATCTATGTCTCATCAATCATGATGAACTATCAGGGCAACATTCCTGAGCGCAGCTCTCCCGCGCAGATGGAGAAAATTGCCAAGGACCTGATGAGCATTCGCCCCTATGTTCGCTCCATCGATAACGACGCCACGGTTGATGCATTCAAGAATGGCCAACTATGCGTAGCAATGGTGTACAGCGTAGGCGATGTAATCAATACGCGTAAGACAGGCCAGCCGGTCAGCTATGTCGTACCGCAAGAAGGCACGTATGTCTTTGTGGATACGCTGGCTATCCCCAGCAAGTCGCGCAATGCGGAACTGGCGCATCGCTTCATCAACTATGTGATGAGTGCTCGTTCCCTGGCCCGCATTACCGAAGAGACGTCTTATCCAAATGCCAACCCTGACTCGATGAAGTTGCTTTCGCCTGAACTTCAGAAGGAAAATGCACTTTACCCCAACGGGGCGTTGCGCCGCCGTCTGTTCGCTCTGGTTCCGCCACCTGCCGAGACTCGTCAGACATTCGAAGGTCTCTGGCAGACATTCAAGCAAGCCCGTTGATCTTCAAGATCAGATCGTAGTACTGAACGGGCAGGCTACCCCTGAATGGGCCGTATCAGGTTCTGGCGAGGCGCGATAACGCGGCGTGTCCGTACAGGCATCGTCAGAACCTCATCACCTTTACGACCAGGACACCGGTACAGTAATGGCCCGAACCTCCAGCCCACGCAAGGCGCGCAGCAGCAGCCGCCAGCGTATCGAGCAGATCCTGGCAGCGGCTCGGCACATGCTGATAGATCAAGGGCCTGCACGCCTGAGTATCTACGGCATTGCCGAAAGGGCGGGCCTTCCGCCTTCCTCGGTCTATCACTTCTTTCCCAGCGTTACCGCACTGCTTGAGGCCCTTACCCAAGAGGCTCATGCAGCGTTTCGCGCCTGTCTTCAGGCTTCCGTCGATCATGACAGCCTTAACGACTGGCGTGACCTGTCACGGATCGTCGAAGCACGCATGCTGGAAGTATATGAACAGGATGCCGCGGCCAGGCAATTGATCCTGGCCAATCACGGCCTGACCGAAGTAGTCCAGGCCGACCGACAGCATGACACCCGGCTGGGCGAGCAGCTTCAGGCACTGTTCGCAGCCCATTTCCATCTGCCTCCTCTGCCAGACGATATCGATATCTTTACCCTTGCCATGGAACTGGGTGATCGCGTCTACGCAAGATCCGTACAACAGCACGGCGTTATTACGCCTCGCTGGGCAGCAGAAAGCCATCGGGTTTTCGATGCCTACCTTAGTCTTTACCTTCCGCCCTATTTGCCCAAGCGAAACACGTACCTGCCAAACGATCTAACAGTTGCCCAATAAACCGATAGTTATCCGTCTAGTTATCGCATGCTGTAATGGTATTGCTTAAATTCAGTTTTAAGTCAGATATTTATCGGTTATAAAGCACGCCTTTGCCTGTCGGCATAACGGCCAGCCAGTAATGGCGCTCGAATCTGCTACCGTTAACGGGATGTCCTGCTCATTCGCGACCGTTGCCTGAACCTGTACGACCTACCCCTTCGATGGAGAATTGCAATCATGAGTCTGCTCGCCTCGACACCCCGTGCTGAAGGCTTCCGTATGCCCGCGGAGTGGGAGCCCCAAAAGCAGGTCTGGATGATCTGGCCCGAGCGTACCGATAACTGGCGCCTGGGTGCCAAGCCAGCCCAACAGGCCTTTACCGAAGTCGCACGAGCCATTGCACGCTTCGAGCCGGTCACCGTTGGTGTTTCTGCCGCCCAGTTCGACAATGCCTGTGCACGACTCAATCACCCGGCCATTCGCGTCGTCGAGATCAGCAACGATGATGCCTGGGCGCGTGATACCGGGCCGACTTTCGTCATCAACGATCAGGGGGAAGTGCGCGGTGTGGACTGGACCTTCAACGCCTGGGGCGGGCTGGTTGGCGGGCTGTATTTCCCCTGGAAGCGGGACGATCAGGTCGCCAGTAAAATCCTGATGATGGAAAGCTGCCCCCGCTACCGCACTGAGGATTTCGTACTGGAAGGCGGCTCTATCCACGTCGATGGCGAAGGCACGCTCATCACCACCGGCGAGTGCCTGCTCAACCGCAACCGCAATCCGCATCTGTCCCAGCGTGAGATCGAGGCGATTCTGAGTGATTATCTGGCTGTGGATAAGGTTATCTGGCTGCCGGACGGCCTGTATAACGACGAAACCGACGGTCATGTGGATAACTTCTGCTGCTACGTGCGTCCTGCCGAAGTGCTGTTGAGCTGGTGCGACGACGAAAACGACCCGAACTATGCGCGGTGTCGCGCGGCGCTTGAGGTATTGGAAACCAACACGGATGCCAAAGGCCGCAAGTTCACCGTCCACAAGATTCCAACGCCCGGCCCGCTGTACGCGTCGGATGAAGAATACGAAACCGTAGATGCCTCGGTGGGCAGTCAGCCGCGTAAGTCAGGCGAGCGTCTGGCGGCGTCGTACGTCAACTTCCTGATTGTCAACGGCGCCATCATCGCACCAACGTTCGATGTCCCGGAAGATGCCGAAGCGCTGGACGTTCTTCAGCGCTGCTTCCCCGAGCGCGAGATCGTACAGGTCCCAGGCCGCGAGATCTTGCTGGGGGGTGGCAATATCCACTGCATTACCCAGCAGCAGCCTGCCCCCAGAGCGCGAAGCTAAGCAGCACGCGTACTGTAGAATAAAAACCGGAGCCTCCCGCCAGGCTTCGGTTTTTTGTGAGCATGTCAGGCGGTTCATATACAAACCGCCATCACGCATGTGATAACGCTGAATTGTCCTCTCGGATGTGCTGTCCATACCCCTACCGCGCTCCATAAGGAGCTTATCGGCAACTGGATCGGTGGACCCATCACATGAATATCCTTCTCGTACTGACGTCCCATGACCAACTAGGCAATACCGGTAAAAAGACCGGCTTTTGGCTGGAAGAGTTTGCGGCACCTTATTATGTCTTCAAGGACTCAGGCGCTACGCTGACCCTGGCGTCACCCAAAGGGGGCCAGCCGCCTCTGGACCCCAAGAGTGATGAGCCAGAGGCGCGCACCGAGGCGACAGAACGCTTCCGTAATGATCCCGACGCACAGGCGGCTCTCGCCAATACCGTGCCGCTCGCGAGCGTCAAGGCGGATGATTACGACGCTGTTTTCTATCCCGGAGGCCATGGGCCGCTCTGGGATCTGTCTGAAGATCAGGACTCCATTGCGCTGCTGGAAGCCTTTTATGCGATGGGCAAACCCACCGCCCTGGTTTGCCATGCACCCGGCGTGCTGGCCAAGGTCAAGACTGCTGACGGTGAGCCTCTGGTCAAGGGTAAACAGGTAACCGGTTTCACCAATACCGAAGAGGAAGCGGTTCAACTCACCGACGTCGTACCCTTCCTCGTGGAAGATATGCTCAAGGCCAACGGCGGCCTGTACAGCAAAGGGGCTGACTGGGCGCCTTACGTGCTGACTGAAGGTAATCTGATAACAGGCCAAAACCCCGCCTCTTCGGAGCCTGCGGCCAAGGCCGTGCTGGAACAGCTCTCTCGCTAAACCCGTGGAGCCTTCTGCAAAAACAAAATGCCGCCTTCCCGAAAGGGAGGCGGCATTTCCAGTCTACGTACCATCGTAAAGGATGGTCTTACTCACGTCTTAGAGCAGCGGAATCGAATAGCTCAGCATCAGACGGTTTTCATCCTGATCGCGGGTGTTGGCGACATCGTTACGCCATACCGCGTTACGCCACTGAATGCCCAGCCCTTTCAAGGTTCCGGTAGGCACGGTATAACCCAGGGTAAAGTCTCGCTCCCACTCGCTCGGATTGCTGCCAGCCGCCTCGATATGGTCTCCCTTCAGATAGACCACACCTGCCGTCAACCCCGGCACGCCCACTTGGGAAAAGTCATACGCGTAGCGCACCAGCCAGGTCCGCTCACCGGCACGCGTAAAGTTCTGATTCTGCGAGAAGGTGATCAGGTATGGCGTAGCACCATCTCCCTGGTTCAGGAAGGGAAAGTTACTGTCCCCGTTGATGACCTGATAGCCACCGCCAAAGGTATGGCCAGCCACGCTGTACAGGAACTGACCGCTGTACAAATCGTTATCGACCTTGCCCTTGGTTACGCCGCTGCCGTAGTAGCCATTGGAGTAGTAGTCCGGATTATGTCCATTGGCACCATCGTCGGTACTGTGGAAATAACGCAGGTCACTCTTAAGCACACCCGGACCGATCTGCCAGTCATGCACCAGACCCAGGAAATGCTGCTTGTAGTAATCTTCAAGGTTGGCGTAGTAGTAGCTGACCGTCAGGTCCTTGGTCAGCTTGTAGTCACCCCCCGCAAAGTAGAACGCGTTGCTGCGCTCGGTGCCGCCGAGAATGCGCAGGCTGTCCATGTTTGAAGAGTTACGCGCCTTGGAATGCTCCAGGCGACCGGCATTCAAGGTCAGGCCTTCGATTTCCCTGGAGGTGATCATGCCGCCTTCAAAGGTCTGTGGCAGCATGCGGCTGTCATTGTAGGTCACCACCGGCAGCGTTGGCATAAGTGTGCCGTAACGCAGCTCGGTCTTGGAGATACGAACCTTGGCGGTCAGGCCCAGCGTTGAAAAGTTATCAACGCCAGTGCCGTGTCCGTTATCCGGGAACACACTGTTGGCATCAGTTCCATGCGTACCTTTGCCCGAGTCAAGCTTGAGACCGAGCATCCCCAAGGCATCAACGCCAAAGCCGACCGTACCCTCGGTGAAACCGGATTGATAGTTGAGCATGAACGCCTGCCCCCACTCCTCTGCCTTGGAGGCAGACTTGGGCGCAGCCGAGTCACGGTTATCCTGATTGAAATAGAAGTTACGTAACGTAAGGGTAGCCTTGCTGTCCTCCAGGAAGCCCGCGGCATGGGCAGCGCTGTTCAGGGTCAGGCCAAGGCAGCCGGCAGCAATGGCTGCGGCGAGAGGTTTTACGTTCAAAAGATGCTCCACAACTAACAACAACAAGAGCGGCTGTTAAGGCACACGTACGGCCGCACGGCTAGGCCGGCAAGAGAGCGGGTAGATCGAGGTTGGCTTTATAACGCCTTGTGTCTCCAATCCCTGGAAGATAAGGTCGTTCACTGACGCGTCCCTTGTCGGCGGCGCAAAACTAAATGTAAAAAAGTGTTTCGTCCATAACAAAGTGCCATCATTTCAGGCAAAACACTTTTTCACCGGAAGACTTGAATATTCAGAGAAATTCTTTTCTGCCAGGTCCAGGCTTGATAGGGCTTGCCGTGTAGCGACAAGCTCCTCAACCTCGTCAGAGCAGTGGAATGGAGTAGTTGATAATAACGCGCGTTTCATCCTGATCACGCTGCCCGGGAAAGCCCGGCCGGTACATGGCATTTCTCACCGTAAGACCCACACCCTTCAAGACGCCTCTGGGCACTGTATACGACACGGTAAGATCACGCTCCCACTCGCTTCTGTCACCTGTTTGATAACGGGCATTATCACCATGCCAGTAAGCAACACCGGCATTGAGCCCTTGTACACCTACTTTTCCAAAGTCGTACGCGTAACGGACATGCCAGGTATCCTCACCCGCATGGATAAACTTGCCAATCTGGGCATTGGTGATGGTGTACAGGGTCTTGCCATTACCTTGCTCAAGGTAGGGGAAGTCACTGTTACCTTCCGAGCCCTGATACCCTGCACCCAGCGTATGCCCCGCTACGCTATAGCTGAACATGGCACTGTACAGGCGGTTGTCGATTTTGCCCTTCACAGCACTTCCGCCATCGTAATACCCGTTGGCATAGTACGCAGGCTCATGCCCATTGGCGCCGTCGCTACGGCTGTCGAAATACCGTAGATCCGTTTTCAACACACCAGAGCCTAGCGGCTGGCTATGTAGCGCGCCCAGGAAGTGCTGTTTGTAGAAGTCATCCAGGCTGCCATAGTAATACTGGAGCGTCAGGTTTCTGGTGAGCTGGTAATCAGCCCCCGCATAGCGAAACTGGTTGCTGTCCGCTTTCGATCCGGCAATGGAAATCGACTCATAGTTGCTGGAGTTACGGTCTTTGACGTGTTCGATCTGGCCTGCAATCAATGTGAGGTTATCGAACTCTTTCGAGGTGATTTGCCCGCCCTCGTAGGTTTGCGGCAACAGGCGCCCATCGTTGTAGTTGACCACAGGGAGCTTGGGCATCAGCGTGCCATAGCGCAGCTCAGTCCTGGACACACGAACCTTGGCGGTCAATCCCAGGCTACTGAAATCATCCGAGGAAGCGCCATCACTTTCGCGGGGAAACATGGTTCCTGGCTGGCGACTGCCTTTGCCGATATGACTGCCAGAGTCCAGTTTCAGACCCAACATACCTATCGCGTCTACTCCAAAACCTACCGGCCCCTGGGTGAACCCGGACTGATAGTTGAGTATGAACGCCTGCCCCCACTCCTCGACCTTGGAAGGGTCCGTTGCCTTGCCGCCGCTTCGGTAGTCGGAGTTGATGTAGAAGTTACGCATGGACAGCGTAGCCTTGCTGTCTTCGATAAAACCGCCTGCTTGTGCGGCCGTATGCAAGGAAAGCAACCCGATGGCAGTCGCCAGGGCAAAAGGGGAGGTATTCAAGGTGTGCTCCAACGCAATAACGACTTCTTGCAGCACCGGAGCGCTACAACGCTTAGAGCAAGAGGTTGGTATTGGATGGGCTGCCTTACCTCCTGCCGGAAGCGGCAAAACTAAAGTCAAACGTCTGGAGCGTCTACCTTTCAATGCACTCTTTTGGGGCAAAACACTTTTAGCCAAGTAGCGCTTTTTAGGCCGCTCACCTGTCGATACAGTATCCGCCGTGAGCACGTACAAAAAAGCCCGCCATAAAGGCGGGCTTTTTTCCGAACCGCTCTATTAGAGCAGCGGCAACGAGTAGCTGACGATCAGACGGTTTTCGTCTTGGTCGCGCTGGCCAGGGAACTCAGAACGATACACGGCGTTTTTCCATGTAAGGCCCAGCCCCTTGAACGTGCCCTGAGGAATAACATAAGCAACGGAGATATCACGCTCCCACTCGCTCTTGTCACCCGTAGAGTGTCTGGCATTATCAGCATTCAAGTAGGTAACACCAGCAGTCAGGCCTGGTACGCCAACAGTTGCGAAGTCATAGGCGTAGCGAACCTGCCAAGTGTCTTCGCCAGCCCGGTTAAACTTAGCAATCTGGGAATCTGTGTTGATATATGCAGAAGCGCCCTCACCCGTATTGATGAAGGGGAAGTCGCTGTCACCATTGGTGATCTGGTAGCCAGCAGCTACTGTGTGACCGGAAATGGTGTATGCAAACAGTGCGCTATAGAGCTGGTTGTCTACCTTGCCGCGGGTACGGCCGCTGCCGTAGTAGCCAGTAGAGCCATAAAGAGCTGTTTGTGTATCAGCATCTTTATTGTTGCCATTACCTTTGCTGTTGAAGTAGCGCAGGTCAGTCTTGAATGTACCGTCGCCTAGCTTGACGCTATGACCCAGCCCCAAGAAATGCTGGTTGTAGAAGTCTTCTAGCTGACCAAAATAATACTGCAACGTCAGGTCTTTAGTAACAGCGTAGTCAGCACCTGCAAAGCGGAACTGGTTGGAATCACGAGCGGTACGGCCACTGTTGGAGCCGCCAATTGAAAACGACTCACTACTGCTAGAGCCACGAGTCTTGGTGTGCTCAAGCTGACCAGCAATAAAGGTTACGCCATCAATTTCCTTTGACGTAACTTGACCGCCTTGGAAAGTTTGAGGCAACAAGCGGCCGTCGTTGATGGTTACAACGGGAAGCTTTGGAGAAAGTGTGCCGTAACGCAGCTCAGTCTTGGAAATCTTAGCTTTGGCAGTCAGGCCCAAGCTGCTGAATTCATTTTCATAGCTACCGTCTGTATCCAGTGGGAAGCTGCCGCTAGCACTGGGCTGACGCTCTGCCGTGGACTTACCGAGACGACCGCCGCCATCCAAACGCAAGCCCAACATACCAACAGCATCGACACCAAAACCAACGGTGCCTTCGGTAAAGCCGGACTGGTAGTTAAGCATGAAACCCTGGCCCCACTCTTCCACCTTGGAAGGATTATTGGTGCCATTACGGTTATCGGTGTTGATGTAGAAGTTCCGCATCGAAAGCGTTGCCTTGCTGTCTTCTACGAACCCAGCAGCTTGAGCGGAGGAAAAGGCGTACAGAGACAAGCAAGCGCTGGCGACAGCCAGAGCCAAAGGCTTCTTACCCATGAAAATAGATGCTCCAAACTATTTTTGTGTTGCTACTGAACTTATCGGTCGATAAGAACAGAACTTAAGCGTAGACCACTAGCAACACCGTTTTAACGCTATTTGAAATAAGGTTTCCCCGTCTTATTTCATGTAGCTATTAAAACCGTCATTAGTGACCGATTCCCTTGCAGGGGAGCAAACTAAATGTAAAAAGGGTTTTCGTCTACCCCTGGACGATTTGATCTTTACCCTGCCGCTTTGCCTTGTACATGGCCTCGTCAGCACGAGCGTAGAGGGCATCGAGCCCTTTGTCGTCTTCCTTGAGAACGGCCAATCCCTGACTGATCGTGACCCGCAAGGGGCCCTGGGGAGTAGGCACCATCAATTGGCGTACCGCTCGTTGCAAGCGCACCCCGATTTGCTCCGCCAGCTCTCGATCACAGCCCGGTAGCAGCAGCGCAAACTCTTCTCCACCGATGCGGCCAAACAGGTCGCCCCGGCGGATCATTTGGGCTCCACATTCAGCCACACGCTGAAGCACCAGATCGCCCATCTGGTGACCGAAACGGTCGTTGATTTTCTTGAAGTCGTCGATATCGAAAAGCAGAAAAGCCAGCGGCTCAGCGGTCGTTTTAGCCAACTCAAAGGCACGCTGTGCGCTCTCGAAGAAGTGACGTCGGTTACTGCTGCGCGTAAGCACGTCAGTTGTCGCCAGGCGCTGGAGTTCTTCCTCCATGCGCTTTTTCTCGGTGATGTCCTCGGCGATACCGACGACCAGCAGCGGCATACCAGCTTCGCTGCGCTGGCTGACAAAGCACTTGTCGCTTAGCCAGCGAATTTCTCCATCCCCTCGAATAATGCGGTATTCACGGGATTCCATGGCGCCCTGCTGAAGCACCTGGTTAAGCGTTTCCTGAACATATTCGACGTCATCGGGGTAGACGTTATTTATCCAGACGTCGTAGCTGGTCATGGCCAGGGCGATCGGCCGACCAAATACCTGCTCATAGGCAGGGCTTACGTAGATGATTTCACCAGTCTGCCAGTTGAGTGCCCACAGAACCGAATTAACGCTTTCCAGCAGAGCGCTAAAGAGTCTTTCACGTTCCCGCAGACGCTCAGCCTCAGCACGCGAATGCAGTAACGCGAGCATTGTTTCATCCGCAGAAAGCGGACCTAGCAGCTGTTCGTCCATAATGTCGCCGTTATATCAATCCAGCAGCATAAGAACATCATTCGGGTTTCCAGTTCCGCTGCCGAAAAGACAAAAGCCCGCCATTTGGCGGGCTTTTGTTCAAGTTTATTTAAGAAAGCGCTGAAGCCGTTGCTGGTCGCAGTGAGTACGTCTTCAGATGCTCTGCAAATTCCTTCAAGGATTGGATGCCACTTGTCTCCGCCTCGACAATCCACTCCTTCATGGCCGCTAGCATGTCATGTCCGTTGGCACTGGTCTTGACCCAGATATGCTGTAATGCCAAACGTTTCTCATAGATCAGTTTGAGCGACTGACTTTGCTCGAGCAGTGATTGAATTGTAGCGTGTTGGCGCTCTTTGAGCAGACTGGTTTCACGGGACAGCAACCGCTTTGCGCTACGGATCAACGGCCGCTTGGCTGGATCGGCCGTGCGCCACTCCTGCTTGACCAGGGGAGCAATGACCTGCTTTCGATATTGCGCCATGATCTGGAAGCGATTGTTGAGAATCGCCATGGCCGTATCCATATCGAGCAGCCCTTTCCCCTCCACGCGATGCGCGATGGGTGCCACGCGATTGACCTTTGCCAGCTTGAGCCAGGAAAAGAGCTTGATCCAGGCCCAGCCCATGTCGAATTCCCACTTCTTGACCGACAGCTTGGCCGAATTCGGATAGGTATGATGGTTGTTGTGCAGCTCTTCGCCACCAATGATGATGCCCCAAGGGATCAGGTTGGTAGCCGCGTCGCGGCACTCGAAATTGCGATAGCCCACAGCATGACCCAGGCCATTGACCACACCGGCTGCCCAGAAAGGAATCCAGGCCATCTGGATAGCCCAGACGCTTAGTCCGAGCGTACCGAACAAGGCGATGTCGATAAGGAACATGAGCAGAATGCCGCCGTTGGGATAACGGCTGTATACGTTACGCTCGAGCCAGTCGTCCGGGCAGTTCTTGCCGTAGATGCGCAAGGTTTCTTCGTTCTTGGCTTCCTCTTTATAGAGTTCGGCGCCTTTACGAACGACTGTACTGAGTCCCTTGAAAACCGGGCTGTGAGGATCGTCTTCGGTTTCGCATTTGGCGTGGTGCTTACGATGAATGGCAGTCCATTCACGGGTGTTCATGGCCGTGGTCAACCACAACCAGAAACGGAAAAAGTGCTTGAGCGCGGGATGAAGATCCAGCGAGCGATGAGCGGAATAACGGTGCAGATACACCGTGACGCTTACGATGGTGATGTGCGTGAGCACCAGCGTAACCGCAATCAGTTGCCACACTGAAAGATTGAGCAAGCCGTTGTACCACATAGTGCTGGCATTACCTCAGAGGGGGTAAGAATGAATACGCTCAGTGAACAGGCGTTCGCCCATTATTACTGAGTATTTACAGATGTCTACTCATGCTTTTGCTACGAATAATGTCACCGCTCGGCTTCTTAAAACATTAAAGCATAAGAAAATCACTAAATAGTATTTTAAGAAATAAGCCGTTTCCATCACTATGCGCTCACGCCGTTAACACGACATGACGATCAGGAAGACTCCATGAGCGCAACGCCCTTTCGTAGTCTGGATAACCACAACGACACCATTCTTCACGATATTCAAAACGCTCTGCAGGGCCTGCGCTTCGGCTCGGTCGAGATCACCGTGCATAACGGGCAGGTCGTGCAGATTGAACGCAAGGAAAAGTTTCGCCCGCAGCTACCTTCCAATAATAAGGCTTGAACGTCTATGCGACGTTCGTGCCATGCCACCGTCTATCCTAGTAGCCAACTCTAAATAAAAAGTCACAAGGAGCCGCTCCATGTTTATCCGCCGTTTCGCTTTGGCCGCGCTGGCCAGCGTATTGATTGCAGGGCCGGTCGCAGCCGCAACGGAACTGTTGAATGTGTCTTACGACCCGACACGTGAGCTGTACCAGGAGTACAACGCGGCGTTCGCCAAGCATTGGAAAAGCGAAACGGGTGAAGGCGTTACCGTCAAAAATTCGCACGGCGGTTCAGGCAAACAGGGGCGCTCGGTGATCGATGGGCTACGGGCGGATGTAGTCACGCTGGCCCTTGCAGGCGATATTGACCAGATCAGCAGCATCGGCAAGCTGCTGCCAGATAATTGGCAGACTCGTCTTCCCGATAACAGCACGCCCTATACTTCGACCATTGTTTTCTTGGTGCGCAAGGGTAACCCGAAAGGTATTCATGACTGGGCCGACCTGACCAAAGAAGGTGTAGAAGTCATTACACCCAATCCGAAAACGTCTGGCGGGGCTCGGTGGAATTTTTTGGCAGCCTGGGCCTGGGCCAAGAAACAGTACGGCACTGACGAGAAGGCACAGGCTTATGTGCAAGACCTCTATAAGCATGTCCCTGTACTGGATACCGGGGCGCGCGGTTCGACCATCACGTTCGTGAACAACCAGTTGGGCGACGTGCTCATTGCCTGGGAGAACGAGGCCTTTCTGGCCAAGAAGGAACAAGGCGGCGATCAGCTCGAGATCATCGTGCCGTCACTGTCCATTCTGGCTGAGCCGCCGGTAGCGGTGGTGGACAAGGTGGTCGATCGCAAGGGGACACGCAAGATTGCCGAGGCCTACCTGCAATACCTGTACAGTGAAGAGGGCCAGCGTATTGCCGCGAAGAACTTTTACCGTCCGCGTAACGAGAAGGTGGCTGCCGAGTTTGCCCAGCAGTTTCCGAGGCTTGAACTGGTAACCATCGATGACGCCTTTGGCGGCTGGAAATCGGCGCAGCCCAAATTCTTTAACGATGGCGGGATTTTCGACCAAATCTACCAGGGCCACTGATGCCCGGATGAGCTCCACAGAATGGCCCCGGCTAACCGGGGCCTTTTGCCAGGTCTGCGGGCCTGACTAAGGACACACTATGTCGCGTCGTACTTCCCCGGTCATACCCGGCTTCGGATTGACCCTGGGCTACACCATTGTCTACCTCAGCCTTCTTGTGCTGATTCCGTTGGGGGCCATGTTTGTCCATGCCGCCCAGCTTACCTGGGACCAGTTCTGGGCCATTATTACCGCACCGCGTGTATTGGCGGCTTTGCGCCTGAGCTTTGGCACCGCGTTTGCGTCCGCTGTTATCAACAGTGTTATCGGTGTACTGCTGGCGTGGGTACTGGTCCGCTACACCTTTCCCGGACGCAAGATCATCGATGCGATGATCGATCTGCCCTTTGCGTTGCCAACGGCCGTTGCCGGCATTGCCTTAACGGCGCTGTATGCTCCGGCCGGACTTATTGGCAGCCTGCTCCAACCGCTGGGCATCAAGATTGCGTTCACCCCGCTGGGTATCACCCTGGCGCTGGTGTTCGTCACGCTGCCGTTCGTAGTCCGTACCGTGCAGCCTGTGCTGGCGGACATTCCCAAGGAAATTGAAGAAGCGGCAGCCTGCCTCGGCGCCAAGCCGTTGCAGGTGTTTCGTCATGTTCTGTTACCGGCGATTCTTCCAGCGTGGCTGACCGGCTTCGCCCTGGCCTTCGCCCGCGGGGTGGGTGAGTACGGCTCGGTTATCTTCATTGCCGGCAATATGCCGATGAAGACTGAAATCCTGCCCCTGCTGATCATGGTCAAGCTCGATCAATACGACTATACCGGCGCCACGGCCATTGGCGTGATGATGCTAGTGGTGTCGTTCATCCTGCTGCTGGGCATCAACCTGCTGCAGCGCCGCATCGAGCATCCTTGAGGGAACACCATGAACACATCGAATCCATCCTCCCTCAGTGCCGCTCGGCGTGGCAGCCCCTGGGGGCGACGTATCCTGATCACAGCTACCTGGATCGTATTTACACTGTTTCTGTTGCTGCCCTTGTATATCGTCCTGTCGGAAGCTCTGAAAGAGGGGGTCGGCACGTTCTTTAGTGCCATCATCGAGCCGGATGCCTTGTCGGCTCTGAAACTGACGCTCATTGCGACCGGTATATCGCTGCCACTGAACGTAGTGTTTGGCGTGGCTGCGGCCTGGTGCGTGAGCAAGTACGAATTTCGTGGCAAGAGCATCCTGGTTACGTTGATCGATCTGCCCTTCTCTGTTTCGCCGGTCATCGCCGGTCTGGTGTATGTGCTGCTCTTCGGCGCGCAAGGACTGCTGGGTCCGTGGCTGCAGGATCACGATATTCAGATTATCTTTGCCGTACCCGGAATCGTGCTGGCGACCCTGTTCGTGACCTTTCCTTTCGTCGCCCGCGAACTGATTCCGTTGATGCAGGAGCAAGGCACGCAGGAAGAGGAAGCCGCGCGGCTGCTGGGCGCCAACGGCTGGCAGATGTTCTGGCATGTCACCCTGCCCAACATCAAATGGGGCCTGATCTATGGCGTGGTGCTGTGTAACGCACGTGCCATGGGTGAGTTTGGTGCGGTATCGGTCGTATCCGGCCATATCCGTGGCGTAACCAACACCCTGCCGTTGCATGTCGAGATCCTTTATAACGAATACAACCATGTGGCCGCGTTCAGCGTGGCCTCGCTGCTGCTGGCCCTGGCCCTGCTGACCCTGCTGCTCAAGCAGTGGAGCGAAAGCCGCCTCGCCAACCAGAACAGCACTCAGGAGACGCATTGATGAGCATCGAAATCCGTAATGTCAGCAAGCGCTTCGGTGCTTTCCAGGCCTTGAATGACATCAACCTTGATATCCAGAGCGGTGAACTGGTCGCCCTGCTAGGCCCTTCCGGCTGCGGCAAGACCACCCTGCTGCGGATCATTGCGGGCCTGGAAACACCGGACAACGGCAACATTGTCTTTCATGGCGAGGATGTCTCCGACCGTGACGTGCGGGATCGGAACGTAGGCTTCGTGTTCCAGCATTACGCCCTGTTCCGCCACATGACCGTGTTCGACAACGTGGCGTTTGGCCTACGCATGAAGCCCAAGCGCGAACGGCCCAGCGAGAAGGTGATTGCCGAAAAGGTCCACGAACTTCTAAACATGGTTCAGTTGGACTGGCTGGCCGACCGCTACCCTGAGCAGCTGTCCGGCGGCCAACGTCAGCGGATCGCCCTGGCGCGTGCGCTGGCGGTAGAGCCGAAGATTCTGCTGCTCGACGAGCCCTTCGGCGCGCTGGACGCCAAGGTACGCAAAGAGCTGCGCCGCTGGCTGGCTCGTCTGCATGAAGAAATCAACCTGACTTCCGTTTTCGTTACCCACGACCAGGAAGAAGCCATGGAGGTAGCAGATCGTATCGTGGTCATGAACAAGGGCGTGATTCAGCAGATCGGCTCGCCGGGCGAGGTGTATGAGCAACCTGCCAGCGATTTCGTCTATCACTTCCTGGGCGACTCGAACCGCCTGCAGGTCAATGGCTCGGAGATCATGTTCCGCCCCCACGAAGTCTCCATCAGCCGGGAGGCACTTACAGGGCATCAGCCTGCCGAGGTACGTGATGTTCGCCCGCTGGGTGCGACCACACGGGTGACGCTACGCGTGAATGGTCAGGATGAGCTGATTGAGGCAGAGGTCATCAAGGATCACGACAGCCTCATTGGCTTGCACAGAGGTGATGCTTTGTATTTCCGCCCCACCGTCAGCTGATCCTTATTATGAAAGCAGTCAGCCGTTGCCCAGCTGGCTGCTTTTTTATTGCCTGCTATAAATAGATCGCACCGCGCGTATTCACATACAGCGAATAGAGCGAGTGGCTGCTCGCCATGAAGAGGCGGTTACCGTTCAAACCACCGAAGCATAGATTCGGGCAGCGCTCCGGCAAACGGATATGACCGATCGCCTTGCCGGCCGGATTGAAGACCATCACGCCGTCCAGCTCCTCCGGCTTAGCCTCCGGGACACCTGGGCTTCCCCAGCCACACCAGAGATTACCGTCTTCGTCACACTTGATACCGTCCAGTGCCCCGTAATTTACACCTTCAATATGCTTGCGCCGCTCACCTAACGTACCGTCATCGTTGACCACATACGCCCAGACCAGACGGTTCGGCTTGGCACGCCCCTCGACCACATACAGGGTCTTTTCATCTGGCGAGAAGCACAGGCCATTGGGCCCTGCCAGATTATCGATCACCCGCGTGACCGCTCCCGTCTTGCCATCGATGCGGTAAACCCCATGCGGCAGCTCGGTCTGGACCTTATGCCCTTCATAGTTACTGTCGGCCTGGAACGGTGGATCGGTAAACCAGATGGAGTCGTCACGCTTCACAGCAATATCGTTCGGCGAGTTGAAGCGCTTGCCTTCGAACTGATCCGCCAGAACAGTGATGCGACCGTCGTATTCCATCCGCGTGATGCGGCGGCCTTCATGGGTAGTGGTTGACCCTTCGCAGATCAACAGGCGGCCCTGACGATCCCGGCACAAGCCATTGGAGTAATTGGAAGAATCACGGAAAACGCTCAGGCTACCGGTAACCTCGTCCCACCGCATGATGCGGTTATTGGGAATATCACTAACCAGCAGATACCGGCCATCCCCAAACCAGACCGGCCCTTCGAGCCAGCGCATGCCGGTGCCGAGCTTTTCAATGCTCGCGTTGAAAATGCGGTATTTGAGAAAGCTCTCATCCAGCACCTGAACCAGCGGATCCGGGTAACGCTCACTGAGCGGCTCGGGGCTTGCGGCTTCTGCAAGACCGAAGCGGCCCAGGGTTACAGACGCAGCCGAAAGGACGAGTGATGTTTTGAGAAAGCGCCTACGGGTATCGTCAGCCGTAGCGCCATGCTGCTGTTGATCAGCCATGGGGGCATTACTCCTTGTTCTTATTATGGATAGCCTGCCGAAACGTGGCGACGGGCCTGTCATCCTCCCGACAGCAACGCCCACATTGGCCGCTCGTGCTGCATACAGCACAGGAGCATTCGAAGAGGAAAGACAGACTCTAGACAAGTCATCGTATGACTTGCAAGGAAAAGGCTGCAGAACGTCTCACAAAGCGGCCTAAAGGCTCTAAATCAGCGCCTTAAATCATCAGACAACTTTTTTCCAGATAATAAAAAACCGCCGCGAAAGCGGCGGTTCTTGTCATGCAGCAGATCAGGCCAGTTCGTCGAAGCACTCGCCGATAATGCTGATACCGCGCTGCAGGTCTTCATCGCTGACAGTCAGCGGAACCAGGATACGCAGTACGTTCCCGTAGGTGCCGCAGCTGAGCATGATCAGGTTCTTTTCACGGGCACGTACCACAATCTGGCTGGCCAATGCACCGTTGGGCTTGTGGACGTCACCGTCTTCACCCAGCTCGACCGCAATCATGGCACCCAGGCCGCGCACATCGACAATCGCCTTGTGCTTGGCAGCAATGGCCTTGAGGTCTGCCGTCAGCTGCTCGCCCACAGCCTTGGAGCGGTCCAGCAGCTTCTCTTCCTCAAACGCATCGATGACAGCCAATGCCGCCGCACACGCCAGCGGGTTACCGGCATAGGTACCGCCCAGGCCGCCAGCGCCCACGGAATCCATCACAGTCGCGCGGCCCGTAACGCCCGATAGCGGGAAGCCACCCGCGATAGACTTGGCAAAGGTGACCAGATCAGCATCAACGCCCATCTGCTCCATCGCGAAGAAAGTACCGGTACGGCCAGCGCCCGACTGGACCTCATCGGCAATCAGCAGAATGCCGTGGTCGTCGCACAGCTTGCGCAGGCGAACCATGAATTCTTTCGGTGCTGCATAGAAACCGCCTTCGCCCTGTACCGGCTCAAGAATGATCGCTGCGATATCACCCGGCTGTGCGTCGTTCTTGAACACACGCTCCACGCTTGCAATAGCGTCGTCCACGGTGATGCCATGCAGCTCGCAGGGGTACAGAGCGCGGAACACACCACCCGGCATGAGACCCATGCCAGCCGAGTACGGAGCGACCTTGCCGGTAAGCGAAAGAGTCATCATGGTACGGCCGTGGTAGGCGCTGGTAAACGCGATGACACCGGCGCGCTGAGTGGCTGCACGGGCAATCTTCACCGCATTTTCAACGGCTTCAGAGCCTGAGTTGAACAGTGCGGTCTTTTTAGGGAAGTTGCCCGGCACCAGCTGGTTGAGCTTTTCGCAAAGGGCGACATAGGGCTCGTACGCCAGTACCTGGAAGCAGGTATGGGACACCTTCTTCAGCTGCTCCTGTACGGCCGCCACAACCTTGGGATGCAGATGGCCGGTATTCAGCACAGCGATACCGCCGGCAAAATCCAGGTATTCGTTGCCTTCGACGTCCCATACCTTGGCATTCTCGGCGCGGTCGACAAAGATTGGGTGAGTCTGTCCAACGCCACGGGGTACAGCGGCGTTACGGCGATGCATCAGGGAAGCGTTTGTATCAGTCATGGTGTCCTCTTGAGCTGCTCATCGTCAGCCAGATAGGGAGTAAAAGCGAGCACCGGTCGCAGGGCAGCATACGATGATCGACTGCCAACAACGCCAGCCACTCGCCGGAGGTAGCGCGTTATCACACTGCTCGCCCAAGGCGATGACACCCTGAGCGAGGGAACTACAAGACGACTACCGGAAAACTGGTTTGGCCTTGGGCCAACCGGGGTCCGACAGCCATCAACGTCTGTTAACCAGACGCCGTGGCGATCAAACACCCAGGCAGAGGTATTTGATTTCCAGATAGTCTTCCATACCGTACTTGGAGCCTTCACGGCCCAGGCCGGACGACTTCACGCCACCGAACGGTGCCACTTCGGTAGAGATCAGGCCGGTGTTGATACCTACCATGCCAGACTCCAGCGCCTCAGCCACACGGAAGACGCGGGACAGGTCGCGGGCATAGAAGTACGCGGCCAGACCGAACTCGGTATCGTTCGCACGGGCGATGGCTTCTTCTTCCGTCTTGAAGCGGAACAGCGGAGCCAGCGGGCCGAAAGTTTCTTCTTTCGAGACCTTGGCGTCTGCCGGTACGTTAATCATGATGGTCGGCTCAAAGTAGCTGCCGCCCAGCTGGTGAGCCTTGCCGCCTGTGATCACCTGGGCACCGTGGGACACGGCGTCCTCAATGTGCTCCTTGACCTTGGCAGCCGCCTTGTCGTCGATGAGCGGGCCAATCGCAACGCCCTCTTCCAGGCCGTTGCCCACTTTGAGCTTCTCGACCGCTGCCTTGAATTTCTCGGCAAACGCGTCGTACACGCCATCCTGTACATAAATACGGTTGACGCAGACACAGGTCTGGCCCGCATTGCGATATTTGGAGATGAGCGCGCCCTGAACGGCGGCATCCAGATCGGCATCGTCAAATACAATGAACGGTGCGTTACCACCTAGCTCCAGAGACACCTTCTTAATGCCTGGGGAGCACTGCTCCATCAGCTTGGCTCCAATCTCGGTAGAGCCAGTGAAGGACAGCTTGCGAACAGTCGGGTTGCTGGTCAGCTCGGCGCCGATTTCGGACGCGCTGCCTGTAACCACGCTCAGTACCCCTTTTGGAATGCCGGCACGCTCGGCCAGCTCGGCCATAGCCAGTGCGGTGAATGGCGTCTGGCTGGCAGGTTTGATGACCATGGTGCAACCGGCTGCCAGGGCAGGACCGGCTTTACGGGTGATCATGGCGGCCGGGAAGTTCCAGGGCGTGATCGCTGCTGTTACCCCAATCGGCTGCTTGATAACGATAATGCGCTTATCCGCCTGATGGCCGGGAATGGTATCGCCATAAACGCGCTTGGCCTCTTCAGCGAACCACTCAATAAAGGATGCGGCATAAGTGATCTCGCCCTTGGCTTCGGCCAACGGCTTGCCCTGCTCCAGCGTCATCAGGCGACCCAGGTCGTCCTGGTTCTCGATCATCAGCTCAAACCAGCGACGCAGCTTCTGCGAACGCTCCTTGGCCGTCAGATCACGCCAGGCCGGCAGGGCGCGCTCGGCAGCCTCGATGGCGCGCTTGGTTTCCGCGCGGCCCATCTTTGGTACTGTTCCCAAGGTTTCGCCCGTGGCCGGGTTACCCACGTTGATCGTCTGGCCGCCGTCGGCATCCATCCAGGCTCCATCAATGTAAGCCTGCTGTCGGAACAGTGAAGCATCTTTCAATTGCATGAAGGTCTCCTCGAAGAGATTTCAGTGTCGACGGGGCCACTTTATTAAACCCCGCTGACGATATTCTGAATGGGAAAGGCAACAGCGCTTTCCGTTCAACTCTTTTATCGCGAATCGATAACCATCCCTCACCCTGAATTCAAAGGGTTATGAAGAGACAATGATTGGCGGTATACAGCGGAACACGGCCCATCGCCGGACGAGCCGATGGATGACGTGGCGAACGCCTGCCAAACTAAAACGGCAAGCGTTCAAAATCTCAAACGCATGCTAGGCTTCCGCTAACATAAGCGCAATATGTGTTCGATAAAAACAACGCACGCTGCTTTATAGAAGAAATAAACCGTCAGAGAAGCTACGAAGCCAACCCGCTGATTTTGCTTGGAAACACGAACGCGCAACAGGGCATGGACGTTCCGCCCTGACATGCGTATCATGTCGCCCTCGTAACGCATCCGTAGCTCAGCTGGATAGAGTACTGCCCTCCGAAGGCAGGGGTCGTGGGTTCGAATCCCGCCGGATGCGCCAGATACCTGTTTCGACATGCGCTGCATGTAGCGAAACACCAAAAGCCCGCCTTGTGCGGGCTTTTTTGTTTCTTATCCCCTTTCGGCTTTGAGCAACGTTTCGTAATGTGGGCTGATTTCGGTCAGGATGACCAGGGCGGCAGCACCAAGGGCGACCGTGTCCGGGCCCGCAGCGCCGAGTTGGATGCGGGGGTATTCACGGTCCGGCCGGCGGCTGACCGAGACGGGTAGCGGCGCTAGCCGGTTTACCAGTTGCTTGAGAATTGGCTCAGGCAGAAAACCGCTGATAAGGATGGTTTGCGGGTCCAGGAGGGATTCGAGGATGTTGATGGCTTGTCGCAGGGCAGGTACGGCCTCATTCAGCCAGGCGTCGACGCCTTGCCTGAAGGCGGCGGTGTTGCAGTCCCAGGTGGCAATATCCTGATCGGCGGTCTGTCCCAGGTGTTCAAGCAGCGAGGCGATAGACACATATCGCTCCAGACAACCCGTGTTTCCGCAGTAGCAGACCTTGCCGTCAGGAATGACGGACATGTGGCCGATCTCTCCGGCGTTATGCCAGTGCCCGGGATACAGGCGATTCTCCAGATACAGCCCTGCCCCCAGACCGCTGCCAATGAACAGATGCACAAAGTTTTGCAGATCACTGGCAACGCCGTGTAGCCGCTCGCCCATGGTGGCGGCGGTTGCGTCGTTTTCGATAAGCACGGGCAATTCCAGCGCCTCTTCAAGGCGCGAGGGAATGGCAGGGTCATCCCAGCCGGATAGAGCCGTTGGGCCAACGGCAGTGATGCCTTCCACGTCGAACGGCCCAGGCAAGGCAATACCGACACCGATGAAGCGATGCGAGGGAAACTGTGCCCGGAAGCGGCCAACAGTTTCAGTGAGCAGGGGCAGCGCTTCGTCAAAGGTGGGGTAATCGACCGGCAGGCTGGCCTGCGTCTGACACTCTCCGAGTAGATCAAGCAGCACGGCAATGATGCGATGCTGCTCGACATGAAAGCCGATGGCATAGCCGCCCTGAGGGTTGATCGACAGGGGAACCGGGGGCTGGCCCCGGCCAACCTTTTCCGGCGCATGGGCGAGCAGCACGCCCTCCTCCTGCAGCTCCGTCACGATGTTCGAGACGGTTTGAGCGGTAAGGGAGGTCAGCCTTGTCAGGTCGGCACGAGTCAGCCGTCCACCCAGGCGGATGGCTTCCAGAATGACCCGGCGATTATGCAGGCGGGCGTGTTCGGCATTGGTGCCGGTGGTCACGATGCGTTTGGTAGATGCCTTTCTCATGTTTACATCATCAGGAGCGCGTATTAATTAAATCAAGTTGAATTAATATAAAGCCTATGGTCTTCTAAGGGTGGTTCGCTGTTTGGCATGTGCTCACCTGACCAAAGCGATCCCTTCACTACAACAACAATGCCGAATCGGTAGAGCCGATCGATGTCACGAAGAATCTTTCATCTGCCCATCCTTTACCTTTCGAGCGAAGAGATCGTCCTATGCCGTCATCACCCGTAACCGGCCAGCCTTCCTCCGGCCTCAAGAAAAAACTTGGTCTGTTTCCCGCCACTACGCTCAACATGAGCCAGATGTGTGGTGTGGGGCCTTTCATTACCATTCCAACCATGATTGTCATCATGGGCGGCCCACAGGCCTATCTCGGCTGGATACTGGGCGCCCTGCTGGCCCTGTGCGATGGTCTGGTATGGGCGGAGCTGGGTGCGGCATTGCCAGGTGCCGGGGGTACCTATGTGTACCTGCGCGAGGCCTTTGGCAAACGCACGGGAAAGCTGATGCCCTTTCTGTTTATCTGGACGGCGATGCTATTCATTCCGCTGATCATGTCCACGGGAATTATCGGGTTCGTTCAATACCTCACCTGGTTCTGGCCGGACATGAGCCAGACAGCAGGTAATGTGATTGGCCTGGGACTTATCTGGCTGATCATCGGGCTGTTGTGGCGCAAGATCGAGTCGGTCGCCAAGCTGGGCATCGTGCTGTGGGTGATCATGCTGATCAGCATTGGCAGTCTCATTACTGCAGCCCTCTCCCACTTTCACCCTGAGCTGGCCTTCAGCTTTCCCGAGGGGGCGTTTGATCTTTCCGACAGTGGCTTCTGGCTTGGTATGGCTGGAGGACTAACAATCGGCATTTACGACTACCTGGGCTATAACACCTCGGCCTACCTTGCCGGTGAGGTTGACCAGCCGGGCCGCGTGATTCCCAGGTCCATCATCTTTTCGATTCTCGGCATTCTCGCCATTTACCTGTTGATGCAGGTAGGCGTACTGGGCGTCGTGGATTGGCATCGCATGCTTGATCCCAATTCGGCGGCTTATAAATCCGTGGCCTCGGTGGTACTGAGCGAAACATGGGGCGCTACAGCGGCCAATGTCGTGACGGTTCTGATTCTGATCACTGCGTTGGCTTCAGTGTTCGCAGGGCTTCTGGGCGGCTCGCGGGTGCCGTATGAAGCGGCGAGGGACAAGGTGTTCTTCCAGGCGTTTGCCAAGGTGCATGCCCGCCATGAGTTCCCAACGTATGGGCTGCTGAGCATGGGTGTGCTGACGTCGATCGGCTTCATGATCGGCCGGTTGAGCGACCTGACCACGCTGATCCAGCTTCTGACAACCGTCATGATTCTGGTGCAGTCTGTTGCCCAGATCATTGCACTGTTCGTGCTGCGCAAGAACCAACCGCACCTGAAACGGCCTTATGCGATGTGGCTTTACCCGGTGCCGGCCGTTATTGCGCTGGTGGGCTGGGTCTATATCTACATGGCCTCCAACCATAACGCACCCGGTGCCTACCCGATCCAGTGGTCATTGGTCTGGCTGCTGGTGGGTGGCGGCGCCTATCTCCTGTGGGCGCGTACACACCGGCTCTCCTGACTGTAGCGCCATGACACAAGCACTTGAAAAAGAGAGTCTCACCATGCCTGATCAGGGCGTACTGCTGGCCATCGATGTTGGCGGTACTAAAACCCACATTGCCTGCTATGACCCCGCCCGCGAACAGCTGGCGACTCGGATCCTGGCGACCCATGCAGAGGGCCTGCTTGGCGAGCCGGCCCTGATGCGCCTGCTTGAGGCCGCACGGGAATGTGCACAGCAACTCGGCGCAACGACCATTCGCAGCGTGGCAGGCGTGTTCCCGGGTGTCGTACGTGGTCATACCTTGCTGATGGCACCTAATACACCCGGCTTTGAAGGGCTCGACCTGCACGGCTTGATTGCTCAAGGGTTGGGTACGCCTGCGGTCATGCTGGACAACGACGTCAAGGCCGGTGCATTGGCCGAGGCACGTTGGGGTAGCCTGCAAGGTATCGATCATGCCCTCTACCTGAATCTGGGCACGGGGCTCTCTGCCGCAGCCATTGCCAATGGGCAGCTGATCCGTGGGCATAACGGCGCCGCCATGGAGATTGGCTATATGTTGTCACCTTTTCTGGACCCTGAGCGCGTATCGGACTGGTACAGCCACGAGCAAGGTGGCGCCCCGCTGGAGGAGCTATTTTCCGGAACGGCCCTGAATCAGCTGGCCGTTGAGCTGCTCGGGCCGGGCCACCAGGCGCTCGACCTGTTCGCCAGCCAGGAGCCTCGTGCTCAGCAGGCGCTGCATGTGCGGATTGCTGCCTGTACCGCTCAGGTGGCCAATCTGGCGATCGCCCTGGATGTTGGCCGCATTGCCATTGGTGGAGGGCTTTATCGGCAAGCGGCAACGCTGGCCCCGCTCATCAAGCACATGATCAACCGTACTGTTCCCTTTGCGCCTGAAATCGTCACGGCGCATTTCACGCACGACGCGCCTCTATGGGGCGCGCTGAGTATGGCTATGGATGCCGCCGGGCTTGCTTTTATCCCCGAGCAGATCCTGAGCCAAACCGAGCTTCTTTCCACACCGGACGCTACAGCGTCCGAAGGTTGACATCCCGAAGGTAACTGCAATGTCCCTGATGTTGAATGAAACCCAGTCCATTCCTGCCGTCCTGCAACGTATGCTGGACGATGACAGTGCGGTTACGGCACTGGCAGACCGTCTGGCTCGCAATCTGCCCGATCTCATGATGACCGTGGCGCGGGGCAGCTCGGATCACGCAGCCGCCTATTTCGCTCATCTAATGATGTGCCGGATCGGCATTCCCAGCCTTTCCATGCCGCTTTCGCTGGTCAGCCTCAATCAGCCACCCCTGCGCTTCAACAATGCCTGGGTGGCGGCGCTTTCCCAGTCCGGCAAGAGTCCGGACCTGATTGCCAGCGTTCGTTATTTGAAATCCCGCGGCGCTAGGGCCACTGCCCTGGTGAACACCCCCGATTCGCCTCTGGCGGCAATTGCTGATGGTGAAGTCTTGCTGCCTGCCGGACTTGAGCAAAGTGTGGCTGCCACCAAGAGCTATGTTGCCATGCTGATGGCAGCCGCCCAGACAGTAGGTTATCTGGAGCGCAACCTGGATATGGGGTCAGACCTACTACAGGCGCTCCAGACATTGCCTCAGCAGATGGAGCGTGCCGTGGAGGCAGACTGGTCCAGGGCCATCGAGGTGCTGACACCGGCCGACAGGATGCTGGTCATCGGCAGAGGCCCAGCCCTGCCAATCGCCATGGAAGCAGCCCTGAAGCTGAAGGAAACCTGCGGCATACAGGCCGAAGCCTTTTCCAGTGCAGAGGTTAAGCACGGCCCGATGGAGATCATTACCGAAGGGTATCCGGTTCTGGTTTTTGCGCCTGCAGGTCCCGAGCAGGCCGGCACGCTAGCGTTCGCCCAAGAGATGCGTGCGCGTGGGGCCCAGGTATTGGTGGTTGCAACCGAGGATAATGACGGCGTCGATTTACCCAGCGCCCGGACCGACCATGCCATGCTGGAGCCTTTCACTCTGATCCAGAGCTTTTATGTTCTTGCCGAGGCATTGGCCAAGGCGCGCGGTTGCAACCCTGATCAGCCGCGTTACTTGAAAAAGGTAACCGAGACGCATTGATGAGCGCCTGCATGCTCTCGCCATGAATGCCACCTCTCCCATTCATTGATGACAAAACAAAGCCCCGACACTCCGCTGGTCGGGGCTTTTTGTCTCCGGCTTAAGCTTGAATGTCCTTTGCCGATAGCCCTCGCATATCAGGCGCACTGTGCGCCGCGCATCAGCCAAATGGATAGAGTCATGGGACGCATGCCGCTTACGCAAAAGGCATTCACTGGATCAGTGCTTTTTCTTCTACCTTGCCTGACATGGGCCGAGGATGCGGCGGCCGGGGCACTTTCCGTCAGCGATGCCGCGATCATGCTGGGTATTGTTGGCGTACTGGTAGCCTGGAGCGTCTATGAAGGGTTGCGCAGCAGTCGAGTACCTCAAAAACCCGCGCCGCACCATTCGATCATTGCTGCCAATGCACCTTTGGTTACACCCTGGCAGGCCAACGCGGAGAATTGCCCGTTCTGCTCGGCGCCCATGAGCCTGCGCACGGCCAAGGCTGGCAAGAGCTTTTATGGTTGCAGCCGCGCCCCTGTCTGCCGGGGAACAAAGCTCATCAGCCACTCTGCGAGAACGCATGGCTCTCGTCTATCGAATCTCTAATCATGTTGCTCCAGTCTGAGGGCACGTCCGCCCCTTGCCTTCAGGGCACACAGTACGAATAAGCCAGCCGCTGCGGCCAATACCAGTGGCAGACCATTTGGTCCTGCGGACATGGCTGCGCCACTCAGGATGGGACCAGCAAGACTTCCCACGCCCCACAGAAACCCTGCACTGGCATTGGCGGTAATCAGGTCCTGCCCTTGAAAATGCTGCCCGATAAGGGTGATAGCCAAGGTATAGACGCCACCGGCTACCGCACCCAGTATGACCAGCACAGGCCAAAGCAACGCTTGCATCTGGATCAACCAGGGCAGCGCGAGGCCGATCAGCAAGGCAATCAGGCCGCAGCCGAGGTAAAGGTGGTTGCGGTTGAAGCGATCAGACAGGCAACCCAGCGGGTATTGCAGGCAGGTGTCACCCAGCAGAATAACGGTCGCCATCAGTGCGGCCAGTGCAACCTCGTAACCGTGGCTCAAGGCAAACACGGGAAACATGGACAGCACGACGCTATCAAAAAAGGAGAAGAACACGACGCCTGCGCAGATCACAGGGGCGACCTTCAGAAAGCCCAACACAGTAAAGGTTTTTTCCTCGACGGTAGCCTTACCGGCGATGGGGTTGGGCAGAAATCGCGCGGTAGCCAGCAAACACACAGCAAAGATCGCCAGAACGATGCCTGTCACCCAGGCACTGCTCGGGCCCAAGGCGGAAACCATGGCAGGCCCAAGCAGCTGAAAACCGGTGAAGAATGTGGCGTACAGGGAGACAACACGACCACGGTTGGATTCATCGGCAATCTCGTTGACCCAGGCCTCCCCCAGAATAACGATCAGCCCTGCCCCTACCCCCATCAGAAAGCGGAATAACCCTAGCGAGATGAGTTCGGTTCTGAAGACTTCCAGCATGGCGATACTGATCATGGAGAGAAGAAAGCACAGCAGGTAGATGTGCTTGCGGCCAAGCCGTGCGGTGAGCCATTCGACGATAAAGGCCGTTACGAGCATACCGGCGGCCGGCAAGGCCGAAAGGATGCCAATGGTCAGGTTGGGGATATCCGCTTCGTGCAGGCGTAGCGCCACGACGGGAATGGTGGCGCCGATACTGAGGCCGACGACAGAAATGCCGACAATCAGCACGGCAAGGATCAGTTTGTTGGGCAGCACACATCAACTCCACGCAAGCCATTCGGGCTGCGTCTCGATACTCATCAGGTAATAGGTGTCCGGCGTTATGGGGTGCCGGTTCAATAGGCTTATTCATACTCAGGGATAAGCGTGTCTTATTAGCTAGCTTACTGTAAGCCCCGTACCCTTACTAATTGTTGGATCCTGTGCTCTGCCGTTTATCAAGCGGCTTATTTTTCAAACTGCTCTCGCTCAAGACTTGCCAGGTCCAGCCGATGCGCTGTAACAACTTTCACGGGCTGAAACGTGCAGCGCCATGCATGTGTAAGTCGGGTCGGACTTAATGAATAGTGATCTTTCGGCGTCTGATCGCGCCCAGATTTTGGAAACAGCAACGGATCGCTTCTGGAGCAGGGGTGTGCTTGGCATCAGGGCGGTGCTGGGTATTCACATCATTTTTCTGTTGACGTTCATTGCGCTGGACGTCAAAGCCCTCTGGCTGACCAATATTGGCAGCGTGGCTATCCACTTCTATTGCCTACAGTTACTGAAGGCCAAGCGCTATCGACTGACAAGCACGCTGCTGATGTCGGAAATCGTCATGCATGCCGTGGTCGCAACCGTGGTCATAGGATGGCATACCGGGTTTTACTACTACTTGCTCTGCATCGTTCCGATTGCCTTGTTCAATTACACCGTTGCCCCCTTCTGGCGCTGGGTAACCTGCATACTGATTTGTACTTGCCTACTGATAGGCAAGGTTACGGATCTGTTTTTCGCCGTTGAACCCCTGCTCATGTTGAGCCCCAAGGTTACAGAGCTGTTCAGCCTGTTCAATCTGAGCTCGGCCATCGTGATGCTGGTCTATATTTCGGCCCTGACGGCTTCCAGCTCGATTGCCATGCAGGCAGACCTGTTTACCCTGGCCAACAAGGACAGCCTGACCAATCTATATACCCGCGGACGCCTGCACAGCGAGGCGCAGCGGCTGTACCGCAGCCCTCAAACGTTCAAGCCGATCTCACTGATCATGCTGGATGTAGATCATTTCAAGAACATCAACGATACCTTTGGCCACGACGTGGGCGACACGGTCCTGCAGCAGGTGTCATCGGTCATTGCCGCGTCGGTGAGAGGCACGGACGTGGCCTCACGCTGGGGTGGTGAGGAATTTTTGATCCTGATGCGTAATACCGACCTCAAAAATGCCGACAAGATTGCCGAGCGGATCTTGAATGAAATTCGCGCAATACGTTTAGAGGTAGAGGGTGCCACCATCATGGTGACGGCCACGCTGGCGACCTGCGTGATTGGCGAGTGCGAGTGTCTGAAGGATGCAATCAAGCGCACCGACAAGGCGCTTTACCAGGGTAAACAGCAAGGCCGCAACCGAATCATGCGAGCCGCTCAAGCTGTCGCAGCCTGAGCGGCATCAACGGGTGCCCTACCCTGTCAGCGGGCCTCTAGCGGAAACCGCAGCAGCAACCAGTGCAGGAAGACGCGGTTGACCTCATCGGGCCGCTCCTGCTGGGTCCAGTGACCGGAGGACTGGATGGCGCCTCGCTGAAGGTCATGCACGTACGTTTCCATGCCTTCCGACATGGAAGGCGGCAGGAAGGCATCCTGATCCGCAGTGACCATGAGCGAAGGCACGTTTATTTCCGTCGGCAGATTGGCCGAACGCTCCCAGTTACGTGTGATGTTGCGATACCAATTAATGCCACCGGTAAAGCCGGTCCGGCTGAAGGTTTCAACAAAGACGTTGAACTCCTCCTCGGTCAGAAAAGTTTCCCGAGTATCCTGTTCGGGCTGATAGGCCTCCAGCCAGCGCACCAGTGCAAAGGCTGAGCCCTGCTCGGATGCCTTGGCCTTTGCGATACCCGCCCCGTCGACCTCGTCTCCTCCAGGCTTTTTCATCAGGAAACTGAACACTTTACGGGCATCTCGGTTGAAAACGCTGTCTGCCTCGCCGGGCTTCTGGAAGTGCACCTGATACATCTCGTCGCCCATGCGCTTGCGCATCGCCTCGATCGGTTCGACGGGCGGACGTGGCAAATACGGCGTGTTAAGGCCGATCACACCGGCGGTACGGTCAGGATGCAAAAGCGGCATCTGCCAGACCAGCAGACCGCCCCAGTCATGACCACAGAAAATGGCTTTTTCCACGCCCAGATGGTCCAGCAGACCGACGAGATCACCGGTCAGGTGCTCCATGTCGTAGGCCTCAACAGCCTCGGGCCGATCGGTCAGCCCATAGCCGCGCTGATCAGGCGCGATGACCCAATACCCCGCTTCACTCAGCGCCTTGATCTGATGACGCCAGGAAAAGGCCAGCTCGGGAAAACCGTGGCAGAGCACAATGGGAATGGCTGGTTTGGAGCCGGTCATTCGAGGGCCGGCCTCGTAATAGGCCATCTGGATACCGTTGACCTGGGCTATACGAGCCGGCGGCATCATGGGAAGTGCTGGGGCAGACATGACGTTCTCCTCTGGTAGACCGTTCTTTAACGGACTGCGGCCAGTAGGAAGGGTTTTATTTCGTAGCGTTTTGTTGCGTTTAAGCGGAATGTGCAGCGGAAAAGATTCGATTCGCTCCAAACGAGACGGTAAAGCCAGGGTTTTGTATACAAAATGCTATCTATTGTCATTCATCAACGCCATTCATGAACAGTCGATAGCAGGGCTTGTCCAGAGTTAGGAAGGCTTGTGGCCAGTACGCACGCCATAACAACGATGCCACATAACGCACCCTGATGAGCTGAGGACTTTCCATGTCGACCACCCTTCCCATTCGCCCACTGCTGTTTGATCCATCATTTGAACAGATCCCGGAGGATGAGGCCGAGACCACTCGCGAGCTTGTCGAAACGATGCGCAAGATCATCGAGACGACCTCCGAGGATTATGGGCACGCCGTACGCAGTGTTCATGCCAAGAGCCATGGCTTGTTGCAGGGACGTCTGAAGGTACTGGAAGGTCTGCCACCGGAGCTTGCCCAGGGTGTCTTTGCCAAGATGGGTGACTACCCTGTCGTGCTGCGCTTTTCGACCAACCCTGGAGATCTGCTGGACGATAGCGTCTCCTCGCCGCGGGGGTTGGCGCTCAAGGTCATTGGTGTGGAGGGAGATCGCCTACCGGGTAGTGAAGGCCAGCTGACTCAGGATTTCGTAATGGTGAATGCACCGGCTTTTTCGGCAGCAACACCAAAGGCCTTTCTGAAAAGCCTGAAGCTTCTGGCCGCAACCACCGACAAGGCACCGGGCCTCAAGAAAGCGCTGTCGGCTGTTCTGCGCGGTACTGAAAAGGTAATCGAAGCCGTTGGCGGTGAAAGTGCAACGCTCAAATCCTTGGGTGGCCATCCGGAAACCCATATCCTGGGCGAAACCTTCTACACCAGCGTGCCCCTGCTGTATGGCCCTTATTACGCCAAACTCAGCGTGGCGCCTGCTTCTCCCGAGCTGACGGCCCTGACCGACGCACCGCTGAATGTAAACGGCAAACCCAATGGGCTACGCGAGGCGGTAAGCGAATTCTTTGCCAGGCAGGGTGGCGTATGGGAGATGCGGGTTCAGCTGGCTACCGATGCGAAGAAGATGCCCGTCGAGGATGCTTCAGCACAGTGGCCGGAGGAAGAAAGCCCTTATATCACCGTAGCCCGGATCGAAGTCGATCCGCAGCCCACCTGGACGGAGGCCCGCGCCAGGGAAGTAGACGACAGCATGGCGTTCTCACCCTGGCATGGCCTGGCAGCGCATCGTCCCATTGGGGGTGTGATGCGTTCTCGCAAGCCGGCCTACGAGATGTCATCCGGGTTCAGGGGGCAGTTCAACGGTTGCCCCATTCATGAGCCACGCTCACTGAATAGACTGCCTCAGTGAGCGTGCCCTGCCGGTGTCTCAGAAAGTGACGCCAGCAATCAATGCAATATTGGTATAGGGCTGGCATTCGCCGGTGCGGACCTGAACGCGCGCCTTTTTGCATAGCGCCTTGAGGTCCTCATGGCTTACCAGCTGGCGCTTGCCCAACTCGCCCGCGGCGCTTAACCGCTGGATTTCAGCTAAGGCAGGCGGATGCTGGACAACAGTCTCCTCGGCGAGGACATGGGCCTCGACCTGCATTTCACTCACGATGACGCGTAGCGTAGTGGCGAAGTCGGGCACGCCATGAGTCACAGCCAGATCGATACATTCCACGCCGGGCGGTACGGGCATGCCGGCATCACCGATCACGATCACATCACCATGACCAAGGCTGGCGATCACGCGGGATAGCGCACTGTTAAGCAAAGGAGTCTTTTTCATGGGCGCTCTCAGATGTTCAATTCGCGGCGATAGGGAATGGAGGGTTGCGCTCCGGCACGGGTGACGGACAACGCAGCCGCCTGCTGGCCCAAACGAACGGCCTCTTCCAATGGAAGACCTTCACCCAGGGCAGCGGCAAATCCGCCAACAAAGGTGTCTCCGGCCGCCGTGGTATCCACCGCCTGGACAACCTGCGCCGGGAAGTGCTGCTGCCGTTCGGTATCCTTATACAGCACGCCCTGTGAGCCCATCGTCAGCAGGATACGCTTGGCGCCTGCATCAAGCAGTTGCTGGGCAGCCTGGGCGGCTGTTTCCAGCGAGTTAACCTCAATACCGGTCAGAAGGCCGGCCTCGCTCTCGTTTGGAACCAGGTAATCCACATGACCATACCAATGAGCAGGCAACGGGCCTACGGCTGGTGCTGGGTTGAGAATGACCGTCTTTCCCAGTTCACGAGCGCGGGTCAACGTCTTTTCGACCGTAGCGACCGACACTTCCAGCTGGGCGATGACTACATCGGCAGCCTGCAATGCGGCGTCGTGGCGGGTCAGGTGCTCGGGCGACAGCTCGCCATTGCTCCCCGCCACGATCACGATGCAATTCTGCCCATTATCATCGACCAGAATGGAGGCGATACCGGTCGGTACACCCTCTACGGATTCGACCGTGGAGCACTCGATGCCTTCGGCTTCCAATCCACTGCGCAGCTGCTCGCCGTAGGCGTCACGGCCTACGCAGCCGATCATGGTGACCTGGGCGCCCAAACGGGCACACGCCACTGCCTGATTGGCACCCTTGCCACCAGGCGCTGTCACGAAGCTGCGGCCCGCCAGGGTCTCGCCGCCTACCGGCACGCGGGGGGTTCGTACGACCAGGTCCATATTCAGACTCCCCACGATCACTATTTTTGCTTGCATCTTATGGACTCTCGTTCAATTCGATAGACGCAGTGGACTCGCGTACCACCAGGGTAGGCGCCACCACGGTATGTTCGGGTGTGGGCCGGTGCCGCTGCCCGAGCCGGGCCAGTAGCTGTCCGGCAGCGCGCTCGCCCAATTGCAGGATGGACTGCCCCACCGTGGTCAATGCCGGATAAAGGTAGCGGCTCACGGCAATATCGTCGAAACCTACGATGGACAGCTCCTGCGGAACGCGCAGGCCGCGCTCGGCGGCGGCGCGCAGGATACCGATTCCGATCATGTCGTTCCCGGCAAAAATAGCCGTGGGTGCACTCTTTTCCAACAAGTGTGCGGCAGCGGTATAACCGGCGGCGCTAGTAAACTCGGTATTGAGCAGCCACGCAGGCTGTATCGTCTGCCCAGCTTCCTTCATCGCACGGCAATAACCGGCCAGACGTTCCTGAGCGACCAGCGTTTCGGCAGGTCCACCCAGGCAGGCGATACGCCGATGACCCAACGCCAACAGGTGCCTTGTTGCCAGATAGCCGCCCTCTTCATGGTCGATCTGCACCAGATCCGCCTCCACGCCTTCCAGCGGGCGGTCGACCAGCACCATCGGCACCTTGACTGCGGCCAAGGCCTGGGCGAACTCACCGTCGCCGCCCACGGTGGCCACGATCAAGCCGTCGATACGACGCTCCAGCAGCACACGCAAGTAACGGCGCTGCTTGTCGTTATTATCATCGGAGTTGCAGAGGATGACGCTGTAGCCGTTACGCTCGCAGTGATCCTCGATACCCCGCGCCAGCTCCGCGAAGTACGGGTTGCTGCCATTGGGCACGAGCAGCCCAATGGTACTGGTGGCCTTGGCCTTGAGCGAGCGGGCTACACCGCTGGGAACGTAGCCCAGCTGGTCAATGGCCGCCTCGACCTTGGTGCGTACTTCGGGGCTAACCGGGCGAGTACCATTGAGCACGTGCGACACGGTGGTATAGGAGATACCGGCCAGTGCCGCAACGTCCTTGATGGTCGCCATGGTTAGCCTCGGCGCTTGGCGCGATGGCTGCGGTAGGTGTCCAGCACCACGGCCACCACGATCACCGCACCGGTAATGATGCGTTTGGTCGGCTCGCTGGCGCCAATCTGTGCAAGCCCGGCGGCCAGCACGGAAATGATCAGCACGCCAAAGAACGTGCTGATGACCGAACCGCGTCCGCCCATGAGGCTCGTTCCGCCGATCACCACCGCCGCGATGACCTGCAATTCAAGCCCGGCGCCGGCGTTGGGGTCAGCCGCTTCCAAACGGGACACCTGAAACAACGCGGCCAACCCTGCCAACAGACCCATCAGAGCAAAAACCAGGATTTTGTAAGGCTTGGGGTTGATACCCGCCAGGCGCACTGCTTCTTCATTGGTGCCGATGGCGACGAGATAGCGGCCAAACACGCTGCGCGTCAGCAAGGCATGGGCAACAGCAATCACCAGCAGCGCGATGATAAAGGAAGGCGAAATCCCAAAGGCGAATGGTGTGGACAGCCAACCATAGGCGTCACCGATGTAGGCCGTGCGCGAATCCGTCAGTTGGTAGGCCAAGCCCCGCGCCATTTCCAGCACACCCAGGGAGACGATAAATGAAGGAATCCGCCATGCCACGGTTACGCTGCCCGTCACGGTGCCTGCCAAGGCTGCGCAAACCATACCCAGGGCCGCGGCTGGGAAAATGCCCCATCCCCAGTTGAGCGTAGCCACGCTAACGACCGAGGCCGCCAGTGCCAGCACCGAGCCTACGGACAAGTCGATCCCACCGATGATGAGGATCAGCGTCATGCCCACCGACAGCACCATCAGGTCCGGAATCTGATTGGCCAGGGTTGTGAAGGTGTTATAGGACAGGAAATGGCTGCTCATGGCGGAGAACAACACGATCATGGCCAGCAAGGCACCGGCCAATCCCAGGTAGGTGCCCAGGCCGGACACACTGCTGCTGCGCTTGGGCGCGGCCGGAGTTACGGTAGTGTTCATACGGAGAGTTCCTGTATGGGAGAAACCGCTTCGCCCAGCATCGCTTCACGGCTGCTGTATCCGGCAAAGGCGGCGGCCAGGAGGCGATCCTGGCTCCAATCGTTACGGTCAAAGGTTTCCATGAGACGGCCGGCAGACAACACGGCGATCCGGTCGCAGATCAACATCAATTCACGCAGGTCACTGGACACGACAACGAGCCCCTTGCCCTGCCGGGTCAGTTCGCCCAGTAAGCCGTAGATATCGAACTTGGCGCCGATGTCGATGCCCCGGGTAGGCTCATCGAACAACAGCACCTGACAATCACGCTCCAGCCAGCGGCCGATCACGACCTTCTGCTGATTACCGCCGGAAAGCTCACCCACCGGCTGATGAGGGCTGGAACTGCGAATTCGCATGGCCTTGATCTGCCGCTCAGCTAACGCAAGTTCGGACGCAGACTGAACCACGCCGCGCTTGGCAACGGCAGGCATATTGCCCAGTGCCAGATTCGCGCAGATGGACTGGGTGAGTAACAGCCCCTCCCCCTTGCGATCTTCGGTGATCAGGGCGATGCCATTGCGTACCGCCTCGGCTGGCGAGCTGATGTTGACTTCACGCAGCGGATTACCCACAAAAACACGCCCGCTGTCGGCGCGGTCGGCGCCGTAGATGAGCCGCAGCAATTCGGTACGACCCGCGCCGATCAAGCCGGAAATACCAAGAATCTCTCCAGCGCGAACCTCGAACGATACATCGCAGACCTTGCCGGCACGGCTCAGCTTGTCCACTTTCAGTATCGGCGCGCCAATGTGGCGCTCGCCCAGGTCAATATGCTCACCCAGCTCACGCCCTACCATCAGCGCTACCAGCTGATCGGTGTTGTAACGGCTGATGGACTCGGCGGCGACCAACCGGCCATCGCGCAGAACCGCGATCCGCTGGGAGATGCGCTTGAGTTCTTCCAGGCGGTGAGAGATGTAGACGATGGCGACACCACGGGCCTGCAGGCGCTCGATCTGCTCGAACAACAGGTCGACCTCGCGCGCCGTCAGCATGGCGGTAGGCTCGTCGAGAATCAGGATGCGGCAGTCACCGATCAGATTACGGGCGATCTCGACCATCTGCTGGTGGCCGACCCCCAGGTCAGAGACCAGGGTATCCGGATCGATGGCATCCAGCCCGACCTGCGCCATGGCCAGTCGTGCCTGCTCACGCAGCCTCCCGCGGGAAATCCACCCGCCCCGGCTGGGCAGGTTATCGAGAAACAGGTTTTCGGCAACGGTCAGGGTCGGCAGCAGGTTGAGCTCCTGCATAACCATGCGCACGCCCAGGCGCTCGGCCTCGGTGCGGCTACCGGGGGTGTAGGGCTGATCGAGAAAGGTCATCTGCCCGGTCGTGGGCGGAGTCAGCCCCGCGATGATCTTGGACAACGTACTCTTGCCGGCGCCGTTCTCACCTGTCAGCGCCAACACCTCGCCGGGATACAGCTCAAGGCTGACCTCTCCCAGAACGGGTTGCGCATAGGTCTTGCCGATGCCGGTAATGGAAAGGACTGGCCTGCCCGACATGACGGTCTCCTTTAAAACTCAGGTGCCCCGCAAGACTCCGGTGCAGAGGCGAATACGATCGACTCCGCGCCAAAGCCCGGCGGGTAAAGATGGATTACGGCTTGGTTACCAGCTCGACAGGCGTTTCGATCACACCGTCGACAGCACCGGTGGACTCACCCTTGACCAGCTTGAGCGCAGCGTCGATACCAAAGACCGCCTGCCTGCTGGCGTACTGGTCAGCCGTAGCCAGAACGCGGCCGTCCTTGAGCATGGGCTTGATGGCATTGATGTTGTCATAACCTACCACCAGCACTTCACCCTTCTTGCCCGCAGCGCGAACGGCAGAGACGGCGCCCAGGGCCATGCTGTCATTACCAGCCAGCAGCGCCTTCAGGTTGGGATGTTCATTCATCATGGCAGAGGCCACGGCGTTGCCCTTGTCGATCTCCCAGGAGCCGGACTGGACACCCACGATCTTCATGTTGGCCGCTTCCATAGCGTCCTTAAAGCCAGCGGTGCGCTGCTGGGCATTGAAGGTAGTGGAAACACCCTCGATGATGCCAACTTCGTCACCGGCCTTGAGCTGCTTGGCCAGGTACTCACCTACCAGACGGGCACCCTTGCGGTTGTCCGGGCCTACAAAGGGCACGTCAAGCTGCTTGCTCTTGAGTACGTCCTGATCCAGACGGTTGTCGATGTTTACGACCTTGATGCCTGCATCCATGGCTTTCTTGATGACGGGCACCAACGCCTTGGAATCTGCCGGTGCGATGACGATAGCATCGACCTGGGACACGATCATCTGCTCGACAATACGAATCTGGCTGGACGTGTCAGTTTCGTCCTTGATGCCATTGGAGATCAGATCGAACTGGTCAGAATGCTCTTTTTGATAACCCTTGGCACCGTCTTCCATGGTGCGGAAGAACTCATTGGCGAGAGACTTCATCACCAGCGCGACCTTGGGTTTATCTGCATCCTGAGCATAAGCCGCGGACAAGGGCAGAAAAGCGGAAGTCGTGGAAAACAGAACAGCAGCAGCGAGAAGCCGCATAGGGCGGGATGCGTTCATGGTGCACTCCATTGTTGTCTTTGTTATGGCGCAAACGTTTGCGTGGCAAAACTATGAGAAGAATTGGCACGGTTGTCAATCTGCGAAGTGTGATGGCGGATGGGTTGCCAGAGAGAGAAAAACAGGGAAAACAGGCATGTCGAGCCGGCCATGACCGGCTCGACGAATAGCTTACGGTTTGGCGTGCTGAGTTTTCTCGATCAGGTCGAGGCGCTCTTTCCAGGGGTCCTCTTTAAGAACCGGACCTTCATCGGCCGCGAAATCCATGACCAGATTGCCCTCACGGTTGAACGGGAGCCAGCGCGCCACATTTGTACCGTTTGGATTACCCGTCTTGATGAAATTAACAAAGATGGCGTGAGCATCGCTGGCCATGTCCTGATCCTTGTCCGTTACCTTGTCGCCATACCGCGCTTCCAGCGTTTTGAAGAAATAGGGAATTTCGCTGGCATGCTGCGCCCCTTTGGTCTCACTGCGCAGCGAATCGGCGACGTAGGAGAAGCGATAGAGAAATGCCTGGCGATCATGCTGGGAGATCTTGCTGGCAACGAAACGAGCCGGCTCCGTCATCATCCGGTCCATAGCAACTGCGGCCCCTACCGCCTGCACATCGCCTGTATTTTCCGGGTCGTATAACTGACGGGCCCGCTCTGCTTCACGCCCAAACGGTGCGAACAGCTCTTCCATTGTCTTGGCCGTATTAAAGCCAAGATCGGCGCTGGTCGAACCGATCAGCATGGGCACCTTGTTTTCCTGACCGGCGCTGTAGACCTGCTCCGGTGTACCCACCACGACCCGCCCGTCGAGTACCGGTCCGCCCACGTAAGTAGAGGCATTGCTGCCCATGGTCATCATGTTCAGGTCGCCCAGCACACGGTTGGCCGGCAATTCACGAAGCGCCTTCAATGCCTCGGAACCAGTGCCTTCAACACCAACACTGCGGGCGAAATTCTTGCCGATGGTCTCGGCGGAGGGATTGCCGGGCAAGTCACGGCTGATCTCATGCAGCTCACCCATCAAGGAACGTCCGCCCCCT
Organism: Pseudomonas sp. MAG002Y; assembly: GCF_019400845.1. NCBI lineage: Bacteria > Pseudomonadati > Pseudomonadota > Gammaproteobacteria > Pseudomonadales > Pseudomonadaceae > Pseudomonas > Pseudomonas sp. MAG002Y. The sequence goes on along the minus strand of NZ_WOEJ01000002.1, from coordinate 271,094 downwards.
GACATGACGATGGCACGGTCAAACAGCCCCCGCGTCAGTGGCGTGGTGGTGATATTGAGCACCGAGCCGCCGCCAGCAGACTCACCCATGACGGTAACGTTGTTTGGGTCACCGCCGAACTGACGGATGTTGCGCTTCACCCATTGCAGCGCAGCGATCTGATCCATATAGCCATAGTTGCCCAGCGGACCTTCTTTTGCAGCCGTCAGCGCAGGATGGGCGAAAAAGCCGAAGCGGCCGATCCGGTAGTTGAAACTGACAAAGACCACGCCATCGCGGGCAAAAGCGCTACCGTCATAGACCGACGGCGAAGCACCGCCATTGACGTAGCCACCGCCATAAATCCAGACGACAACCGGCAGCGTGGCCTTGCGGTTTGCCGTCTCCTGCGCTGGACGCCAGACGTTGAGGTACAGGCAGTCCTCGGAGGGCTCTACGCCCAAGGGAGCTGCATCGCTGGCCATCGGCTTTTGCATGCAGTCTGCGCCATAGGCAGTCGCCTCACGCACTCCGCGCCAGGGCTTCACACGCTGAGGCGCACGCCACCGGTTCTCACCCACCGGCGGGGCCGCAAAGGGAATGCCTTTGAAGGAGATGACATCGCCCGACTGGCTGCCTTTCAAGCGGCCACTGTCGATGCCTACCTCAGTCAACGCGCCGGGTTGAGCGAAGGCACCCAGAGGCGCCATAAGCAGCCCCAGGGTTATCAGTTTCTTTAGGGATGGAGTCATTGTTTTTCCTTTTGGCAGATCAACGGCGCCAGCCGCCTGCAGAGCATCTGGGGCGCCTGCGGGTGTGACTTGCAGGCCGCTGTCGTGGTTCCACCACCAGACCTTGCGCCAGCGTGTCTGGTACGCAGCCCGAACCTGTTTTTCCACACGAATCCATACCGCGACGGCGACCTTTTGTCTGCGAACGCGGTTGCATTGAGGATCAAAACATCATTTGCACTGTCACAGCGAGAGTTGATGGCATTAGAGCATCATCTCGCCCTTAACCACGGATCGGCGCACGTCTAAAAGCGTAGCCGAGACCAGACGCGGTATCGACTCGCCATACTTTCCGAGACTCATGCGGGAAAGCCCCTGGTAATGGAATGCCGCAGTTTGATGACTGCCGATAAAAGGACCCCACCCATGAGCATCGCCTCGATCATTGCCTTGATTCTTATCGTCGTCGTAGGAATCCCGTCATTTAAAATCATCAGGGAAACACTGGCGCGTGCTCGCCTGCTGGAAGACCAATTGGTCGCCATCAACACGCAACTCAGAGACGTCGAATTCAAGCTGGAAGAGCTGGATGACAAGCTGGCCGCCACACCGGCCGTACGTTCTTCAGAGCGTGCGGCACGAGTCGAGGAAGAAGCCGCTCATCACTGAGTGAGCGATTAGCCAAGTTAATGCTGCGCTCCCAGGGCGTAGATGCGGCCAGGGACCGGTCTATGGTGAACGCCTTCTTTTAGGAGCTTTCGCCATGTTTACACGCACGCTCGGCAAGACCGGCCCCCAGGTATCAGCGCTCGGACTAGGATGCATGGGCATGTCGGACCTGTACGGTCCGGCGGACCGTACCGAAAGCATTGCCACGATCCACGCGGCGCTGGAAGCGGGCGTCAACCTGCTCGACACCGGTGATTTCTACGGCATGGGCCATAACGAGCTGTTGATTGCCGAAGCGCTCAGGGATCGCCGGGAGGCAGTAACGATCAGCGTAAAGTTCGGTGCCCTGCGAGGGCCAGACGGGGCTTGGATGGGTTACGACGGTCGCCCCAAGGCTATCCGGAATTTCCTGGCGTACACGCTCAAACGCCTGAATACGGATCATGTGGATATCTACCGTATTGCCCGCCTCGATCCAGACGTTCCTATCGAAGATACCGTGGGCGCCATCGCCGAAATGGTCAAGGCAGGCTATGTGCGCCATATCGGTCTCTCCGAAGTCGGGGCCGATACGGTCCGCCGGGCCGCGGCCGTTACCCCTATCGCTGATCTGCAAATCGAATACTCACTGATTTCACGCGGAATCGAAGCGGACATCCTGCCTACCTGCCGTGAACTTGGCATCGGGATCACTGCCTATGGCGTGCTCTCACGTGGCCTTATCAGCGGTCACTGGTCAAAAGACCGCGGAGGTGAGCAGGACTTTCGCACCATCAGCCCGCGTTTTCAGGGCAGCAATCTGGACGCCAACCTCAAGCTGGCCGACACGCTCAAGGTCATTGCTCAAGAGAAAGGAGTTACCGCGGCACAGATGGCAATCGCCTGGGTGCTGGCGCGCGGTGAAGATATTGTCCCGCTGGTAGGCGCACGTACCCGTGAACGTTTGCATGAGTCGCTGGGTGCACTGGATATCATGCTAACCGCCGAGGAGCTGGCCAGAATCGAGCAGGCCATTCCCGCCAACGCCGCGGCAGGAGAACGCTATCCCGCCGCTCAATTGGCTCACATGGACAGTGAGAAGCGGCACGACTGAGCGGCTTGTCTGATTCCCTTTATGAATGAATGGGTGAATTTTTGTCATTTGTAAGGCAGGAAAGCGGCCAGCAGAATGGACTGATACCTCTATAGTCCGGCCCATCTAAGGAGCGGTATGCCATGACGACGCAGGCTTTTGTCGATCCCGATGAGATTCGCGCCCGGTTCTCCCGAGCCATGTCCGACATGTACAAGGCCGAAGTGCCCCTGTATGGAACATTGCTGGAGCTGGTGAGCGATATCAATCAGCGTACGCTGGCAAACAATCCGACCTTGGCAGAGCAGCTGCGCCAGACGGGTGAAATCGAGCGGCTGGATCAGGAGCGCCATGGGGCGATCCGTGTAGGTACGGCGCAGGAGCTGGCTACGCTGCGGCGCCTGTTCGCAGTCATGGGCATGTATCCGGTGGGTTATTACGATCTTTCCGAAGCAGGCGTGCCGGTGCACTCCACCGCGTTTCGTGCCGTCCATGAGGCTTCGCTGCAAAAGAGTCCCTTTCGCGTGTTTACCTCTCTGCTCCGTCTGGAGCTGATCGAGGACGAAGCACTCAAACAGAAAGCCGCAGCGATTCTGGCGCAGCGCATTATCTTTACATCACGTGCGCTGGAATTGATCGCCCGCTGCGAGACCGAAGGCGGGCTGAGCGCAAGCGATGCCGATGCCTTCGTGCGTGAAGCCTTGGAAACCTTCCGTTGGCACGGCGAGGCCACAGTCAGCGCCGAGGTGTATCAACAACTGCACGACCAGCATCGCCTGATTGCCGATATCGTGGCGTTCAAGGGGCCGCACATTAATCACCTGACGCCCCGGACCTTGGATATTGATGCCATCCAGCAAGGCATGCCGTCACGGGGGATTACGCCCAAGGCAGTTATCGAAGGACCGCCGCCCCGCCGCTGCCCTGTTCTGCTTCGCCAGACGAGCTTCAAGGCATTGCAGGAAAAGGTGACCTTCATCGATGAGCAAGGCAATGCCGTTGCCGGCAGTCACACAGCCCGCTTTGGCGAGATCGAGCAGCGCGGTGTCGCATTGACGCCTAAGGGACGCGCACTGTACGACAAGCTCCTGAACATTGCCCGCACCCAGGCTCCCAGCGAGAGCAACGCCCAGGCATACATGCAGGCACTGACCGACATATTCGCAGAGCTGCCGGACAGCTATGAATCCTTGAGAAAGCAGGGGCTGGCCTATTTTCGTTACTTCGTCACCGACAAGGACGATGCGGTTACCCAGGATGGGCCAAGAGATCTGGATGCCCTGATCCAGTCAGGTTATATCCACTATGAGCCACTGGTATATGAGGACTTTCTGCCGGTCAGCGCGGCCGGTATTTTCCAGTCTAACCTGGGCGATCAGGCTCAGACGCAGTATGCCGAGGCGTCCAGTAAGGACCGCTTCGAGCAGGCACTGGGCGCGTCGGTACTGGATGAGCTGGCCCTGTACGCCGAGACCCAGGCGCGCTCGCTCAAGCGCTGTGAAGAGCAGCTGGGAATACCCCTTTCATAAGGCCGCAAGGCTCAAAGCGCTCCTCTTACCAACGGAGCGCTTTAGATAGCCGCGCTAGAGCGGCTGCCGAATAATCGCCATCTGCAGGGTGCGTCCAGCCTAAAGATATTTCATTTTTTTACCGATACAGAGCAGGTGAAACCTTTACTGCCTTCTCCTATCGGAGCGCGTCCCATGTTGTCCAATTTAAGTATTGCCAAAAAGCTTGGTGCAGGCTTTGGGCTTATCATCGCGATCATCTGCATCCTGGTGTATGTAGCCCGCCACGGCTTTACCGAGGTCGATAATTCGGTCAAGTGGAACATCCATACCTATCAGACCATTGATGGGGCTAACAACCTGTTGATTAGCCTGACCAACATCGAAACGGCTATGCGTGGATTTGCCCTCAGCGGTCAGGATGACTTTCTGGAACCTTACAACGCTGGGAAAACGGCGTTCGAGCAAACCTGGACGAAGCTTAAAAACCTGACGTCGGATAACCCGACCCAACAAAGCCGTCTGGATGAACTCAAGGCCACGCAAATGAAGTGGCTGAGCGAAGACATCGAGCGTTCCATCCAGCTACGCCGCGCAGTCGTACAAGGTGCCTCCTCCATGGACGACATGGTGCAACGCATCATCGACCGTCAGGACAAGGCCAAGATGGACAAGATGCGCAAGATCATCGCTGACTTCAGCAACGATGAGTCCAAGCTGCTGGGCGTGCGTAATGAAGCCATGCAGTCTGCCGAACAGGTTGCTATCTGGACGCTTATCGGGGGTGGAATCCTGGCTGCCCTAGCGGCCATAGTCATTGCCTTCAGCCTATCCGTATCCATCAAGCGCCGTCTGAATGATGCCATTCAGGTTGCTCAGGCCATTGCCGCTGGCCGTCTGGATACTCAGATCCGCAGCACCGGCGAAGATGAAATTGGCAGCTTGCTTAAGGCCTTCAACGCCATGCAGCAGCGCCTGCGGGAAATGATTTCCGAGATCAAGGGTGGTGCCGAGCAGCTTCTGACGGCCGCTCGCGATATCTCCAACACCTCGGAGCAACTGGCTGTCGCCGCACGGGACCAGTCAAGCTCGGCATCCTCCATGGCCGCTACCGTGGAAGAACTCACCGTCAGCATCAGCCATGTCTCGACCAGCGCGAACGAGGCCCATGGTATTTCTACTGACTCCGGCAAGCGCTCCATCCAGGGTGGCAATGTCATCAAGCAAACCCTGGACAGCATGACGCAGATCGCCGGTACGGTGCAGAGCTCGGCTGAACAGATTTCCGAGCTGGACCGCCACGCCGATCAGATCACCTCCATCGTGAACGTGATCAGCGAGATTGCCGAGCAGACTAACCTGTTGGCTCTGAACGCAGCCATCGAGGCCGCCCGTGCAGGTGACCAGGGCCGCGGCTTTGCGGTGGTCGCCGATGAAGTTCGCCTGCTGGCGCAGCGCACCGGCAAGTCAACCCAGGAAATCGCCGACATGATCAAGAAGATCCAGGCGAGCACCCAGGACGCGGTTAGCAGCATGAACGTGGGCGTGACTCAGGTGAACCAGGGTGTGGAACTGGCTCACTCGGCCAGCCAGGCCATCGACGAGATTCGCGGTGGCTCGGATCGCATCATCTCCGTGGTTGATCAGATCTCCATGGCACTGCGTGAACAATCTGCTGCCAGCCAGGATGTAGCTCGCAGCGTGGAGCGCATCGCGCAGATGGCAGAGACCAACAGCCATTCCATTGAAAGCGCCTCACGCAATGCATCGAGCATTCAGCATCTGGCCCAGTCACTGGACAAGCAGGTCGCGCAGTTCCGCTTGTAAGCCCTGTGTGTTGAAAAGCCCACCGCCTGGTGGGCTTTTTCCTGGGTGCGTCAATAACGCCCGGCGAATTTCGCTACGATTTAGTCGGCACTGCGCTTAGAATGCGCGCCCTGCTCCCAAGAGCAGATCAACGTCATGGGTTCCCTCACCCCATTCCACTAAAAAGGATGCATTATGCAACTGACCTCTTCCGTCAGGCGCTCGGCATTGGCCGGCCTGATTGGCTTTCATATCCTGATCATCATCGCAAGTAACTACCTCGTCCAGCTGCCGCTCAACCTGTTTGGCTGGCATACAACCTGGGGCGCATTCAGCTTTCCGTTCATCTTCTTAGCCACTGACTTGACGGTGCGGATTCTCGGCAAAGGCCCGGCGCGCCAGGTCATTGCCCGGGTCATGGTGCCGGCGCTGGTCGTTTCGTACATTCTTTCCGTGCTGTTTCAGGAGGGTGCGTTCCGCGGTCTGGACGCCCTGGCGCAGTTCAATACCTTTGTACTGCGTATCTCATTGGCGAGCTTTTTTGCCTATGTGCTGGGCCAGCTGGTAGATATCCATGTCTTTGATCGTCTGCGCCAGCTGCAGCAATGGTGGATAGCACCTACCGCCTCGACGATCCTGGGCAACCTGCTCGATACCTTCGCCTTTTTCTCTATTGCCTTCTGGCACAGCGACAACCCTTTCATGGCCGAGCATTGGGTCGAGATTGCCTGGGTCGACTATACCGTCAAGCTCAGCGTCAGCCTGCTCCTGTTCCTGCCGCTCTATGGGGTGCTGCTGAGCGCCATCGAGCGCATACTGCTGCGCCGCGCCTGACAGGATTCGTGGTCGGACTATGTCTCGTCTGCCCCATCAGGCCAGATGAGACAACCCCTTGGAAACACCCTGAAAAGGCATTCCAGACCCAAATCGACAGCTTTGTGCGGTGTTTTACAGTTTCCGAAACAGAATCGAACTGTTCTCGTTCGCAAACATCTCTTACCCTCAGCCGCTGCGTTGAGGATTATTCGAGACAGGTTTTTGTTATCGGACAGAGCCGGCCCCGTTGCCACAGCGCTTGACGACACCTTAGTCACATAGGTTCATGTATGCACCGCAGAGATCTTCTGAAAGCTTCACTGGCCTTTGCCGCGTATACCGGTCTTCCTTCGACGACCGTATTCGCCGCTCAATCCCTGTCTGGCGCCTCCAGCCAGGATGTAGAACCGTTCGAGTTCGATCTGCTGAAAAATCAGGCCAAGCAGATGGCAGCCAGTGCCTATGTGGATACGTCTCAGCAGTTGCCGCCCACGCTGGCAAAAATGACGCCACAGCAGTTCAACGCCATTCAGTACGATGCCAACGAGTCGCTATGGCATGACCTGAAAGGCCAGCTCGATGTTCAGTTCTTCCATGTTGGCATGGGCTTCAAACAGCCGGTCCGCATGTATAGCGTTGATCCAAAGAAAAAGCAGGCCACGGAAATCCATTTCCGACCTCAGATGTTCAAGTACGAGAACAGCGGCGTCGATAAGTCACAACTCAAGGGTGATCTGGGCTTCGCCGGCTTCAAGGTGTTCAAGTCACCCGAGCTGACGCAGCACGATATCGTCTCGTTCCTGGGTGCAAGCTATTTCCGTGCGGTAGACGACACCAAGCAGTACGGCCTGTCAGCCCGTGGCCTTGCCATCAATAACTTCTCGGATACGGTGGAGGAATTCCCGAACTTCACCAAGTTCTGGTTCGAGACGCCCGAGCCGCACAGCACGCGCTTTGTAGTCTATGCCCTGCTCGACTCGCCCAGCGCGACCGGTGCATATCGCTTCGACATCGACTGCCGCGCCACGCAGGTGGTAATGGCAATCGACGCTAATATCTATGCGCGCAAGGAAATCAAGCAGCTGGGTATTGCGCCGATGACGAGCATGTTCAGCTGCGGCACCCATGAGCGCCGCATGTGCGACACCATCCACCCGCAGATCCACGACTCCGACCGCCTCTATATGTGGCGCGGTAATGGCGAGTGGGTGTGCCGTCCGCTGAATAACCCCGCCAAGCTTCAGTTCAATGCGTTCGAAGACAAAAACCCCAAGGGTTTTGGCCTCGTGCAGAGCGACCATGAGTTTTCCAGCTATCAAGATACGGTGGACTGGTACAGCCGCCGCCCAAGCCTGTGGGTCGAGCCCACTACGGAATGGGGTGAAGGCAGCATTGATCTACTGGAAATCCCGACAACCGGCGAAACGCTCGATAACATCGTGGCCTGCTGGAACCCCAAAGTGCCTATCACGGCGGGCAAAGAGCTGCGCTATGGCTACAAGCTCTACTGGAGCGCGCTGCCGCCGGTTAGAACACCGCTGGCACAAGTCCATGCGACGCGCTCCGGCATGGGCGGCTTCGTAGAGGGGTGGGCGCCGGGTGAGCACTATCCAGACGTCTGGGCCCGCCGCTTTGCGGTGGACTTCGTGGGCGGTGGCCTGGATACCCTTCCCCAAGGCACCGGAATCGAGCCCGTCGTCAAGGTCTCGAGCGGTGAGCTGAAAGACTTCCACGTCCTCTGGATACCGGACATCAAAGGGTATCGTGTGATCTTCGACTGGTATCCGACCAGCGATAGCGTGGACCCGGTAGACATGCGCCTGTTCATCCGCACCAACGACCGAACGCTCAGCGAAACATGGCTGTATCAGTACTTCCCGCCAGCGCCTGAGCGCCGTCGCTATCCTTGATGGTGATAGATTGCGCCTGAAAAAAGCGGCTCTTATGAGCCGCTTTTTTCACTACGTGAAAAGAAGTTTCAAGCGGTAGGCAACTGCGTTATAGAACGAACCGCCGGATTATACCGTTGAGGTCCATCGCCATACGCGACAACTCATCACTGGCCACGCCTGTCTGTGCTGCGCTTACCACAAAGGCGCTGTCAAAAGCGTGTGAAACGTTCAACCTCACCTAACACGTCGATACCTATCATGCCCATCCACCGTCTTCGTCCAGATCATGTAATCAGTTACCGCACCTTGATGCTTGAGGCTTACGTGCTGCATCCAGAAGCTTTTACCTCCAGCGAGGCGGAGCGCGCAGCGCTACCGTTGGACTGGTGGCGATCCCGGCTGGAAAGCGATGCGGTATTTGGCGCATTCGATAAGGATCAGCTGCTGGGTGTAGCAGGACTTTCCTTCGAAACTCGAGAAAAGATCAGGCACAAGGCCACTCTGTTTGGCATGTACGTTCCACAGCGGTTTGGCCGTCAAGGCATCGGCTTTCATCTGATCCAGGCGGTACTGGAGCATGCCCGACATCGCGAAGACATCAGGCTGGTACAGCTTACCGTCACGGAAGGCAACCACACCGCACTGCGCCTTTATGAGCGTTGCGGTTTTGAGGTGTTCGGGGTAGAGCCGATGGCGGTCTCCATTGGCAAAGCCTTCGTCAACAAGGTCCACCTCTGGCAAGAAATCCATCCTGCCAAATAAAACCAACTGACAGCTCAGGTTATCGGGTCAAAACGGTCGCGGTACAGGTCGGTCAGCCACTCCACAAAAACTCTCACTCGAGGCGATATCTGCCTGTGTTGGGGATAGAGCAATGAAACCGGCAGGCCCGGCGTAGCAAACTCTTGTAGAACCGCCTTCAGCCGCCCCGCTTTCAGGTATTTTTCTACTCGAAAGCGAGGCACCTGAATCAAACCGCAACCGCTCAGGGCTGCGCGGGTATAGCATTCGGCATCGTTGACCGAGATCCAACCGCCAAGATCGCACTCGATAACCTGCCCCTCAACCTGAAAGGTGAAGGGGTAACGAATGTCGTGGCTGCTGGCAAAGAAGCCAACGGCCTGATGGTGGGTCAACTCATCTGGGTGTTTTGGCACGCCATAGCGGGCAAAATAGCCTGGGCTTGCACAGACCACCTCGGGCATGAGCGCTAGCCTTTTTGCAACCAGCGTTGAGTCCCTAGGGTGCCCTGCCCGTACCACACAATCGATTCCTTCACGCACCAGATCCACCAACCGATCACCGCTGCTGATGGATAACTCAATGTCTGGATAACGCTGCCGGAATTCGGCGATTCGAGGAAGGATGATTCGTGTGGCATGACTGCCGTGCAGATCGACGCGAAGCATGCCACGCGGATTGGCCGCAATGGCACTCAGGGAAGATTCAGCCTCTTCCAGATCCGCCAGAATACGAGAGCATCGCTCGTAGTAGGCCTGACCATCGAGCGTTGTGCGGACCTGTCGGGTTGTACGTTCCAGCAGGCGCGTTCCCAACCGCTTCTCCAGCTCCTTAACCGCGTGGGTTGCCGTAGCACGGGGGATACCTAAGGCATTGGCTGCCTGCGTGAAGCTGCCCAGCTCGACGATACGGGTAAACAGCCGCAGCGACTCGAATCTATCCATGGCCTCAGCCCATTGTTGGTGCCTGTTGAACGGTCTTACCAAGTTCTGTGCATTTATCCAATGCCAATGAATTGCAAAAAATGACAGCCATGAAAGGGCTGGACGTTCCGGCCCTGCCTTTAGGAGTCGGACATGCCGCATTCATCCCGTACAGCCATTGTTACCGGCGCTTCCCGTGGTATCGGACACGCCATTGCCAAACGTCTCGCCCAGGCAGGCTTTTCCGTTGCCATTCAATACGCCCACAGCCGAGGCCCTGCGGAGGCTTTGGTGGCTGAAATAGAGTCACTGGGAGGTAATGCCCTCGCGGTCAGAGGCGACGTTGCCACCCTGGAAGATGTGCAGACCCTGTTCAAGGCGGCCAAGGAAGCCTACGGACGGATCGATATAGTCGTGAACAGCGCCGGTATCATGACCAATACTCCTGTTTCGGCAGGTGACCTGGAGGCGTTTGACCGGATGATGGCCGTCAACCTGCGCGGCACGTTTCTGGTGTTGAGCCAGGCGGCGCAGCAGGTAGAGCGTGGCGGCCGGATCATTGCGCTATCCAGCAGCGTGATCGCCAAATCGCTGCCCACGTACGGCCCCTATATCGCTACAAAAGCTGGCGTTGAAGGTTTGGTCAGAGTATTGGCTAATGAATTGCGCGGCCAGGACATCACCGTCAATGCCATTGCGCCCGGCCCGGTGGCAACCGAGCTCTTTCTCAATGACAAAAGTGAGGAGCAGATCCGGCAGATCGAACAGGCTACACCGCTTGAGCGCCTCGGTACGTCTGAGGACATCGCCGAGGTGGTGGCGTTTCTGGCAAGCCCAGCAGGCAGCTGGATCAACGCGCAAGTCATACGCGCCAATGGCGGGTTCGCCTGATCCTATCGTCCGCCCCTGTTCTGTCCCAGGAAGTACACCCTGCGCCTTTCCTGGGGTATACAAAAATCCGATCTATAAAAAGGTATGTAAAGCTGGCCCGCTGTTATTTCCAGGCGGGCCTGCTTGCCGAGGCGTCAGACATCGGCGTCCGGGAGCACCTTGCCCGGGTTGAGAATTCCCTGAGGGTCCAGCGCCATTTTAAGGGTGCGCATGGTGTTCACTGCGGCGCCATGCTCAAGCGTCATGAACTTGATCTTGCCCGACCCTACGCCATGCTCGCCCGTGGCGGTCCCGTCCAGGGCGATGGCGCGGCGCACCAGCCGTTCATTGAGCGCTTCGGCCTCCGCCAGTTCAGCCTCACTGGACGGATCGACCACCAGCCCCAGGTGAAAATTACCGTCCCCCACATGTCCAACCATCGCGATAAAGAACGAGGCGGCCAGCACGTCTTTTTCAGTTTCCGTAATACAGGGCGTCAGCTGCGAGATAGGCACGCACACGTCGGTACTCCATACCCGCCCATTCGGCCGCATGGCCTGCATGGCGTAGTGCACATTATGACGGGCCTTCCAAAGCGCGTTACGCGCGTCGGCATCGGCCGCAGCGACAAAGTTCAGCGCCCCGTTACCCTCGGTGATCGATTGGGTCAGCTCTACTTGTTCGGCAACGCCTGCCGGTGAGCCGTGAAATTCGAAGAACAAGGTGGGCCGCTCATCCAGCGTCATCTTTGAATAGCGGTTCACAGCCATGATAGTCCGCGCATCCAGCAGCTCGACCCGGGCGACAGGAATACCGTACTGGATGATCGTTACCACCGAGGTCACAGCGCTCTCTACATCGGGAAAGGTACATACCGCAGCGGACGTGGTTTCCGGAATGCCATAGAGCCTTAAGGTCACTTCGGTGATGATCCCCAGCGTACCTTCCGAGCCCACAAACAGCCGCGTCAGGTCATAACCCGCCGAGGACTTGCGGGCACGGTTGGCCGTCTTGATGATCTGGCCATCGGCCAACACCACGGTCAGCGACAGGACATTCTCCCGCATGGTCCCGTAGCGTACGGCATTGGTCCCGGAGGCACGTGTTGCCGCCATGCCGCCCAGGGTGCTTTCTCCGCCCGGATCGATGGGAAAGAAGAGTCCCGTGGCCCGCAGTTCGGTATTGAGCTGCTGGCGCGTCACTCCGGCTTCAACCGTGGCATCCAGATCGCCCGGGCGAACCGCCAGGATGCGCTGCATGCGACTAAGGTCTATACAGATGCCACCCTTGAGCGCACAGACATGCCCTTCCAGCGAGGTGCCGCCCCCAAAGGGAACGATGGGTACGCCGTAGTGGGCGCAGACCTTGACGATGCGGGAGACTTCTTCGGTGCTATGTGCATAGCAGACGGCATCAGGCATCCGGGTCGCATGGTAGGACTCGCCATGACCATGCTGCTCACGCTCCGCGAGACTGGTTACGATCCGCTCACCGAGAAATGCCTGAATCTCCTCAATAACAGCAGATAATGGAGAGAGAAAGGGTTGTTGCGCATTCATGGGCCTTTCACCTTGTTCTTGTTGTATATAGCGAGTGCTCTAAGCTTAGCCCTTTCCTGCTGGCTTATTATTCAATCCATTGAACGTTTTCCGATGATATATAGATAGCCTAGAAACAATGTCTTGAACGGAGTCGTCATGCCTGAACTTTCACACCTGCTCGCCTTTGCGGCTATCACCCTGGGCATGGCGCTGACGCCCGGACCAAACATGGTCTATCTGATTTCCCGCTCCATCTGCCAGGGCCGAACGGCTGGCATGATTTCCCTTGGCGGCGTGGCCCTGGGCTTTGCGTTCTACATGGTCTGTGCAGCCCTTGGAATCACTGCTCTGCTGATGGCGGTGCCCTTCGCCTACGATGCGCTGCGGATAGGCGGTGCGCTGTATCTGCTATATCTGGCCTGGCAGGCCGTGAAACCCGGCGGACGGTCTCCGTTTCAGGTCAGGGATCTACCCAAGGACAGTCCACGCAAACTCTTCACCATGGGCTTTGTGACCAACCTGCTTAATCCCAAGATTGCCGTGATCTACCTGTCCCTGCTGCCGCAGTTCATCTCGCCTGAGCTAGGAAGCGTATTGACCCAGTCCCTCGTTCTAGGCGCAACCCAGATTTTGATCAGCGTAACCGTGAACGGATTGATCGCCTTTACGGCAGGCTCGATAGCGGCCTTCCTGACGGGTCGGCCGCTATGGCTGGTGGTCCAGCGCTGGCTGATGGGTACGGTGTTGGCGGGGCTGGCCGTCAAGATGGCAGCGGAACGTTAAGCCGTTATCCGCCCGACTGCACACGGCGGGCGGATAATCGGTCCGATCATGAAAGGCTCATATCGATCACGATACGTCCTTCGATCTTACCTTCGTGCATCCGGGAAAAGATATCGTTGATGTTTTCGAGGGGTTCGGCTGCAACCGTCGCCTTGACCTTGCCCTCACCGGCAAACTCCAGGGCTTCCTGCAAATCCAGCCGCGTCCCGACAATGGAGCCGCGAACGGTCGTGCCGTTGAGGACCATGTCGAAGATCGATAGCGGAAACTCTCCCGGCGGAAGCCCGTTCAGGGCAATGGTGCCACCACGACGGGTCATGCCGATAGCCTGCTCGAATGCCTTGGGCGAGACAGCCGTGACCAGGGCACCGTGGGCGCCGCCGATTTCCTTTTTCAGATAGCCCGCCGGGTCCAGCTCACGGCAGTTGACCGTAACCTCAGCCCCCAGCCGGCGCGCCAGTTCCAGCTTCTTATCGTCCACATCGACTGCGGCCACGTTCATGCCCATGGCCTTGGCATACTGCACGGCCATGTGTCCAAGGCCACCAATTCCGGAGATCACTACCCACTGCCCGGGCTTGGTTTCGGTCATCTTGAGTCCCTTGTAAACGGTCACCCCGGCACACAACACCGGCGCAATCTCCACAAAGCCCACATTATCCGGCAGCCGTCCCACGTAGCCGGCATCAGCCAGGGCATATTCGGCAAAGCCGCCATTGACCGAGTAGCCCGTGTTCTTCTGATCCTCGCACAGTGTTTCCCAACCCCCGAGGCAGTGTTCGCAATGACCACAGGCGGAGTACAACCATGGGATACCGACCCGATCCCCCTCCTTCACATGGGTGACGCCAGCACCCACCCCGACCACATACCCAACCCCTTCATGCCCCGGGATGAAGGGCGGATTGGGTTTGACCGGCCAATCGCCTTCGGCGGCATGCAGGTCGGTATGGCACACCCCGGAGGCTTCGATCTTCACCAGGACCTGTCCTGCGCCTGGGGTAGGGACATCCACCTCCTCGATTTCCAGCGGTTTACCAAACTCACGAACGACGGCAGCTTTCATTGTTTTAGGCATGACGTGATCCCTCATGGATACATGACGTATGGAGTAGTGCTGGCAAATACAGGTCAATCGTTCCGGCGCTCCATACTGCAAGCCTGGAGCAAACAAGGCACAGAAATGATGACCTGGCTCAAGGAAGGCTCAGGTTGAGCCTTCACAGGAGTAGATACGCCGCAGTCCCAGGGGCCGATGAGGATTCACCGGCCCCCATGACGGGCCTAGAAGAAGCCCAGCGGATTCGTGTCGTAGCTGATCAGCAGGTTCTTGGTCTGCTGATAATGATCCAGAATCATCTTGTGGGTCTCGCGACCGATGCCGGACTTCTTGTAGCCACCGAATGCCGCATGGGCAGGATAGAGGTGATAGCAGTTGGTCCACACACGCCCGGCCTTGATGCCGCGACCCATGCGATACGCGCGATTGATATCCCGCGTCCAGACCCCCGCGCCCAGGCCAAACTCGGTATCGTTGGCAATGGCAAGCGCTTCGGCCTCGTCCTTGAACGTGGTCACGCCGATGACCGGCCCGAAGATCTCTTCCTGGAATACCCGCATCTTGTTATGGCCCTTGAGCAGGGTCGGCTGGATGTAATACCCATTGGCCAGGTCGCCCTGCAGGGTTTCTACAGCGCCGCCAGTCAAAAATTCGGCCCCTTCGCCACGCGCGATTTCCAGGTACGAGACTATCTTTTCGAACTGCTGCTGAGAGGCCTGGGCGCCGACCATGGTGTCGGTGTCCAACGGATCCCCACGTTTGATCTGCGCAACCTTTTTCATGACTTCCGCCATGAACGGCTCGTAGATAGATTCCTGCACCAGAGCCCTGGATGGGCAAGTGCACACCTCTCCCTGGTTGAAGAAGCCAAGCACCAGCCCTTCGGCCGCCTTTTCAATAAAGCTTTGCTCGGCCCCCATAATGTCGTCGAAATAGATGTTGGGTGACTTGCCCCCCAACTCGACCGTACTTGGAATGATATTGGCCGCTGCGCACTTGAGGATGTGCGAGCCCACCGGCGTCGAGCCGGTAAAGGCAATCTTGGCGATGCGTGTGCTGGTCGCCAGGGCTTCCCCCGCCTCCTTGCCGTAGCCCTGCACAATATTGATCACACCGGGTGGCAGCAGGTCGCCAATCATCTCAACGAAGAGCGTAATGGAGAGCGGCGTCTGCTCGGCCGGTTTGAGCACCACACAGTTACCTGCAGCCAGCGCGGGCGCCAGCTTCCAGGCAGCCATCAGAAGCGGGAAGTTCCAGGGAATGATCTGCCCGACCACGCCGAGCGGCTCATGGAAGTGATACGCCGCCGTATGCTGGTCGATTTCGGCCGCCGTCCCCTCCTGAGCCCGGATACAACCTGCAAAGTAGCGGAAATGATCGGCAGCCAGCGGCACGTCGGCATTAAGGGTTTCACGCACGGCCTTGCCGTTGTCCCAGGTTTCGGCAATGGCCAGTTTTTCCAGATTCTGCTCGATGCGGTCGGCAATCTTGAGCAGGGTCAACGAGCGCGCCTGTACTGACGTCTTGCCCCAGGCATCTGCCGCCGCATGGGCAGCATCCAACGCTTTTTCGATATCTTCAGCAGAGGAACGGGGAAACTCGCCAATGACAGAGCCATTGACCGGCGAGGTATTGGTGAAATATTGGCCCTTGACCGGCGGTACGAATTCGCCGCCGATGTAATTGCCGTAACGGGATTGCAGGGTGATCAGAGCACCTTGGCTGCCAGGGGCTGCGTAACGCATGGTGGTTCTCCCGATGTTGTGTTTGTTATGAGGACCGGTAATACCTGAGAAATAGCAAGGCCTGGGCCAACTGTGGCAAATGTGCGCCGCAGGCGGCTTCGGCTGTCCGGCACGAACCGGCAGGTGTCACATTGTGTGTCAGCGCCAGGACAGCAGGCGTGACAGGCTGTACCACTTCTGACACAGTCGATGATCTGCATTGCATTTAACCTGCGCCTGATCAAGCATAGGCGCTATTACGCACTTCGCTGAATCGGAGGGTTCCTGTGAATCAAGGACCCGGAATTCACCTTGCGGAGCACAATAAGAATGACTGCCACACCCATGAGTCGTCACACGCGTCAGGTGCTTGCCGTTGGTCATGGTCTGGGCCAGGCCGACACCGATCCTGCCATTGCCCGTTCGTGGCGTCGCTGTCTTGAACAGCACCGCCTGGATCCGTCCACTGCCACCTCGCCCAGCGTACTCGAGCACCCTCGTATCCTTGAGCAGCGCGAGCGCTCACAACGGGTGCTGGAAATCGCCCATGGCGAGATGAATCGCCTGCATCAGCAGCTCGCGGGTGCCGGTCATGCCGTCCTGCTTACCGATGCCAGCGGCCTTATTCTCGATTGCATCACCCACGAGGCCGAACGAGACACCTTTCAGCGGGCAGGCCTGTGGTTGGGAGCAGACTGGAGCGAATCCTGCGAGGGCACCAATGGCATCGGCACCTGCGCGGTCGAACGGCATGCACTGACGATTCATCAGGATGAGCACTTCCGCAATCGCCACACCATCCTGACATGCTCCGCCAGCCCGGTATTCGACCCTGCCGGAGACCTTTTGGCCGTGCTGGATGTGTCCTCGGCGCGGCGCACCGTTTCCCGGCAGAGCCAGTTTCACACCATGGCGCTGGTCAACCTGTCGGCCAAGCTCATCGAAAGCTGCTATTTCCTGCGTCAATGCGAGGACAGTTATCTGCTGCGCTTCCATACCCAGCCGGACTACGTCGGGCTGCTGAGTGAAGGCTTGCTGGCGTTTGATGAGTCTGGCCGAATCAGCGCCATCAACGAAAGCGCGCTGAACCTGCTAGGCACGACGCGACCGGCCCTTCTGAGGCAACCCGTAGAGACGCTCATCGAGCTTCCCCTTGCTTCGTTACTTGATCGTGCACAACCGCATCCTACACATTGCTGGCCGCTGTACAGCACTGAAGGAACACGCTTCTATGGACAGCTGCGAGCGCCGCACAAGCTTGTTCATTCCGTGCCTGTCCGTACCCCGCCGCGTCCAGCACTGTGCCTCGAAGATCCTGCCCTTGCACGGGAGTTCGAGCGCGCCCGCAAGGTCATGGAGCGCGATGTTCCGGTGCTGCTTACCGGTGAGACAGGAACTGGCAAGGAGGCCTTCGCCAAGGCCCTGCATCTGGCCGGTTCGCGCGCCAGCAAGCCTTTTATTGCTCTTAACTGCGCGGCGATCCCGGAATCACTTATAGAAAGCGAGCTGTTCGGCTACGCCGGTGGCACGTTTACCGGTGCGCGCAAGGAAGGCATGCGTGGCAAGCTACTCGAAGCCCACGGCGGCACCCTGTTTCTCGACGAAATTGGCGATATGCCCCTGATGTTGCAGACCCGCCTGCTGCGCGTACTGGAGGAACGGCAGGTCGTTCCGCTGGGCGGACAACCGCAGACGATTGACATCCGCATCATTAGCGCCACCCACCGCGATCTCAGGATACGGGTAGGCGACGGCAGCTTTCGGGAGGATTTGTACTACCGGCTCAACGGTCTGGTGGTGAGCCTGCCGCCGGTACGTGAGCGGCTCGACAAGGCCGCGCTGCTCAATCACTTGCTGCTTGAAGAGGCGCAGGGCCAGAGCCTGCACCTGGACGCCGAGGCTCGCCAGGCCCTGCTTGGGTACCAATGGCCAGGCAATGTTCGTCAGTTGCGCAATGTCCTGCGAACCCTGGTGGCCTTGTGCGAGGACGGGGTGATTCGCAGGGGTGATCTGCCGCAGGAGATTTCCAGCCCGACGAGCCTGTCCGCCCTGACGCTGGATGCGCCTCTGGAAGATGCCGAAAAGACCGCCCTGCTCCAGATACTGGAGCAGGAACATTGGCAGATGACACGCACGGCCGAACGCCTTGGCATAAGCCGAAACACGCTTTACCGGAAGCTGCACAAGCACGGCATTACACCCAGACGCTAGCGATCCCGCCTGTGAGAGCCGCTCAAGACCGGTGGTTTGGCGGAATGACCATTGGTCGTGTCGCGCCTTCGAGATCGAAAGATGCCTACGTCTATGCGAAACCCATCGCCAACTACAGGCACCTTTACGGTACTATCCGCGCTTTCTCGCCTCATCGGGCCAGCAGGCCTGACGATGGCCTGCCCAGGCATTGAACACGTCAAGTTGCCAAGACCATGAATGGATTTTCAAACCGCTACCGTTTTCATGCGGTGTTATTTTTTTTGTTCCTGCTTACTCTGGCCGTCGCGTCCAGGCTGGTCTATCTCCGAGTTCATGACAGTGAGTTCCTGATCGATCAGGGCGAACGACGCAGCGTTCGTCATATCCCCATCCCCGTTACCCGCGGCCTGATTACCGACCGCAATGGCTCCCCCCTGGCCGTCTCAACCGAAGTGTCGACGATCTGGTGCAACCCTTCGGAAATGAAGGAGAGCATGGACCGGGTGCCTGCGCTGGCAGCGGCACTGCATCGTCCCGCCAGCGAGCTTGTGTCCTACATCAGCGCCCGTTCGGAAAAGCATTTCCTTTACCTGGCCCGTGGCCTGTCCCCCATCGAAGGCGAGGACATCATGGCGCTCGATATCAAGGGCGTGCACCAGCTCAAGGAGTACAAGCGCTATTACCCCACCTCTGACCTGACAGCCCAATTGATTGGTCTGGTGAACCTGGATGGTGAAGGCCAGGAGGGCGTGGAGCTGGGCTACAACGAGTGGCTCAGCGGGAAAGCAGGCGTTCGCGAGGTGCTGATCAACCCGCGCGGCTCCATCGTCAAGAACATCAAGGTCGACAAACAGCCCAAGCCCAGCCAGGACATTGCCCTGTCCATTGACTTGCGTCTGCAGTTCGAGGCCTATCGCGCCCTGCAGGAGGCCGTAACCAAGTTTGGTGCCCTGTCCGGCTCGGCCGTACTGGTCAACCCCAAGAATGGTCAGATCCTGGCCATGGCGAACTTTCCGTCTTATAACCCGAACAACCGGGCATCCATCAACCCGACTTTCATGCGTAACCGCGCGTTAACCGATGTGTTCGAACCCGGCTCGGTTATCAAGCCGTTCAGCATGTCAGCAGCGCTGGCCACGGGAAAATTCAACGAAAATACCCAGGTGAGTGTGGCGCCGGGCTGGTTTGTCATCGACGGCCACACGATTCGCGACGTAGCACGTCGAGACATCCTGACCATGACCGGCGTGCTGATCAACTCGTCGAACATCGGCATGAGCAAGGTTGCCTTGGAAGTCGGTCCCAAACCTATCCTTGAACAGCTGGCCCGGGTCGGCTTTGGCTCGCCCCTGTCTCTGGGTTTCCCGGGTGAAAACGCAGGTTATCTGCCCAACCATGTGAAATGGTCCAGAATCGCCACAGCCAGCATGTCCTATGGCTATAGTCTGGCCGTCAATACCGCCGAGCTGGCCCAGGCCTATACGGTCTTTGCCAATGACGGAAAGCTTGCCCCACTCTCGCTGCTGCGCGATAACCCACAACAACTGGTACCTGCGATGGACCCACAGGTGGCGCATCGGATTCGCATGATGCTCAAGGAGGTAGTGGAAGATCCCAGCGGCGTCGTGCGCGCTCGAGTGCCGGGTTATCAGGTGGCAGGAAAAAGTGGTACTGCCCGTCGCTCCGGGGGCGGCGGCTACAAGGAGCATGCCTATCGTTCGATGTTCGTAGGCATGGCGCCCGCCAGCGATCCCAAGCTGGTACTGGCCGTGATGATGGACTCCCCGACCAAGATCGGCTACTACGGCGGTCTGGTTTCGGCACCGGTGTTCAGCCAAATCATGTCAGGTGCGCTACGCGCGCTGGCCATTCCGCCCGACAACCTGCCGCCTACCAATACCGCCCAGAGCGAAACACCAGCCCCTCACTCCCATACGTGAGTGAGGACTTGCCGGAGAGGATTTCGAGGAGATCCTTTTTCCGGCCCAACGAAAAAACCCCGCCTAGGCGGGTTTTTTGTTGACCGCTCGATATCCTTATCGAGTGCCATCCTGGCGGGTCTTTCATCCTTGAGGCTCATGAGCGCGTCCTGCGCTGCATTCCATGGGTAAGAAGATTACGCCACCGCCGCCTTCTTCCCTAGCGTCAATCACAGTCACTTCCTGTAAGCCTTTGCCTACATAGATAGCTTTCTGAGCAGATATGCCATTACCGTAATCTCATGAAACAAAGCGTCCGCTATCCTGCAGAACACCCACAGCCTGGTTCTTTCTAAACCTTCGCCTGTCCCCATAAGGGCACCCCTACATACCAACGTCACATACCTGTGCTTAGCTCGGCCGACGCGACGTAATGACGCCTGTTGTCATCCGGACTTTGACTGTTGAGGTTATCACTTGAACACCAGGACACTTCCCCCAGGCTCACTGATACCGGCCGATATCGAAGCGGCCCTGTCCGAACTGATCGCGCTGCGTGAGGAGATGATCACGGCGGCCTGTGACGCACCCATCCTGGCGGAGCATGTGCACCAGAGCTATACCGAGAGCGCACATAACCTGCTTAACTATCTGGCGCTACGCCGTCATGACATCCGGCCGCTACAGGCACGCCTGGCACGGCTGGGACTGTCGTCGCTGGGTCGTTCGGAAGCCTACATCCTGGCTGCAATCACCACCCTTATCGAAATCCTGCAAAAGCTCTCCGGCAGCAAGAACGCGCGCCCTCCTTATGAGCCGCTGGGCATGGACCGGGGCGAGCAGCTGCTGCATGAGCACACCGAGGCTCTGTTTGGCGCAACGCCTGTAGGGCGTGGAGTCCGAATCATGGTGACCATGCCCAGCGAGGCCGCACAAGACTACTCGCTTGTGCATGATCTGCTGGCGGCCGGCATGGACAGCATGCGCATCAACTGTGCTCATGACGACGCCAAGACTTGGAAACAGATGATTGAACATGCACGCCGAGCGGAAAAGGCCCTTGGCAAGCCTTGCCGCGTCATGATGGACCTTGCGGGTCCCAAGCTGCGCACCGGGCAAGTCAACGCAGGCCCGGCCGTGATACGCGTCAAGCCGACCCGCGATGATTTCGGTCGAGCAGTCAAGCCAGCCCGCCTCTGGCTGACCGCCAGAGAAAACCCTCAAGCTCCACCGACCCAGGCAGATGCCAGCCTGCCGGTGGCAGCGGACTGGTTATCGAATCTCCAGCCACATACACAGATAATCCTTCACGATGCCCGCGGCTCGAAGCGGCAGATCGAGATCGTTGATATCTCCCGCGAAGGGTGCTGGGGCGAACTCTACAAGACCGCCTACCTGACGCCGAACACAGCCCTCTCGATCAAGGACAGGAAAGGCCGGAAACGCGAGACACGCATTGCGCCCTTCCCGGCTCAAGAGCAGGCCATCAAGCTGGTGGAGGGCGATGTGCTGATTCTGACCAAGGATCAACATACCGGGCATCCGGCAACCTACGACAGTTTCGGAGAAGTCCTGACCCCAGCGTCCATCGGCTGCACGCTGCCGGAAATCTTCGAGGATGTACGGGCTGGCGAGCCAGTCTGGTTCGACGATGGCAAGATTGGTGGAATTATTGATTCGGTGCAGAGCGAGACGCTGCGTATCCGTATCACCCACGCGCCTGGGGGTGCCAAGCTCAAGAGCGACAAAGGCATCAACTTTCCGGACAGCCATCTGCGTCTCGATGCGCTCACGCCCCATGACATCGAAGCCCTGGCGTTCGCAGCCGAGCATGCCGACGTGGTCGAGTTCTCTTTCGTTAACACGGCCGATGACGTCAGGACCCTGCTCCATCACATCGATCGACTGAACGCCCATGAGCTGGGCGTCGTGCTCAAGATCGAGACACGTCGAGGCTTCGAGAACCTGCCGGCGCTGCTCTTTGCAGGCATGAATCTTCCGCGTTTCGGCGTCATGATCGCGCGGGGCGATCTGGCGGTAGAAAGCGGCTTCGAACGACTGGCTGAGCTTCAGGAAGAAATACTTTGCCTGTGCGAAGCGGCCCATGTGCCGGTGATCTGGGCGACCCAGGTACTGGAAACCCTGGCCAAGAAAGGCGCGCCGTCGCGGGCCGAGATTACGGATGCCGCCATGGGCGTACGGGCCGAATGCGTGATGCTGAACAAGGGTCCGCACATTCTGAAGGCCGTCCATACTCTGCACGATCTGCTGGCACGCATGCAGGCGCATCACTCCAAGAAGCGGGATCTCCTGCGAAAACTTCAGGTAGCGCAGCAACCTACCCTGGCGGCCAGCTGCCCGGAGTGACACCTTACCGTGCCGATAGCGGGCACCATTTTGCAGCCAGGGGCTCTACAAAAGGATGTTCCATAGCCCAAAACAGTGCCAGAGCCGCGTGCCTCTGGTACGTTCACCGCAGACATAACGGGTGTGATACGCCCTCGGCAGTGCCTGGCCCCGCCCTTGCAAAGCCGTTGGCCTCGCCATAAGCGAGCCCGTTATAGTCACGTGCGTGACCGCTAATCCCAATGGAGATCCCATGAGACATATCTTTGCCGGCGCCGTTTGTGTACTGGCGTTGAGCGCCTGCGGTAAATCGGAATTTGTCCAGCCCCAAACCCCTGCCAACACGCTGCAGTCCGGCATCAAGAAGGAGAACTTCGATCCCGGCGTCCGGCCTCAGGATGATTTTTTCAACGCCATCAACGGTCAATGGTTGAAAAACACCCCTATCCCGGCCGACAAGACCAGCTACGGCGCCTTCCATGCCATTGCCGATACCACCGAGAAACAGCTGCACGCCATCATCGAGGCGCTGGCCGCCAAGCCCGACAAGGCTACTGGCAGCGACGAGCAGAAAATCGGCGACCTATATGCCTCCTTCATGAATGAAGCCGCCATCGAGGCGCAGGGACTCAAACCCTTGCAGGGTGCGTTCGATGCTATCGACTCCATTCATGATCGTCGCTCGCTGCTCATCACAATGGTCCGCCTCCAGCAGCTGGGTATCGATGTTCCGCTCGAACCCTATGTCACCCAGGATGCTAAGGACTCCAAGCGATACGTAGCCGAGATTGCCCAGTCCGGTCTCAGCCTGCCCGACCGGGATTACTACCTGATCGATGACACGTCATTCGCCGAGATCCGCTCCGGCTTCGTTTCGCACGTGCAGCGCATGTTGGACCTGGCCAACCTCCCTGACCCTGCCGGTAGTGCCCGCAAAGTGGCTGCACTGGAAAAGCAGATCGCCTTGGCCCAGTGGGACAAAGTCGACAACCGCGACCCCATCAAGACCTACAATGCCTATGAGCCCACCCAACTGCGTACGCTGACCCGTGCCATCGACTGGCCGTCGTACCTGAAGGAGACCGGCTTTGTCGGTCAGCATCCGATCATTGTCGAGCAGCCCAGCTACATCACGGGGCTTGGCAAGCTCTTGACATCCACACCGCTCTCCACCTGGAAAACCTATCTCAAGTGGCACGTCCTGCATGCCTATGCCCAGGCACTACCGCACGCCTATGCCCAGGAGGATTTCGCATTCTTCCAGCAGACCCTGAACGGCGCCAAGGAGCAGCGTCCACGATGGAAGCGTGGCGTAAGTGCGGTTGAAGGCAGCCTGGGTGAAGCTCTGGGCAAGGAATATGTCGCGCGTCATTTTCCGCCGGAAAACAAGGCCCGCATGGAGGCGCTGGTTCGCAACCTCATCGCCGCCTATGGGCAGGCTATGGATAAGCTGGACTGGATGAGCGAAGACACCCGCCAGGCAGCCAAGGCCAAGCTGGCGAAGTTCACCTACAAGATCGGGTACCCCAACCAGTGGCGTGACTACTCATCCTTGCACATCGCCCCGGATGACCTGATCGGCAACCTGCAGCGGGCCCAGACATTCGAGTATCAGCGCAACCTTGCCAAACTCGGCAAGCCGGTCGATCCGGATGAGTGGGGCATGACGCCACAAACAGTCAACGCCTATTACAACCCGCTGCGTAACGAGATCGTCTTCCCGGCCGCCATCCTGCAACCGCCCTTCTTCAACATGCAGGCAGAAGATGCTGTCAATTACGGTGGTATCGGTGCAGTCATCGGCCACGAAATCAGTCATGGTTTCGATGATCAGGGCTCGCAGTTCGATGGCGACGGCAATCTGCGGGAATGGTGGACCAAGACGGACCGCGAGCGCTTCGCAAAGCGTGCGACAGCGCTGGCTGAACAGTACTCGGCCTATGAGCCGGTACCGGGCTATCACATCAATGGCCGCTTTACCTTGGGTGAAAATATTGCCGACCTGGGTGGCGTAACGATCTCCTACTCGGCGTATCACCTGTCATTGAATGGCAAACCTGCCCCTGTCATTGACGGCATGACGGCCGAACAGCGCTTCTTTACCGGATGGGCGCAGGTCTGGTGCACCAAGTACACACAACAGAACCTGCTCAATCGTCTGAAAACCGACCCGCACTCACCGGCGCAATACCGCACCAATGGGGTGCTGAGCAACGTGCCTGGTTTCTACGAGGCCTATGACGTCAAGCCAGACGACCAGATGTACCTGCCCCCGGATAAACGTATCAAGATCTGGTAAGCCACCTCCCTCTCGGTGAGCCTGAGTCCTTTCAGGCTCATCCTTGAAGCCATTCAGGACATGCTGATGCTCAATACACTGATATTCGATCTCGACGGGACTCTGACTGATACCGATCCGGTTCATTACCAGGCCTGGAAGCAACTCCTGGCCCGCGAGGGACGCAACTTGAATGAAGAGGACTTCAGGCGTCACATCTCGGGTCGCGCCAACGACGCAGTTTGCAAAGACCTCTATCCAGACAAGACGCCCGATGAGCACACGGTGATTGCAAACGAAAAGGAAGCCTTGCTGCGTGAGTTAGCCAATACACTCGAGCCCACCGCTGGCCTTGAAACGTTGTTGAGCTACGCGGACCAACAGGGATGGAAACGCGCGATCGTGACCAATGCCCCGCGTGCCAATGTCCACCACATGCTCAAGGCGCTTGGACTGGAAAACCGCTTTCCCCTGGTCGTGCTGGGTGAAGAGCTGGAACGTTCGAAGCCGGATCCCCTTCCCTATACCACTGCGTTGAATACGCTGGAGATCCAGCCCCGGCAGGCGCTGGTTTTCGAGGACTCTATTCCCGGCCTGACGGCAGCCAAGGCTGCCGGAATCGTTACGGTCGGTATTACCTCAACACTGACAGCCGATGAACTGCTGGCAGCCGGCGCCGATCTGGCAATAGCAGACTTCAACGACCCCAGGCTCTGGGAAATGCTGAAACGAACCGCCTGATCAGGCGACGGTATGCAACTCGGCCAAGGTACTCATTTGCACTTGTGCCTCCTGACGCGTCGTGAACGGACCACTGATGCGCTCGCCATTGCGTACCAGATACCAGCAGACCATAAACCCGGCCTCCCGAAGCGCAGCAGGTACGGCACTGCCTACTACTGACATGATTTGAACAATGGGCATAAGGACCTCTATCTACTCTTAAGCCAGGCTTCACAGTACGCTGTGATTGATACCTTGAGAAATCGACAGGATTGATAGTGGTCATTAACGGTTCAAAGGTCCGACGAAATGATGGCCCTCTTTTGATTGAAGCCATTACCGCCCTTGACGATACCCAGCGCCAGGCGCTGCTCAGCCTTGAATTACACCCTGAGCAGATAGCCTTTTCAGGCACGCCTGAGGCTGCACTGGTGAGTCTTGAGGGGCAGTCACCTCGGCATGTACAAGGGTTCGCCCTATTGGAAGCAGGCCTGCCGGCAGGTCTGTTTCTACTCAAGCGGCCTCCCCTGTCTCCCCAGTGGGTCAGCGCCGATGCCTGCTCGCTCCATGCCTTGCAAATCGCGGCTCGCGCACAGGGCCGAGGGCTGGGCAAAGCCTGCCTGCGGGCGCTTCCCGAGCTGGTCTGCAGGCAGTGGCCCGATATCCGGCATATTCAACTGGCAGTAGACGCCCACAATGTATCGGCGCTGGGGCTCTATTTAACCGAAGGATGGATCGATGAGGGCAGGACGTACAAAGGACGCGTCGGTCTGGAACGTCGACTGACCCGGAAAATAGACCGCTAAACAGCGGTGAAACGGAAAAACCCCGCCGTAGCGGGGTTTCGTTGACCATGCTCGACATCCTGTCAAGCTGCCATCCTGGCGGTCATATCGGATCCTTGATCTACCATGAGCGCTTCCGTGCGCTGCTCCGATGTAAATAGATTACGCCTCTCCCTTCGCTTCCCCTAGAGCCAACCGCTGAGAGTCCTTGTAAGCTTTTTCCTACAAATACTGGCCAGTCGCCTTTCGTCCGTTTGGCTTGCTACCCCAGCCGTGAATGCGAACCGCCGCCTCAGTCGCCGGGTCTTTTCCTGTATCCCTCCTAACTACAGGAAACCTAATCAGCATGACTCCCAACCGAGGCCTTACCTGGCTGGCCCGTGGTGGCTACGCTGCCCGAGGCGTGGTGTACCTCATTATCGGTGGCTTCGCGTTACTGGCAGCCATAGGCTCAGGACAACCCGTCGACAGTCATCAGAGCCTGCAAACCGTATTGGCGCAACCGTCCGGCAGTACCCTGCTCTGGATTGTGGTGATCGGGCTTGCAGCCTTTGCAGCCTGGCGTGCCGTACAGGCTCTACGAGATTCGGATCATCACGGCACGGATCTCAAAGGATTAACGATCCGTACAGGACTCCTCGCCAGTGGCGTGACATATGTCCTCCTGGCGCTCTTCGCCCTGGGCCTTCTGATCAGCGGTTTCAAAACTTCTGGTGAGGGCGGAGGCTCTGGAGGTGGTGGTCAGGCACAGGACTTTCTTTCACACCTGCTCAGCTGGGACCACTCCAATATAGTGATACGGCTGATAGCCCTGATTCCGCTGGGTGTAGGCATTGCCCATATCATTAAGGGGTGGAAGGCCTCCTTCGAACGGTATTTCGAGGCGGATGAAGGTGTCATGCGCATGGTACGCCCCGTCTCCCGATTCGGACTGATTGCACGGGGGGTGGCCTTTATCGAGATTGCCGTACTGCTGGCTGTCAGTGGCTCACGCTACGATGCAATGCACCCACCGGGAATCAAGGAGGCTCTCAAAGGGCTTCAGAACTTGCCTTTCGGCCATATCATTCTGCTGGTGGTTGCGCTGGGGTTGATCGCCTTTGCGGTCTACAGCTTTGCTGAAGCGGTATGGCGTCGTATCAATATGAACGTCCCGGTATGACGTAGCGCCCTGCAAGGCAGGATCGCAGGGCGCTTTTACCTAGCGGAACAAGGTATCGACGTAATCTGCGCCGATACCGACGCGCTCGAAATGCTCCCGGCAGAGCTTGATATAGTCGTGTACATCGAAATAGCCCGCGGCGTTGCCGTCCTGATCCAGCCAGATCAGAGGGCCCTTGACGATAAAGAAGACCCGCATCGGCTCATCATAATCATAAGCCACCAGCGTATGCCCCTCGCCAGGCGTTTCGTAAACGAAGTCGCCGGCTCTGGCCGTCCAGCCATGCTCCAGGTAGCCCCACTTTCCAGAGATGGTATAGGCAAAAACCTCATGGGGATGGTAATGACGGTTCACCAGGCCCGCCTGTTTGGCCATGAGGACATCGCACCACTTGTTCTCGGAGGGCGAGATCCATAACGGGCGACTCGAGACGGTATCGGTAAACGGCACGTAATAGCGCTCGTCTTCTGTCGGCGCGTCCTCGATGTAGACCTCAGGCCTGGCATCGGGCTTCAAGCTGTTGGGAATCGGCTGGAGTTCTTTCCAGAATTCACGACGGGCGAGTTCAGGCATGGCAGTGCTCCTCTTATTATTGTTTTAGTGACTATAGCCAGCTTACGGGGCTTTGCAGGCCAGAAACCGGAGAGTGTCCAGGTTTGAGACCTAGGCAGCTTTTTGAACCATGTATTGTTCGTAGAAATCGATCACGGCGAGGTTTTTGTGCTTGGCTTCGAACATGATGTCGAACTCGTCCAGAAATGACTTGGCGTATTCGTTACACCAGCGGTTCCACATCCGGTCACTGTGACCATACAGGTCACGCTTGTTGACCTTAGTCAGCAGCTGTTCCATTTCAATCTTCTCGTCAGCCGAGATGCCCAGCTCCATCAACATTTCCTGGGACTGTGAGTAGTGCATGGCCGGACGTACGCCCCGCCAGCTTTCGACGATGCGCTTTACCCGTGGGTCATGACGGTCGATGTAGCGACCTTCGTGAATCCAGCAGTGGTGGATATCCAGAACGACCGGAGCGTGGTCGGCTAGCTCAAGGCAGGCGTCGACACCGTATTTCTTTTCTTCGTTCTCAAAGGTAATGCAGTTGCGGGCCACGTCTGACAGGCGCGGCCAGATATGCAGGATGCCTTCGACGCCCAGCTTGCCCGCAATGTGGATATTGCATTTGAAATCCTGAAACTGCCGTCCATAGCCCATCATGCGGATCATATCGGCGTGGTATTCAAATTCGCGGATGCTGTTTTCCACCGTATCCGGGTTATCCGAGGCCAGCACGCAATACTGCCCCGGGTGCATGGAGAGGCGAATGTCATGGGTACGCGCATAGTCACCGATACCTTGGAACTGTTCGGAGATGAAATCCCGGATAGCCGTGGAGTCGTAGAAATAGGCATAACTGGGATGGCTGTAGAACGGCAGGATATCGCTGCTCATGCGCATCATGTGCAGGTGAGCCGGCAAGGAATTGACATACTGCAACAGACGCATCTGGGCCTGAAGATTGTGCTCGATCACATAGAGCAGCTTCTCTTCGGCCGCCTCGGTTGTCTGGCTGGACAGCCAACGTAGCGTGGTGGTCTTGCCATTGTAGAGCCGCTCGATGGCTTCGATCTCTTTTGCAGGCAGGCTTCTGTCGGGATGGCGGTAATTGCAGGCAAAGCCGATCCGGTACATGGCAAACTCCTTCGAGGCACGGACAGGCGTTGCTCATAGGCATCACCTGTTCTGGATAACATTTTATTAGGAGGCTGTATTCGGGCCGAAGTGCCTGAACAGCAATCGCTACCGGTCGACAGACGCTACAAGCGCTCGCGCAAATGCTCTGCAATAAAGTCCAGAAACAGCGTGATCCGCAGTGAGAGTTGGGTATTGCGGTAGTAAACCGCATTGATGATCTGAAAGGAGTCCTGCACCTGATCCCTCATGATCGGAACAAGCAGACCCTGCTCGCGAGCCGACCGTGTCATGTAGTCTGCCAGGCACACAATTCCTTGTCCGGCCAGTGCCAATGCCTGAATCGTCATCCCGCTTGAGGCGGATATATCGGGCGAAACCGCCAGCGTAGCACCTCGCTCGTTTGGTAGCGGCCACTGATTGAGGTGATCAAGCTGGCTGAAACCGATCAAGGTATGTTTATGCAGGTCAGCGACAGCAAGCGGTGTCCCATGCCTATTCAGGTAGCCCGGGCTGGCCAGCAGGCCGAGCCTGCTCTGCCCCAACGGTCGCGCGTGCAGAGTAGAGTCACGCAATTCGCCGATCCGGATGGCAACATCCGTGCGCTGTTCCAGCAGGTCGATGAAGCGGT
The DNA here is from genome assembly GCF_019400845.1 of Pseudomonas sp. MAG002Y. Lineage (NCBI taxonomy): Bacteria > Pseudomonadati > Pseudomonadota > Gammaproteobacteria > Pseudomonadales > Pseudomonadaceae > Pseudomonas > Pseudomonas sp. MAG002Y. The sequence continues at coordinate 241,253 of NZ_WOEJ01000002.1, read as the reverse complement.
CATTCGTGTCCAGCTCCAGCGTAATGCCGGGATACTGTTCACGGAACAGACCCACCAACGGGACGACAACGTGATACATGAAGGACGGTGCCGCATTTACCCGCAAACGGCCTGCCGGCCGTTGCCGCCGGATCGCCAGTTGCTCCTCGGCCTCATCGACCGAGGCCAGTATGGCACGGACCTGGGTCAGGAAATGCCGTCCCTCATCGGTAAGCTCCAGACGCCGGGTCGTGCGACGTAACAGAGTGGTGTCAAGCTTTTGCTCGAGGCGGCTAAGAGCGCGACTCACGCCCGAAACGGTTTGTCCCAACTGGTCGGCCGCTGCGGTTATGGAACCCGTTTCGACAACGGTCTTGAATACCAGATGTTCTTCCAGCGTGGTTTTCATGCCTGCCTTCGTCCGCCATTCTTGATTTCAAATCAATTATCTTTTCCAGTTTATCTACTTTAACGACAAGCATGTGCGGAGGACACTGTACCGCTTTCTGGCGCACCCCTTTTGCGCCCTACCCGTTTAAGTGGGAGCTTTCATGAATATCTTGTTGATCAATGGCGGCAAATCGTTCGCCCATTCCGCAGGGCGTTATAACGAAACCCTGCACACTCTGGCTGTAGGCCATCTGAGCGAGCTGGGTCATACCGTCAAGGAAACCGTGATCGAGTCGGGTTACGATGTTGAGGCTGAAGTCCAGAAGTACCTATGGGCTGATGCCATCATTTATCAGATGCCGGGGTGGTGGATGGGCGCCCCCTGGACCGTCAAGAAGTATCTGGACGAGGTCCTGACCGCCGGCCACGGCTCTCTATATGCCAACGACGGTCGTACCCGTAGCGATCCTACCAAGCAGTACGGCACCGGTGGCCTGCTGCAGGGCCGTCGCTACATGCTGTCCCTGACCTGGAACGCACCGCGTGAAGCGTTCGACGAGCCGGGCAACTTCTTCGAGGGCAAAGGTGTGGACGGTGTGTACTTCCCCTTCCACAAGTCGCAGCAGTTTGTAGGCCTTGAGGCCCTGCCGACCTATCTGGCGAATGATGTCATCAAGGCGCCGGACATCGAGCGTCATCAGGCCGAATACAAGGCGCACCTGACGCGCGTATTCGGTCAGCAGTAATCAGCCTGCGTCAGCATGAAGCCCGGTTTAGACCGGGCTTTTTCATGGCCGCCTAAACGTCATCGCACAACCCAATTGTCATGTTCTCGCCACAGAACTGAAAAGCTGGCTACGTACGCTCCTCGACCTTTGTACCGCTTTGTACCTTTTCGTAAAGCTTCGGATACATGAAAGGAGTCGTTAGTGAGACCGTCAAACGTCAGTTCGTGTGTGGTCGCTTCATCGTTCGTTCTGTCCCTGTTGGCTGCATCAGTACAAGCGGCCGGTCGTGCCGATAACAACGCCATCAACGGTGTGGACCTGCTGTCTGGCTTCAACACGCTCTGGACACCCGGCGCCACGTGGAATACCGGTACGCCGACCGTGCTGGGGGCACCGATTCTTCAGCGTAACGTTCAGTATGTTGTGGACCTTTCCCATACTCGGACACGTGAGCAGGAAATCGCAGCCTATTACGATGACCGTCGCAACCAGAGCTATAGCGCCATCGATGGGCTGGGCTCACTGGCGGACGGATACCGCGCAGGTTCCGGTGCCTTTACCACCATCACCACGTTCGACGACTCCAACCAGACCGTCAAATACGACGACAAGGGCAACGGTGCAGGCGAGACCTCATCCGCCCTGGGCAAGGTTGTCCAGCTGGTCGGTGCGGTGCGCAACGATGCATCCACTACACCCGCCAAGAATGCCTATCAGTACCCTCGCCCCTGGCGCCAGACCCAGGAAGAGATTATTCAGCCCTCCCTGCGGCCGGCTCGCAGCAGCACTCCAGAAACGGACGGCGGCTTTCCCAGTGGACATACCAACGCGGCCTATCTTTCCTCGATTGCCCTGAGCTATGCCATCCCGCAGCGCTTCGAAGAACTGATGCTGCGCGCCTCGGAGGTAGGTAACAACCGGATCGTCGCAGGTATGCATTCGCCGTTCGATGTAATAGGCGGCCGTATCACCGCGACCTACTTTGCGATCGACAACCTCACCAATAACGCCCAACTTCGCAACGAGGCCTTTCAGCAGGCGCAGGCATACTTCACCGAGCAGTGCGGTGGCGATATCAACAACTGCATGGATCCAATCGACCCGGCAACGGACCGCTTCTCGCAACATGCGCAGGACAAGGCGCTGTATACCTCACGCATGACCTATGGCTTTGCGCCGGTAGGCCCGACAGACCTTGCGCCCATCGTGCCGGTCAATGCCGAAGTGCTGCTGGAAACCCGCTTCCCCTATCTGGACGCCAGCCAGCGTCGTGATGTGCTGGCCAGTACCGAAATCTCGTCCGGCTATGTGGTCATCGATGAGTCCAACGGCTATGGCCGCTTGAACCTGTTGGCGGCTGGTGATGGTTACGGGGCCTTCACCTCCGACGTAACGGTCAACATGGATGCCAGCCTCGGCGGCTTCAACGCCAAGGATGCCTGGCGAAATAACATCAGCGGTAGCGGTGGGCTGATCAAGAATGGCACCGGCGAGCTGACGCTAAGTGGCGAAAATACCTATACCGGCGGCACGATGATCAATGGCGGTACGCTCAGGGGCTATGCCCGCGCGTTTGGCAGCGGTGCCATCACCAACAACGCCACCCTTGTACTGGACCAGTCCGTCGACGATACGATGGGCAACACCCTTGCCGGTAACGGCTCGCTGATCAAGACCGGAGCCGGCTCGCTGGACCTGACCGGCAATAGCAGCTTTTCGGGTACCACAGCAGTCAACGAAGGCCGCCTGGCCGTGAACGGCAGCCTCGCCAACTCTGCCGTTACCGTCAACCAGGGCTCGACCCTGGGTGGCAACGGTACGGTCGGCACCCTCGTCGTGGCCCAGGGCGGCATCGTCGCGCCCGGAAATTCCGTCGGACAGTTGAACGTGAACGGTAATGTCACGCTCGCCAATGGAGCGGTCTATCAGGTTGAAACCAACGAGGCCGGCCAGACGGATCGCATCGTCGCGACCGGTAGCGCTACGATCGATAACAGCACGCTGTCGCTGGTCCAGAGCGGCAACTGGCAACCCTTGACGCGTTATTCCATCCTGACAGCCAATGGCGGGGTTACGGGCACCTTTGCCAACGTCACCTCAAACTATGCCTTTCTGACGCCCACGCTCAGCTACTCTGCCAATGGTGTTGAGTTGGCGCTGGAGCGCAACAGCACTACCTTTGCCTCCCTGGGCACGACCCGTAACGAGCGTGCCGTTGCGGCTGGGCTGGATAGCGTCGTAGCTGGCAGTGCGTTGTGGGATCAGGTGGCACAGTTGGACACGGCGACGGCGCAGCAGACCTTCCGTGCGCTGTCGAATGAACTGCACGCCTCTACCCAGACAGCATTGGTCGAGGACAGCCGTCTGGTCCGTAACGCCATGACGGATCGCCTGCATAATGCCCAGGTCTCGGCAGCTGATACCGCGCCGGGCATGCAGAACCTGATGGGCGATAACGCTAGAGGTGTGGTCTGGACGCAAGCCCTTGGCGCCTGGGGCAAGACCGACAGCACACATAACGTCTCAGGTCTGGATACGCACACCACCGGCATCCTGTTCGGCGCTGATGCACCGCTTAACGATACCTGGCGCCTGGGCGCGCTGGCAGGTTATAGCTACAGTGACTTCGACCTGCGCCACATCTCGGGCTCGTCCAAGAGCGACAACTATCATCTGGGTCTGTACGCCGGCGCCCAATGGGATGCCCTGAGCCTGAAGCTGGGCGCGGCGCACACCTGGCATGACATTGATGCCAAGCGCACCCTGTCCGTTCTGGGCAGTGCCGATCGGCTGTCGCCCAACTATGATGCAGGCACCACGCAGGTGTTTGGCGAACTGGGTTATCTGATCAGGCAGGATCAGGTGACGCTGGAGCCCTTCGCGGGTCTTGCCCATGTCCGAGTGCATACCGACAGTTTCCATGAGCGCAGCGGTGCCCTGGCGCTGGATAACAAATCCCAGGATACAGACGTGACCTTCAGCACTCTGGGCTTGCGTGCATCGACTACGGCGTCGGTTGGCAGGGTACAACTCAAGCCCAGCGCAACCCTCGGATGGCGGCATGCCTTTGGTGACGTAACGCCCGAGCACAAGGCAGCGTTCGAGGGTGGCAATACATTCACCCTGGAAGGCGCACCGATTGCTCGCAACGCAGCCGTTATCGAGGGTGCAGTGGATATGGCCCTGAATGAAACGGTCAGCGTAGGGATCAGCTATGGTGGTCAGCTCAGCAGCGATACCACTGATCAGAATGTCAAAGCCAACCTGAGCTTGCGCTTCTAAGCATCTGGATGGCCTCTTTGGAGGCCATCCCCCCACCTGACAACGAAATGGTTTGAGACCATAAAACTGTGACGATCGTCAGATCTGTATTGCCAGCCTCCCCTCCTGCCAGTAGATTCCGCGCCCAATGCCCATCGGCTGTAGATGAAGTTGTTGGTAAGCCTGATGAGTAGCTGCGCGCCTTGATCGCCCACGCGCGCCCTGCGGCCTGTTTTTAACAGAGCGAAGCCACGTCAAGCAGCCTAACATCCTCCTCATATACCCAAGGTCCCGCTAGCCGGCGGCTTTGTTTCTGCCTGCCCCGTTGTAGAGCCGTTTACATGTTGGATGTCGAACTCAATTCAATCATGCCGCAGGATGCGCTCACTCCAGACGTGGATCGCTTTGAAATTCTCAACCGGATTGGTGCCCGCCTGGCCGCCGAACTGGACCTGGACAAGCTGGTGCAGGAAGCGACCGATGCAGCCGTTGCGTTGATTCATGCGCAGTTCGGCGCGTTCTTCTACAACGTGCTGAACGAGCAGGGTGAAAGTTACATGCTGTATGCGCTGTCGGGTGTACCGCGCGAAGCGTTTGCTGATTTTCCCATGCCGCGTAACACCGCCGTCTTTGCGCCAACCTTCAAGGGCGAGGGCATCGTACGCTCTGATGACATCACCCAGGACCCCCGTTACGGAAAAAGCGCCCCCCATGCAGGAATGCCTGAAGGGCATTTGCCAGTGCGCAGCTATTTGGCCGTCCCGGTGGTTTCACGCTCCGGCGAGGTACTGGGCGGCATGCTGTTTGGCCACGCCGAGCCCGGCATGTTTACCGAAGAGCACGAATACCTGCTGGATGGCATTGCCGGTCAGGCGGCCATTGCCATCGACAATGCCCGTCTCTTCCGCAAGGCCCAGAACGAGTTGGCCGAACGCAAGCGGGCCGAGCAATTGGCACATGAGCGCAGCAACCGCCTAGAGCTGCTGTCCGAGGCCATCGAGAAAGCACCTTCCGCCCACACGCTGGAGGAGCTGATCGAGATCGTGAGTCATGCAGCACGTCGGCTTTCCAATGCCGATGGGGTCGCGATCGTGCTGCGCGAAGGCGATCAGTGTTTCTATGCTGCCGAGATCACGCCTGAACCGCTGTGGAAGGGTCAACGGTTCGCCATTACCGACTGCATCTCCGGCTGGGCCATGACTCACCTGGAAACAGCAGTGATTCCCGATGTGCAGGATGATCCGAGGCTGATCAAACGCTTTTACACGCCTACCTTCATCAAGAGTCTTGTGATGGTGCCCCTGGTCAGCGATGGACGCGCTACCGCTGCCATCGGCGCGTACTGGGCCAGACTCCATACGCCTGAACCGGCCGAGATTGCTACGCTTGAAGCGCTGGCGCGCGCGGCCGGGGCCGTACTCAAGCGCCTGGAGGCGGAGCAGGCACTGCGCAAGCTGAACGAGACGCTGGAAGCGCAGGTAGCCGAACGCACCGCCGACCGGGACCGGATGTGGCGACTGTCAACAGACGTCATGCTGGTGGCCCGCTTCGATGGCACCATTACGGCGGCCAACCCGGCCTGGAAAACACTGTTTGGCTGGAACGAAAAGGAGTTGATTGGCCGCTCCTACTTCGACTTTACCCATCCTGATGACAGGCAGCGCACCCTGGCCGAGACAGAAAGTCTCGCCAAGGGAATCACCACCATGCGCTTCGAAAACCGATACCTGCGCAAGGATGGTAGCTACGGCTGGCTGTCCTGGATTGCCGTTCCGGATGGCACGCTCATCCATGCCGTAGGTCGAGAAATCACCGCGGAAAAGGAGCAGGCCGAAGCGCTGCGAATGGCTGAAGAAGCCTTGCGTCAGTCGCAGAAAATGGAAGCGTTGGGACAGCTAACGGGTGGCATCGCCCATGATTTCAACAACCTGCTGACCGGCATCATCGGCTCGCTCGATATCATGCAGACCCGCCTGGCCCAGGGCCGTGTCGAGGCTATCGAGCGTTACGCCAAGGCCGCGATGACCTCCGCCAACCGAGCTGCCGCGCTGACTCATCGCCTGCTGGCCTTTGCCCGCCGACAGCCGCTGGACCCCAAGCCGGTCAATGTAAACAAGCTGGTCGTCTCGATGGAAGACCTCCTGCATCGCACCTTGGGCGAGAGCATTCAGATGGAGATGGTCACTGCGGGCGGGTTGTGGATCACCCTATGCGATGCCAACCAGCTGGAAAGCGCCATCCTCAATCTGGCGATCAATGCGCGCGATGCCATGCCCAACGGCGGCCGTCTCGTGATCGAAACCTGCAATGCCCATCTGGATCAGGCCTATACGTCACGCCAGCGCAACATAAAGCCTGGACAGTATGTGTGCATCTCCGTAACCGATACCGGCGTCGGCATGCCCAGGGAAGTCATCGAGCGGGCATTTGATCCCTTCTTCACGACCAAGCCCATCGGGCAAGGTACGGGGCTTGGCCTGTCGATGATCTATGGCTTCATTCGTCAGTCCGAGGGCCATGCCACTATCTATTCTGAAGTGGGCATCGGTACGACGGTAAAACTGTATCTGCCGCGTTTTCAGGGCTCGCACGAAGAGGATCGTGAAGAAACAGGCCTGACCGACGCCTACCGCACCGAGCACGGCGAGACGGTGCTGATTGTCGAGGACGAGCCCATTGTTCGCGAGCTGATCGTCGAGGTCCTCAAGGACTTGGGTTATAAGGCCTTGCAAGCCCATGACGGACCGTCCGGGCTCAAGATCATTCAGTCATCCCAGCCTATCGATCTGCTTATCACCGACATTGGTTTGCCCGGCCTCAACGGTCGCCAGCTGGCTGATGCCGCCCGCGAGCTACGCAGCGACCTGAAGGTTCTGTTCATCACCGGCTATGCTGAAAACGCGACGCTGGCGAGCGGCTTTCTGGAGCCCGGTATGGAAATGGTCACCAAACCCTTTGCCGTGGAAAAGCTGGCCATTCGTATCCGCGAGATGATCGAGCACTAACAGGTTCGCCAGCCCTTGCAAGGCTGGCGCGCTAATTGCTCGGAAGAGGTTTTCCTGGCGGCGGTGCCTGTTTTCCGCCGCTCGTTCAACCAGTTCTGGGTCCGACATGAATACTCGATTCGCCTGTAACGGCTGCGGCAAGTGCTGCAACGATCATCACGTCCCTTTGACGCTTCAGGAAGCCAAGGCCTGGGCAACCGATGGCGGCCAATTGATCATTCTGGTCGAAGGCTTTCTGGACAATGGCTACGGAGTGCCTGTCAACCAGCGTGAGCATGTACAACGCCGTTCGCTACCGGTTCGTTGCGGCAATACACAGGCCTACGTCTCTATCACCTTCGCCGCGTATAACGTTGGCCCGTGCCGCAACCTGGACGACAGTAATCGCTGTTCGATCTATGAGCGTCGCCCCTTGGTCTGCCGGATCTACCCCATGGAAATCAATCCGCATATTCCGCTGCGCCCGGATTTAAAGGACTGCGCGCCTGAAACCTGGCAGTCCGGCCCTGAGCTGATTCATGGAGGGCGCCTCATGGATACAGAGCTGGCAGCTCTGATCGAGCGCTCCCGGCAGGCGGACCGCGAAGAAGTAGGCGCAAAGGCGGAAATCTGCCGTTTGCTGGGCATTCGTACCATGGCGCTCAAGGGGGATGGCTATACCGTCTTCCTGCCAGACCTGGGTGCCTTCCTGAATGCAGTGGATCAGGTAGAGGCCAGCCCTGAACAACCCTGGCCGCCGCTTGAAGAAGAAGAGTGGTCAATGCGGGTTTCGAGCGATGACCTTGCCAGCCAACTCGAAGAAACCGGTGCCATGATCGCTTCGGCCCTGGAAAACATCGGATTCATCTCGCTCAGCAAGGTATCCTGACAGACGAAAAACGGGCCGGTCACCAATCTGCACCCAAAAAAGAAGCCGCTTTTCAGCGGCTTCTTTTCGATCAGGATTGTGCAATATCCGACTTGGTCATGTTGCCGTATGCCTGCGTCTTATCATGACGCCAATGCGGCAGGGAGTTCCAGTAACGCTCGCCTTTTTCAGCGTCGTACAAACCTTCCCAACGGGCAATAACCAGAACCGCCAGGGCATTACCGATTACGTTCAGGGCCGTACGCGCCATGTCCATGATGCGGTCCACGCCGGCAATGAATGCCAGACCTTCCAATGGAATACCCACGCTGCCCAGGGTAGCCAGCAGCACCACGAAGGACACACCCGGTACACCGGCGATGCCCTTGGAGGTCACCATCAGGGTCAGGACCAGCAGAAGTTGCTGACCAAGGCTCAGATCGATGCCATAGAGCTGGGCGATGAAAATGGCGGCAATGCTCTGATACAGCGTCGAGCCGTCCAGATTGAAGGAATACCCTGTTGGAACCACAAAGCTGCTGATCGACTTGGGCGCACCGTAGGCTTCCATTTTTTCGATGATACGCGGCAGTACGGTTTCGGAACTGGCCGTGGAATACGCCAGAATTAGCTCGTCCTTGAAGATGCGGATCAGCTTCATCACCGAGAAGCCGAACAGCCTGGCCACCAGTCCTAGCACCACCAGAGCAAAGAACAGGATGGCGACATAAACCAGGATCACCAGCTTGGCCAGCGGCAGCAGCGAGGAGAAACCAAAGTTGGCCACGGTTACCGAAATCAGCGCGAACACACCGATGGGCGCGTAGCGCATGATCATGTGGGTAACCTTGAACATGGCTTCGGAAATGCCCTGGAACACACGAACCACGGGCTCACGCGTACTGTCAGGCAGCGCGCCCAGGCCCAGTCCGAACATCACCGAGAAAAAGATGATGGGCAGCATCTCGCCACGGGCCACCGCAGCAAAGATATTGGAAGGGATCAGGTTGAGGATGGTCGCCACGAGCGCATGGTCGTGCTGAACCTCCTGCGTGGTCTTCTGATACTGGGAGATATCCACCGTACCCAGGGTAGACATGTCGATCCCCGAGCCAGGCTGGAAGAAGTTGGCCAGCATCAGTCCCACCACAATGGCAATCGTGGTGACAATCTCAAAATACACGATGGTCTTGAGGCCGATGCGCCCCAGCTTTTTCGAGTCCCCTACCCCGGCGATGCCTACGATGAGGGTGGAGATCACGATGGGTATGACAATCATCTTGATCAGGCGAATGAAGATATCGCCGCCTGGCTTGAGAATATTGTCGATCCACCAGGCTTTTTCGCCGCTGAAGTGGTTGAGAAGCGCTCCGACTGCAATTCCCAGGGCAAGACCGATGAGAATCTGCCAGGCAAGACTAAGCTTGGGCTTGGACATGAATGTATATCCCCGTTGTTCTAGTTTTGGCGTTGTAATGGAAGGCGCCAGAAAAAGAGAATTGGCGCAAAAAGGCGGCCATCATTGGCTGACGAGACACTACCGTCTAATGCCGCTCCTATCTGCCCTATACCGATTCGGCATGGGCATGCCTCTTGATTTCCTTTAAAAACAAAGAGTTGGCTAGTCTACCACAGGCCAAAACAAACACAGCCGTCTAGAATATTTCTGAGGAATAGATCAGCTAAACGGTATTTCAAGGCCGTAGCCGCCAGGATCCGTACGCGGGCAATCACTTTTGCCAATGTTCAGGCTCAAGAGTACAACGGCACCCTAGTTCCTGGCAGGCGTGCGGCTGGCCTTGGAGGAGCGATCGTCCTGCCAGAGAGGCTCCATGCGCTGGCGATCCAGACTGAACGTAGGGCAGCGCCTATCACCACCGGCGATGCCACCGCTGGGATAACACCATAACGTACCGTCAACCCGGTAGAGTTCACTGGGTATGTCACAGCAGGCTGGAGAAACGTAATAAGCGGTCTCTCCCTCAAACGTCGTCCTGAAAATACGTCTGGGCGGATTGGCCTCAGGCAGCGCCTGTAACGACTTGATCCTGGCCTTTAACCAGTCCGGGGTATCTGCGGACTCCGTTGGGGTAGACACTTTCGAGCATCCTGCCACTGTCACCAACAGTAGTATCCATGCGATTCTCATGCAGCATTCCCTCTATTCGTCGTTACGTCATTAAAGCAGATGGACGAAAGTGCCGGAGGATCGCTCAGGAACTCGCCTCCGGGTGCAGGCTCGAAATAACGCACCCATCCGAGGACAACATCATGCACAAGACTCTTGCCTCTGCCGTCTTGCTGGCCAGTGCACTTGGCTTGGCCGCCTGTGAAAAGACTTCCGAAGACAACAAGACTGGCAGTCAGCCTACCAACGAGCAGGCGCAAGGCGCCGTGTCCAGCCCTGCCAGCGAGCAGGGCGTCAAGCAGGAACTGGCACCCGCTGCCAGAGCCTCTGACGAGAAGAAGCCCTAACGGTCGACTTACAGGCGTCTTACTCACGCAATAGCAAAAGGCTTACATCGCATGCCTGTAGTCAGCGCTATTGCCCGCGCCTTCTCCTGCGTAATCTACACACATCGGACTGCAGCGCAGGAAGCGCTCAGGGAGATCAAGGATGAATGACCACGCCAGGATGGCAGCTTGCCAGGGATGTCGAGTATGGTCAGCAAAACCCGCTTCGGCGGGTTTTTTATTGCCTGCAAAAAGGTGCTCTTCCAACCGCTTTCGAACAGGTGGCCTCAAGCACGTTCAGCGCTAGCGCCGTCACGTTCATTGACAGCGCGTTGAAAATCCATATCGTTATATAGCTAACTATATAGCGATTATGCATGATGAACCTCACTCTGAAAGCTCTTATTCCGTCTCGCCTGCTGGGCGTTACACTTGTGTCGCTCCTCTTCTCGACCTCCCCCGCCCATGCGGCTGATGATTTTCGTGTGACCTATGCAGGGTCGATGGGCGTGGTGATGGACAAGTCGCTTGGCCCGGCTTTCGCGCAACGTGAACAGGTCAATTACCAGGGACAAGGCCAGGGCGCCTATGGCATGGCCAATCTGCTGGCGTCCAGGAAAGTGGTAGCGGACGTTTTTGTATCCATCACGCCTGGGCCGATTGCCGTTCTGCAAAAGGCCGGGCTGGTCGATACCGCCGAACCGGTCGCCAGTACCAGCATGGTGATCGCCTACAACCCGAAGGGAAAATATGCCGAGGCATTTCGCGCCGCCAGTGAAAATCCGACGCAGGCGACTCCTTGGTGGAAAGTCCTGCAGACACCATCACTGCGCTTTGGCCGCACCGATCCGGTAACCGACCCCCAGGGACAAAACATTATCTTCACGCTGATGCTGGCCAGCCGGTATTACCATCAGCCTGATCTGGCTGAAAAGGTACTGGGCGACACGCGAAATCCGCAGCAGGTATTTGCCGAAGGTGGGCTGCTGACGCGGCTGGAAGCCGGTCAGGTCGACGCAGCCTCCGGCTATGAAAGTGCTACGCGCTCAGCCGGTTTGCCCTATGTCAAGTTGCCGGACGAGATCAATCTGAGCAATCCGGCCATGGAGGCAGACTGGTACAACCAGGCCAGCTTCGAGATTACCGACCCGCAAGGCAAGCGCAAGACGCTCCATACCCAGCCGCTGGTGTTCTATGCCGCCGTGTTAAAAAACGCACCTCATCCTGAACAGGCTCAACAATTCATTGCGTTCATGAAGAGTCCGGAAGGCCAGGCGCTGTTCGAGAAAAACGGTTATGACCGCCCGAAAGGTGGGTCGATCTGAGTTGAACGCGCTCTGGTTGGGGATACCGGCGGTCCTTCTGTTGATCATCCCTTTCATGACATTGGTACTGGTCACGCCCTGGTCAGGCTTTCACCTTGCCTATGGCGATGGCCAGGCAGTGGCCGTGTCACTGGGTATGAGCGCTATCTCATTGCCGTTAATCATTCTGCTTGGCCTGCCTCTGGCCGTATGGCTGGCCAGAACTCGATCCGTGTGGCGAGGCGCAGTGGAAGTGGCTGTTCTCGTACCGCTGCTGGCGCCGCCCCTGGCGCTGGGTATCCTGTTGGTATCTGCCTACGGAGCCTATGGTTCGCTGGGGGAAGTGCTCTCTGCCATTGGCCTTGAACTCAATAACAACGCAGCCGCCTTTGTCCTGGCACAAATTTACGGCGGACTCCCCTACTTTGTACTGTCGGCTCGCTCGGCATTTGAGCAGGTGCCGGTCGAGACCGAAGAAGCCGGTAGAACGCTGGGGGCCTGTGCCTGGCAGATCTTTCTGCGGCTCACCCTACCCCAGGCAGCCCGCGGGCTGGCCGCTGCACTGGCCATTACTTGGGTAAGGGTGATAGGCGAGTTTGGCATCGTGCTGGTATTTAGCTATTTCCCGCAGGGGATTCCAGTCAAGCTGTTCATCAACCTGCAAAACGAAGGCGTCGACTCGGTATACACCCTGCTGTGGGTTCTGCTGATCACTACCCTTCCCCTCCCACTGTGGTGCGTGATGTGGGCGGGCCGCAGAGGAGCCGCGAGCCACTAGTACAGCGTTCTGCCTGTTGTCCTGAGCGCAATGGTCTGCGCCTTTTAACGGGCAAAAAAAGCCCCAACAGGTGGGGCAGAAAAAGAAGTCAGGCAGCGAAGGAGGGTGGAAAGCTGCCTGCCTGATCACTGTATCGACGCGGTTTTACAGAACTTGAGCCGCATTGGGTCAATTACCTGAAAAAAACTCAAACCGCTCCGTGTCCTGGATAGGGCAAGGGCTCGTTGCTCCATAAACTGCGCAGGTCGAATGGCAGGCGTCCGGCAAACTCGGCCACAACTTCAGCCGGTATCCTCTTGCACATCACTTCAAGGGACGCCTTGACGCCGCGCTCGACCGAAATGTCGAGGTTGCGAAAAACGGTTTCCTCAATGCGGCCCAAAAACTCGCTACGGCTTGTAGCCGGACTAGGTGCTGCCGGGCGCCAGTTCTCGAACATGGCCCCCTTCAATGGAATGGGTAGACACTTGGCCAGACGCGCGACCTGATCAGGATCGAGCTGCCGACGGACCGCTTGCAGCGTGCATTGCAAAGAGGTCATGGCAAGACGCCGGTTTCGAGTTCCCATGCGCTCATCGACGTCCGCGATCCACTGCAAGGCCTGCTTTACGGACTGGTCCAGCTCTTCAACGTTGATGTGCATCTTACGCTTCCCCTTCCCGAGTGCCGGGCACACCGGTGTCTTCCGGCCAAAGGCTACGCAGCGGCATGGGGAACAGGCTGGCGACCTTGGCGACTTCGTTGGGGTCTATACGCTCATACAGGACACGTAGCACCGACTTGGCCGCCCTGTGCGGATCCAGATCGATTGAGGGCGATACAAGGCTGCTGATCTTTTTCAGGAAGGCGTCCTGGGTTTCTTCCTGAGTGGGTGTGCCCGCCGGATGGAAGTTCTCATAAAAAATGCCGCGAATCATGAGGGGCAACTGGGCAGCCAGGTGAGCCGCGTTATCGATTCCGATACGGTCTCGTACCGAAAGCAGTACGGCGCGCAAGGCATGATAAGCCGTCTGTCGATCAGGAGCTCCCAGGTGCGTAGCGATATCGTCAAGCCACAGGTTCGTTTGCTGAATGGTTCGGTCCAACACCTCGACATTGGATGACATAGAGGTCCTCCTCGTGATTGCAGGATGAATTCGGTTGACCGTGCGTCTGTAACAATGTCGCAACGAAGCGGAGCCCCTGCCGATGACTGGTTTGGACGCCAGTGCGTTGGTCGCATGGCTGGAACATCCCCCTGCCGAGCCCTGTCTCTGATATAGGCATGACCGCACCCTACCGCCCATGGATAAAGGGCCTCACTGCATTCGCGAGGTAACAACCATGAGCGCACCGGCCAGAGAACGACTGCAACGCTTCCTGCGTCGATCATCCACCTCGGGTCAACACACGATCGACATGCTCAGGCGCTATGCAGAACCGCTTCCGGACCTGGAAAGCCCTGATTTTGGCCCTCTCTTCGATCGCTACGCCGATGCACGGGTGGTGTTGATCGGCGAAGCCAGTCACGGCACATCCGATTTTTATCAGACCCGCGCCGCCATCACCCGCCACCTGATCGAGCACCATGGGTTTTCGATCGTGGCCGTCGAGGCGGACTGGCCGGACGCCGGCTACATAGATCGCTACGTGCGCGGGCGAACAGACGATGACTGGAAGGCAACGGGATTCAAGCGCTTCCCCACCTGGATGTGGCGTAATACGGACGTAGAAGCCTTTACACAATGGCTACGCGGCTATAACGAGCAACGAGCCCCTGAGGACCGGGTAGAGTTTCGGGGTCTGGATGTCTACAGCCTGCGCAACTCCATCGCCGAGGTGCTGGATTACCTGGGCAAAACCGACCCGGAACTAGCGAAGCAGGCGCGGGAGCGCTATAGCTGTCTTTCCCGTTGGCAGGACGAGCCGGCTATCTATGGTCATCTGGTAGAGCGCGCCGGAAAGGACTCCTGCGAAGACGCAGTCGTCAACCAGCTGCACAGCCTGCTCTCCACCCGGCTTGAAGAGCTTGCGCAGGATGAAGAAGACTTGTTCAACGCCAAGCAGAACGCTCGAGTGGTCCGGGCGGCAGAGCAATACTATCGGGCGATGTACCGCGGTTCGGTCGCCTCCTGGAACCTACGTGATCGACATATGTTCGATACCCTGCAAACCCTTCTGGAGCACCGTGGCCCGGAGGCAAAGGCCATTGTCTGGGCACACAACTCCCATGTGGGTAATGCCGATGCGACTGCCATGGGCTGGCGCGGTGAATTCAATATTGGTCAGCTGTGCCGCAGCGCCTACGAGCGGGAGGCCGTCCTGATTGGTATGGGCACTGACCGGGGAACCGTCGCGGCAGCAGACGACTGGGATGGCGAGATGTATATCAAGCAGGTTCGTCCTTCCCGTCACGACAGCTGGGAACATCGCTTCCTGAAGGCGGGTGTACCGGCGTCTCTTACTGATTGGCGGGACTTCCG
Source organism: Pseudomonas sp. MAG002Y (assembly GCF_019400845.1). Lineage (NCBI taxonomy): Bacteria > Pseudomonadati > Pseudomonadota > Gammaproteobacteria > Pseudomonadales > Pseudomonadaceae > Pseudomonas > Pseudomonas sp. MAG002Y. The sequence goes on along the minus strand of NZ_WOEJ01000002.1, from coordinate 226,045 downwards.
GCGAGAGGATCTGCGTGAGGCCTTGGGTGAGCTAAATCTCAACCGCGCCATCGGCGTCATCTACCGACCTGAAACCGAGCGCATGAGCCACTACTTCGAAACGGTACTGGCCGATCAGTTCGATGCCTTCGTCTGGATTGAGGAAACCCAGGCCGTTACGCCGTTGGGCGACTCGGAAGCGGCAGGTTCGGCAGACGAGACCTACCCGTTCGGCCTGTAACATTCTTTGGCCAGGCGCGACGGCATTCTGCGCTTGGCCAACCTCATGCCGCTCAGCTGCGACGGGCAGCTGTTGCATTCACATAGGTGGCATAGAGTGACTGCCCACCAGTAATGAACAGGCGGTTGCCCTTAGGCCCACCAAATTCCACATTGGACACTGTTTCCGGCAGATGCAGGGTAGCCAGTGGCTGACCTTCAGGCGAAAAGACGCGAACACTGTTGTTAGCCGCGTCCCCTGCCCAGCTGCACCAGAGATTGCCATCACTATCGCAGCGGAATCCATCGATTACACCGTTCTTTGCATCGATCAGGACACGCCCCCCATCAAGCTTGCCGCCCTCGCCCACGTTAAACGCCCGCAGGTGGCAGGGCTTGCCCGGATCACCGCCGCCAGCCGTATCGCTGACATACAACTGCTTGCCATCAGGTGAGAACGCGATACCGTTCGGACGCTGGAAATCTCCTACGGCCACCTGGGCCTCGCCACTTTGTGGATCGATGCGATAGACATTGGTCGGCAGCTCAAAGTCTGCCTTATGGCCTTCGTATGCCCCCAGGATTCCATAGCCCGGATCGGTAAACCAGACGGCGCCATCAGCCGCAACGACCACATCGTTCGGCGCGTTGAGCTTTTTGCCCTGGAACACGTCCAGCAGTACTGTGATTGTGCCGTCATGCTCCAAGCGAGTTACCCGACGACTGTCGTGCTCACAGCTGATCAGCCGTCCTTCTCGGTCACGCGTATGGCCATTGGCATTGTTGGACTGGGCGCTATACACCGTGACGCGACCGTCATCCTCATTCCAGCGCAGGATTCGCCCGGTAGGAATGTCACTGAAGAGAAGACAGCGCCAATCCGCCATCCATACGGGGCCTTCCGTCCAGCGACCGCCACTCCAGAGGCGCTCCACCATCGCATTGCCCAACCGCCCACTGAACGCCTTGTCATGAATCTCCCAGGCAGGATCAGGCATGACGGTAGCCGGTGTCCCGTTCCAGTCACGGGTGAGGCCAAACGGATCGCCGGAGGGGGGATTGGTAGCTGCCAGCGCACTGCCAGCCGCCAGCGCTGCGGCCGAGGTGAGTGAAACAGTAAGAAATTCGCGACGCGCGAAAGCCATTCTGCATTCCTTATTGTGATTGTTAGAGGAAGTCGTCAAACGCCCACCCTAGAGAGGACGAAGCAAATAGTCTGACTAAAGAACTGTAGAACAGCGCGATATAAATGCCATCCTTTCAACAGCATTTCGCCAACTATTCCTCATTGCACTCAAGTTTCCTGCCTTCCAGTCGATGTATGACGAAGGGTGAGTAATGGGCGTAACCCAGCTAAACGATGCCCTACGCCCACGACATAACGTTTGATTACTCATGCTAGAGCGATGGTGTTCAGACCTCGCTCATCTTTATTTCAGGGACATATCATGGCCTGGTTTGCCAATGCAAGACTTGCAACAAAGTTGCTAATTGCCTTTCTTTTATGCGCACTGATCACCTTGGCGGTCGGCCTGTTGGGCAAACAGAGCATCGACTCGCTATCCGATGATCTGGACAACGCCATCCACAACGATCTGGCCTCGGTACTGGCGGTCAATACGCTCTTCCGAAACGTCATTGCCCATAACCGCGATCTCTACAAAGTGCTGGCACTCAAGGCCACGAATGCGGAGCCCGCCGAAGTTCAAATAGCCCTGGACTCGCTGAAAGAAAACGGCGGGACGGTTGATAAAGCATTCGTGGATTATCGAGCGACCCCTCTGGATGGCGAGGAAAAGGCCGAAGGCGACAAATTTGCCGACGATTGGCCCGCCTATACTGCCAGCGTGGACAAAGTCATCTCGGCACTGAGTCGGGGGGAGCTTGAGACCGCTGTGAAGATAACCAACAGCGAGACCTATCCGGCTTATCGCAAGGCTGTTGGCGAGCTGAAGAACATTCTGGCCATCAACATCAAGCAGAGCGAAGAAAGTGCCGCCGATGCTATGCATACGCAGAAAAGCGCCAACCTGACGCTGCTCACGGGCATTATCATCGCCTTCTTCCTGGCCATTGGTCTGGGTCTTCTGATCACTCGCATGATTACTCGCCCGCTGCACTCGGCGGTGGATAGCGCCAAGCGCATTGCCCAAGGAGATCTGACCCAGCATATTCAGGCTCATACCCAGGATGAGACCGGTCAGCTACTGGTGGCACTGTCCAACATGCAGGGCAGCCTCAAGGACACCCTGCAGGAAATTGCCCATGCCTCCCATCAGCTGGCATCGGCAGCCGAAGAGCTCAGTGCAGTAACCGAGGAAAGCACCCAAGGACTGACTCGCCAGAATGACGAGATCCAGCAGGCCGCCACGGCAGTCAACGAGATGACCGCCGCGGTGGAAGAAGTGGCACGTAACGCCGTTTCGACGTCCGAAGTTTCCCAGGCCACCAGCCAGGACGCCATGACCGGCCGCCATCAGGTGCAGGAAGCCGTAACGGCCATCAATGTCATGACATCGGAAATCACCGCCTCCACTGACAAAGTTGGCACATTGGCTGGTCAGGTGCGCGATATCGCTAAGGTGCTGGACGTGATCCGTGCCATCGCCGAGCAGACCAACCTATTGGCACTGAACGCCGCGATCGAGGCGGCCCGTGCCGGTGAGCAGGGTCGTGGTTTCGCCGTGGTAGCCGATGAAGTGCGTGCGCTGGCCCATCGCACACAGGCCTCCACCGGAGAGATTGAAAGCATGATCAGTACGGTACGCGCCGGGGCGGATCAGGCAGTAGAAGCCATGGTGAAGAGCCAGTCGCTGGCCACTAACACCCAAAGCCTGGCGATTGCTGCCGGCGATGCGCTGACCCGGATCACCGAAGGTGTATCGCAGATCAACGAGCGCAACCTGGTAATTGCCAGTGCGTCCGAAGAGCAGGCCCAGGTCGCCCGGGAGGTCGACCGTAATCTGGTCAACATCCAGGACCTGTCGGCCCAGACTGCCGCAGGGGCTAACCAGACCAGCGCCTCAAGCCAGGAACTGTCCCGCTTGGCGACCTCATTCAACACCATGGTGGCACGCTTCAAGCTGTAACGCGGTAATACTGGAAAGCCCGCTTCGGCGGGCTTTTTCATGCGCGGTACTTTTTAGCAGGCAAACAAAAACCCCGCCTAAGCGGGGTTTTCTGACCGGACTCAATGTCCTTATCGAGTTTGCCATCCTGGCTCGGTCATCATCCTTGACCTTCGTATGAGCGCGTCCTGCGCTGCTGTCCGATGTGTGTAGATTACGCACAGGCCCGGCAGCGTCATAGCGCCAACTGTGGTAATGCTGTGTAAGCCTTTTGCTATATCGCTGTAGGACATGGCAACGGCTTTCGAGATATTCCCTGGCGATCGGTGGTCTGCTGTAAGGTATCCCTTGACGCTTCAGGAGTCCCCTTATGGCCATGAACACTACCTATGCTGCGCAGGAGCCCAGCCGCAATGAGGTCGATGCGCTCGAAGGTGCCACGCTCATCGAGTTCGGCGCGCCCTGGTGCGGCTTCTGTCGGGCCGCACAACCTTTGATCGAGCAAGCCTTCCAGGATCACCCAGCTATTCGTCATCTCAAGATCGAGGATGGCAGCGGCCGGCGACTAGGCCGCTCCTTCAAGGTCAAGCTCTGGCCTACGCTGATCTTCTTTCGAAACGGCCAGGAAGTCTCTCGTCTGGTGCGTCCCGCCAATACCGACGATATCCGGCAGGGCCTGGCGGGCATTGATCAGTGACTGGCAGGCAAGGCGAAAGCACCCTTCGCCTTGCCGCCCGGCTAATGAGCCCCTGGTACCACCGAGTCGATAAACTGCTGCCGGAAGGATGCCTTGGGATCGAGCCGAAGCTCATTCGCATTAATGACGCCTGCCAACCGCAACGTGACCCCGTCGTCTGGATCCTGTGGGTCATTCTGATCAGTCAGTTTGGCCGCCACACTGGCGATGCCTTCCTTCAGAGTGCCCAAGACGCCTTTTTCCTTTACGTCCTTTTCCAGCGAAACCATTTTGAGGTTTTCGTACCGGGGCTTCGTATAGGCCGTGAAGTTACCCTGTTGCGCCGAGACGTGTGTTCGCGAAGACAGCGTGCCCTGCTCGACATCGATATTGGCATAAGCCCGAAAAAAATCATTCAGCCGGCTGAGCGGCAAATCATCGATTGCGCTGTCCATCTCAAACGTCGGGTTGGGCGACAGACCATCCAGCCGCAGGCGGGTCGTCATGCTGCCGGCCCCCATGGGATTACCCGTCATTTCTGACTCTGCCCAGAGCGGATCATCGACATTGTCTGCATTGGCCAGATTACGAGTAACCGACTCTATGTTACTGATGTAAAGCGTCACGGGCCGTTCTGGACGCTTATCGATCAATTGAATTATTCCATCATGGATTTCCGACTGGTTAGGCGGTAGCGGCGACAAGGCATCGACCTGTTGCAACCAGCTCGAATCGATTCCAGTCTGACTATGACTTTCGCTGTCTGCCAGTACAAAGGTCAGCACCGGGCGATACATGTGCATCAGTCCCACAGGTTTTGCATCGACAAACTTTCCCCATTGGGTCCAGTTATCGATGCGCTCAGCCTCGAAGAACGGCTCCGGCACTGCACCGTTGGACTTTTCGATCCGAACGTTCTTGAGCGTGTAGCCGCCTTTCAACAGGTTGACGTCCACGTCTTCGATGGTGGCTCGATACCCCGGTATTTCGTTGAGCGTCTGCTCTACGTAGCGGTGGATACCATAAGGTGCTGCCAGTCGCGCCAGGACAAGCACGGCGACTACAATAAGCAGCACAGGAAGCGTTTTACCAGACGTACGTTTCATGAAACCTCTAGCAGACAGTCATCATGCGGTAAGCACTAGACCCGCAGGAGTCGCCTGAAATTTGTCTGGCCAGACGACCGGCATGGCTCGAAAACGGGAAAACGCCTTGATTCAACGTGTTTTATGACAAGCGAGACGCTAACTACTTCGCACCTGAAGCAGGTCAATGCAACTCTTGCATTGAAAAGAACCTAACAACATCACCTATCAGACGGCCACGGCGGCCGCTCTCCCTACTTCATGGAGAATTCGATGAAAGCTGTTCAGATTCACTCCTATGGCGATGCCAGTGTCCTTACCTATACCGACGTGGAAAAGCCGACCCTGAACCCCGACGATGTATTGATTCGTGTGGTGGCTTCCTCGGTCAATCCCGTCGACTGGAAAATCCGCCAGGGTTATCTGAAGGACATGCTGCCCTACGACCTGCCTGTGACCCTGGGCTGGGACGTTTCCGGCATCGTTGAAGAAGTCGGTGCGAGCGTTACTCGCGTCAAGAAAGGCGATGCGGTCTATTCCCGCCCGGACATCAAGCGCAATGGCACCTACGCCGAATACATCGCGGTGCGCGAAAGCGAAGTAGCCTGCAAACCCAAGACGCTGTCCCATGCCGATTCCGCCTCCCTGCCCCTGGCCGGTATCACGGCCTGGGAAGCCATCGTGCATGTGGGCCAGACTCAGCCGGGTCAGAAGGTACTGATTCATGCGGCCTCAGGCGGCGTCGGCACACTGGCTGTACAGCTGGCCAAATGGCGCGGCGCCCAGGTGATTGCCACCTGCTCCGAAAAGAACCGCAAGCTCGTCGAATCCCTGGGTGCTGATCAGGTCATCGACTACAAGAGCCAGAACTTCCAGGAGATCGTAAAAGACGCCGATCTGGTCTTCGATACCCTGGGTGGCGAGGTGCAGGAAGCCTCCTTCAGCGTGCTCAAGCCTGGGGGTATTCTGGTCTCCATCGTTGCACCGCCGTCGGAAGAAAAGGCCACGGCCCACAACGTCCGCAGTGCGTTTATCTTCATCGAGCCCAATGCCGAGATCCTGCAGGAGCTAGCACGTCTGGCAGACAGCGGTCATCTGCGTCCGGTCGTGTCGGCCGAGTTCGCGCTAAAGGACATTGCCAAGGCCCATGAGGCAAGCGAGTCCGGCCGTACAGTAGGCAAGATCGTCATCCACGTGGGACAGCCCTGATCCCACTGCTGGACGCAGTCCACGCTGCGTCCAGTGCTTTCATGGTAGTTTCATACCGTTCCCTCCCCGACCCGTCTATTCTTTCCCCTCAGCATTGCTGAAACAGCTCGAGCCCGTCTAAACCAAGGCATACAGGCATTTTGCCTTGATTAAACCTGGCACAACTTTTTCATAGACCCCAGCTCTCTTGGATGAGAACAACAAAAGGAGCGGATCAGGCACCAACACGGTTCCTTTTCTGTTTTGGCGGACTTGAACGAGTCCAGATAAGTGCACGGTAGAGACTCAAAAGGTCTGTACCCGGGCGCTTCGGATATGAGGAATACCCTCGCTATGTTCGATGTGACTGCGTCTTTGCAACAACGCTTCGCCTTACTTCACAGTCGCGCTGACACCTGGTCCCTGCGTTATGTCAGCGAAACTACCCATGCCTTGAGCGTCACCCGAAATGTCATCGATCCGCCCTTCTTCCAGAAGGACGAAGGCGCAATGGTCTATGTTCGCCTGAATGGGATCGAGACCTATGCAGCTACCTCGGACCTCACCGTAGCGGGCCTTCAGAAAGCCCTCGAGCAGGCCGAGCAGTATGCCCAGGCACTGGCCCGGCATAGCCTGATCGACTTTACCGACATGCCGGTAGCCACGGCCAGGGCGGATTACCTTTCGCCCAACCTGGACAAGGCCTTTCCCGATACCCGCGAATGGCTCGACATCCTGGCGGCGGAGTCTGCTTCCGTTCCGGGCAACGAGCGCTTCGTGGATTGGTCCGCCCAGCTCAACATTGTCGAGACCGAGCAGATCTACCTGAACAACCACGGCGCCTGCGTACGGCAGGCCCAGCGGTTTCTCTTCCCCGACATGCACGTTACCGCCTATGACGGCACCGATACACAGACCCGTACCCTCGGCTTTGGCCGCTTGGGTCAGCAAGGTGGTCGGGAAGCGGTGGAGCGCATCGGGTTGATCGGCTGCGCACCGCGCCTGGCCGATGAGGCGCTGCAATTGCTGCTCGCGCCGAACACGCCCAGTGAGACGCTTGATCTGCTGCTGATGCCCGATCAGATGATCCTCCAGATTCATGAGTCCATCGGTCATCCGCTGGAGCTGGATCGCATCCTGGGCGATGAGCGTAACTATGCGGGAACGAGCTTTGTCACACCTGACATGTTCGGAAGTTACCGGTACGGCTCCGAGCTGCTCAACGTAAGCTTCGATCCCGATATTCCCGAGGAGATTGCCAGCTACAGCCATGACGATGACGGCAGCCCGGCGCGTAAGGCGTTGTTGATTGAAGACGGTATTCTCAAGCGACCCTTGGGGGGTGCACTTTCACAGCGACGCAGTGGCATGGCAGGCGTCGCAAACAGCCGGGCCTGCAGCTGGAACCGTCCTCCCATCGACCGGATGGCCAACCTGAACGTTGAAAATGGCGACCAGTCCCTTGCGCAGCTGATCGCCGGGATCGAGCGGGGTGTGCTCATGGCCAGCAACCGCTCCTGGTCCATCGACGACGCACGTAACAAATTCCAGTTTGGTTGCGAATGGGGACAGATGATCGAGAATGGGCAGCTTACCCATGTTGTGAAGAATCCCAACTACCGCGGCGTTTCCGCTCAGTTCTGGCGCAGCCTATCTGCCGTAGGCGATGCCTCGACCCGAGAAGTCATGGGTACCGCTCATTGTGGCAAGGGTGAGCCCAACCAGGCTATTCGGGTCGGCCATGCGAGTCCCGCCTGTGTGTTCAGCCACGTCGATGTATTCGGAGGAGAAGTCTGATGACCACAACCCCACTCGCCTCCACCGAAAAGCCGGCCGATGTCTTCGCAGCACTGGTGGACTGGTTGCGTACCGCCGTATCAGCTGAAGAACACTTCACGCTCTGGTACAGCGCTGAAGCATCCGATTTTGTCCGCTTCAATCATGCCAAGGTCCGACAGGCCGGCCATGTTCAACAGGCGGAGGCAACGCTCAAGCTGATCCAGGGTGAGCGCCATGCCAGCTTCAAAGTGACGCTATCAGGTAACCCCGCGGCCGACCGCAGCGCCCTGCAGGATGCGCTGGTTTCATTGCGCAAACTCGTGGCGGCCCTGCCGGCAGATCCCTACCTGCTGATGGATACCAGCCCCTGGCGCAGTGAAAACATTCAGTCGGGTAATCTTGCCTCAGCAGGGGGAATCGCCGAGCAGGTCAGCACACTGGCGGGTGCTCAGGACCTTGTAGGCTTCTATGCCGGCGGCCCTGTCTATCGCGGCTTTGCCAGCTCATGGGGTAGCCTGGGTTGGCACGAAGCCAGCAGCTGCACCTTTGACTGGAGCCTTTTCGAGCCGAAGGGCAATGCCGTCAAATCCATGTATGCCGGCACTTCCTGGGATCGCGAACAGGTAGCCGCACAGATGGACAGCGCCCAGCGTCAGCTTGCGCACTTCAACAAGCCAATCCGGCAGCTTTCGCCCGGTGAGTACCGTGCATACCTTGCTCCAGCGGCCTTGAACGAGGTGGTAGGCCTGCTAAATTGGGGCAGTTTTTCTGCTCGGCAACTGGCAGCCAAGCGGAGTGCACTGCAAAAACTGCACAGTGAACACATGCTGCTCAGCCCATTGGTAAGCTGGACGGAGCAGGCATCTGGCTCACTGGCTCCTGCGTTCACCCCGGCCGGGTTCCAACGGCAGGACCAGCCGCTCGTCGAGGCTGGCAGGATGGTTGGCCAGCTCGTCAGCCCGCGCAGTGCACGTGAGTACGGTCTGACGCAGAACGGCGCCGGCAATGGCGAAAGCTCACAATCGCTGGTGATGAAAGCTGGGGATTTGGCTGATGACGCCATTCTGAAAACCCTGGATACCGGGCTGTATATCGGCAATCTCTGGTACCTGAATTATTCGGATATCACCGTGGCTCGTCTGACCGGCATGACGCGCTTTGCCTGTTTCTGGGTAGAAAATGGAGAGATCGTCGCGCCAGTCAGTACGATGCGCTTTGATGACAGCGTCTTCAATTTCCTGGGCTCCAGCCTGGAAGCCGTGACCCAACGGCGCGACCTGTGCGTCAGCGACAGCACCTACGGTCAGCGACATACCGACTCAACCCTGTTGCCCGGCGTTTTGATCAGCCGATTCACGCTCACGCTCTAGCTTGTCCCCGCCTTGCCCGGTCGCCTCCTCCCATAACAGGTAACCGGGCCGTTTTCGCTGTGATTGTTGCTGATCTTTCGACGTAGCCAGGACTATCCGATGTCTGACGATCCCGCTGAACCCCTGACGATTCCACCCGGCACGCCGCGGGCGTTTATCTGGCATTACAACCGGCTGTATCCTGGCTGGAATATAGCCATCGTTCTGCTGCAACTCTGTGCAGCGGCCTGTACCACACTGATTCCCTATGCCATCGGTGAAATCACCGGCGCTGTCAGCCAGGGACTTTGGAGCAGCACCGATGTACTGGAGGCCTGCCTGCCCTACCTTCTGCTGCTGGCCGGATTGGCATTAGGTGAAATGCTGTTCTCACGCACCATGAGTATCTGCATGATCATTGTGCGGCCGATGCAGAAACGCCGGGTCACCGGCGATCTTTTCGCCTATCTGCAACAGCACTCCCACCGCTATTTCAGCGAACGGTTTGCTGGCAGTCTGTCCCAGCGCATCAGTGAAGCCAGCGTGGGACTGCTCGAAATCAACTATATGGCCGTGGTGGAGCTTATGCCGATTGCGGTGACACTTATCGGCTCGCTGTTGTTGCTGGCTACGGCGTCCGTCTGGTTGAGCCTGAGCCTTTTGGCCTGGATGCTCATTTATGTCACGGCGTCCTATCAGATGGCCAGACGTGCCCAAGTGTTTGCCCATGCCCATGCGGAAGCACGCAGCACCACCTCCGGCAAAGTAGTCGATGCAGTCACCAACCTGAGCAGCGTTCGGCTTTTTGCCAGAAACCAGTATGAGCGGCAGTACCTGGACCGTTATCTGTCCCGGGAAAAGCAGGCGGCCCGTCGCTCGTTCTTCTTCATGGAACGGGTACGCTGGTTTCAGGATGCCATGGCTCTGGTGCTGCGGCTGGGCCTGATCACTCTGGCCTTGTATCTTTGGCACATAAAGCGAATCGATGTCGCTCAGTTCGTCATGGTCGCCAGCCTTGGCTTATTGATCGTGGCCAACGCCAAATACCTGAGTTATCAGTTCCTGCACTTTTTTGAGTCGAGCGGCAATATTCAGAACAGTGTCGATACCTTAATAAAACCCCATGAATACCCGGACCGAGAAACGGCACAGGACATAAAAATCGAACGCGGCGATATTGAGCTTGAAAATGTGACGTTTGGATATTCGGCCACCCGCCCCATACTCCAAAACTTCTCACTCAAAATACCGGCCGGACAACGCGTGGGGATAGTAGGGTATTCCGGCTCAGGAAAGTCCACATTATTAAATTTGTTACTTCGCCTATATGAACCGCAAGAGGGCAATATTCGAATTGACGGCATTGAAATACGCGACATGACATATGAGTCGCTTTACCGACAAGTAGGTCTCATTCCCCAGGAGCCTGGTTTATTTCATCGCACGTTGAGTGAAAACATCGGATATGGAAAAGAAAAAGCCAAGCAGGATGATATTGAAATAGCGGCACGCCGTGCACATGCCCATGATTTCATTAAACACATGGAGCAGGGTTATGAAGCATTGGTAGGTGAGCGTGGCGTTAAACTCTCCGGCGGCCAACGGCAACGTATCGCCATTGCCCGGGTATTGATAAAAAACGCTCCGATTCTCATTATGGATGAAGCGACATCCAGTCTTGATTCGGAGACGGAGCGCCTTATTCAAAACAGCCTTGATGAAATCATGGGCAATAAGACCGTTCTGGTCGTTGCACATCGTCTATCCACCATTGCCCACTTGGATCGAATCCTGGTGATGGATAAGGGGCGAATTATCGAAGACGGCAGCCACCATGAGCTCCTGGCCAGGAAAGGTGCCTACGCCAACCTTTGGGCCCATCAGGCAAATGGTAGCTTTGGTGTGGAAATCACAGCGACCGAGGATGAAGTCGCCTCGGTAAAGTAACACGTCCTGCAGGCTTTCCTTCCGCTTAACCGTGCCTTAGCTAAGGCACGGTTCGTTTATAACCTCATCACTATTTATTTTAATTAGTTATCAAACGATGCGGAATACTCGCAATTTGATGAACAAAATTTAATGACCAACCAGTCATATCAAGGACACTTATCATCAACTTATAAAATATTTAATGAGTTATTAAATAGCTTCAGTTTAGTCTCACCCTGCCTGCTCTAAAAAAGAGATGACCGCACACAAACAGTGCAGTTACACAACAAAAAATGTATCTGAGTTGACCCCAAAAAGTCGCTTGACCGTATAAATGCTCCAATTTTGCGACCATTCAGCAGCCATTCAGAAATTTGATACATTTTCGTTACATTGGCACATGCATTGCTCAGTAAAAGACGTTGATGATTCTCACCAACCCGCTGGGAATTAAGATGAAAACAACAACGCCGTACTTATCGGATTGCCTCAATGTGCTGAACGCACTTTTGGTAACTAAGGGCCAAAAGCCCTGTTCGACTGATGCAGCCAATACTACAACGTAAGCAACGTCCTAACTAATTACGACGCGCTGTTACTTGGAGCGGGCCTTTATTGGCTCGATGGCTTCGTGTTGTCGATTTAATGCAGAGGACGTTTGATGGGTAATGCTGTTACTAAAGTTGAAGCCGGAGGGCTTCATACCAATAAGGCGAGCCAAAATCAGGTATTAGATATACCGTTCAAACCGAACCGTTCTTCGTTACGTAGTGTATCGCGTCGAGACTTATCGCTATTGGCAGGGTTATCTCTTCTGCTTCATGGCGGTATCTGGTGGTACATCAATAACGCGCCGGCTGAACAACTGGAAACACCACCCAAGATCCCCGAAATGGTCGTGGAATTTTCTAGCCCTACGCCGCCTGCGCCGGAGCCACCTCCGCCCCCGCCTCCTCCACCGCCGCCGGAACCCGAGCCGCCCAAGGTCGAGGAGCCTGCGCCGCCACCGGTGGACGAGAATGCCGTCAAGCCACCGCCCAAGCCCGAGAAGCCAAAGCCCAAGCCGGTTGAAAAACCCAAGCCCAAGCCTAAGCCCGTGCAAAAGCCTACACCGCCTGCGCCACCCGCGCCGCCGCAGCCAACCCCTGCGCCACCGGCTCCCAAAGCGCCGCCTGCACCGCCCGCCCCACCGGCGCCGGTCAAGGAAACCGCTGCGGTTTCAGGCCTCGCCAGTCTGGGTAATCCGCCGCCTGAATACCCCTCGCTGGCATTGCGCCGGGGCTGGGAAGGCAGCGTCACCCTGCGCATCCGCGTCCTGCCCAATGGGCGTGCTGGTAGCGTGGACGTGACCAGGTCTAGCGGCAAGAAGCAGCTGGATGATGCAGCGGTAGAAGCGGTACGCGGCTGGAAATTCATACCGGCCAAGCGCGGCGACACGCCTATCGAAGGCTTCGCCACACAGACCATTGATTTCAAGCTGCCTCAATAACCAGCGGCCGCTTGTACCGACAAGACGACTTACGAGGGTAACGATATGAACAGCTCACTGACTTCCTTGATTGTTCCCGGCGTACTTTGGGCGCTGATTCTGTTTTCCGTAGTGACCTGGGCGATCCTGCTCATCAAGGGTATCCAGTTCACCAAGCAGAAAGGCGAGAACAAGCGCTTTCAGAAAGCCTTTTGGGCGGCGCCGGACCTGCTCACTGCCGCCGAGCATTCTGCGCAATACCCAGGCGCTCTAGCCCGTATCGCCAACAGCGGCTTTGCCGCACTGGTCACCACCGAGTCCCCCAAGAATACCCAGCAGCTGGCCCAGACCATCAACCGCTCGGACCGCCTTGAACGCAACCTGCGCCAGCAGATCCAGAAGGAGCGGCGTGCGCTGGAAAGCGGTCTGGCCGTTCTCGCCAGTATCGGCAGTACCTCGCCTTTCATCGGCCTGTTCGGTACCGTATGGGGTATCATGGAAGCCCTGCAGAGCATCGGTGCCTCCGGCTCCGCCAGCCTTGAAACCGTGGCAGGCCCTATCGGTCATGCCCTGATCGCGACCGGTGTAGGGATTGCCGTCGCGGTTCCTGCGGTACTGGTCTACAACTTCTTCCTGCGCCGCCTGAAGCTGGCCGCCGCCCTGATGGAAGACTTCGCTCACGACTTTGACAGCCTGGCCCAGCGCAGCGCCTTTGTGGTGACCCGCCAGCCGATATCCCACACCGCCGCTGACATGAGGGAGGCTAGCTAATGTCCTTTTCAACCCAAGACAGCGATGAAGTACTGAGCGAGATGAACGTCACGCCCCTTGTGGATGTGATGCTGGTACTGCTCGTGGTGTTCATCGTGACGGCGCCGCTGATGACCAATGCCATCAAGGTCAACCTGCCCAAGACCGATGCCGTGGCCCCGGCCGAGCAGAAGGACCCGGTGATCGTCAGTGTGGACAAGGACGGCAAGTTCTACCTGGACAAGTCCGAGCTGCAACCTGAACTCCTGGAGACCAGCCTCAAGGATGTGAAAGCTAAGGACCCGGAAGTACGCGTCCGGCTGCAAGCCGATGAAGGCGTGAATTATGGGCAGGTCGCCAAGGCCATGGCGTCCATCGAACGTTCGGGCATCACCCGCATCGCGGTCATGACCTCCCGCTAGATCCCCTGCTGTACAGCCGTCCCGCTTGCGCTTGCGCTTGCGTAAGCGGGTTGGGGAACGGCTGCTTCAAAAAAGAGAAATCGCCCGGGAAGGCACAACCCACCGGCGCACAGGCGGCCCATAAAGCCACACAAACAACGCCTCACCTTTGGGGATGAAAGAGTGATGATGAGAGATATAGCCAAACCGTTTGCTCCCACTTCGCTCGCCGCGGCCGTACATCGGTATCGATTCATACCGTTGTGCCTGGCCCTTGGCGTAGCACCTTTGGTCCATGCGCAGCAGGCAACGGAAGAGGAAGCGCCACCGTCTACCGCTGCAGCCGTAGCCGCTTCGCCCGAAGCAGCAGTATCGACAACCCAGTTACAGCGCATTGAGGTGACTGGCTCCGCCATCCGCCGGGTTGACGCGGAAACCGCCGTGCCTGTAACCATCCTGCGAACGGAGCAACTGCAAAAGGAAGGTGTACGGACTACCGAGGAACTGGTAAGCCGTATCGTGGCAAGTCAATCCAATTACAACGCCAGTAGAGCCGTGGGTGAAAGTACGGGTGGTGCCTCATTTGCTGACATGCGCGGCATTGGTGCCAACAAGACGCTGGTTCTGCTAAATGGCCGCCGCCTGGCAAACAATGCTATCGATGGCAGCGCTGTTGACCTCAACACTATTCCCTTCGCCGCATTGGATCGCGTCGAGATCCTGCGAGATGGCGCTTCTGCCCTGTACGGTACGGATGCTATTGGAGGCGTCATCAACTTCATCACCAAGACCAGTGTCACAGATGGGCAGGTTAGCGTGGGGTATGACTATCCGACCCATTCAGGTGGCGGGGAAAGTCGCAACTTCAATGGCAGCTGGGGCTTCGGGGACTTGGAGAACGATCGCTTCAATGTCTTCGGTGTGCTCAACTATGACAAGCAGCACCACCTTTCGGCGATTGATCGCTCCTTTACCAAAGACTATCAACCCGAACGCGGTTTGAACGGCACCTCGGGCCGGGCTTTTCCGGCCACCTACAACCAGAATGGTTTTAGCGAAAATCCGGCGGCGGCCTCGGGCTGCAGCGGCCCTAACCTGATCAATGCCAACGGAAACTGCCGCTATAGCACGCGTAGCTACATCGATGCGCTGCCTGAAACAGAAAAGACTTCTATCTTTTCCAAGGCTACAGGCAAGCTTGGTGACGATCATAACGTCAGCCTCGACTATTTCTGGGCTCGCAATAACAACACAACAATCATCGGCCCAAGCCTGGTTACAGGTCTTGAGATCAATCCAGGCACAGCGTTTTACCCAGGGAGTGGCATAACCCCAGCCCCTACCTCTTTTGCAATCGACCCGACTCAGCCTGTTGGCGTGGACTTTCGTCAGGAAGCAACGGGCCCTCGTGTTCAGTATGACCAGAACACCAGCCAGCGCCTTCAACTTACGTTTGATGGCAACGTCGCAGGATGGGATTACAACGTAGGAGCGTCCTACAACGAGAATAAGGTCGTTAGCAGTTTGCACAGCGGTTATACGGATGATGCACTGATTACCGAAGGGATTGCCAACGGCACGCTAAACCCCTTCGGCGAACAGACCCAGGAAGGTTTAAACCTGTTGAGTTCAAGCAATCTGAGCGGTGATTACCAGACCGCAGCAGGTCGAGTTAAAGCAGTGGACGGGCGTGTAAGCCGTGAGATTGGTGATTGGTTTGGTGCAGGCCCCTCTGCGCTAGCCATTGGCGGTGAGTTCCGTAAAGAAGAGTTTTCAACATCCATTGAAGAGTGGGCAGGCAACCTCAGTAGCCTTGGCGTAGACCCTGCTGGCTCTGTTTCTGCCGACAGACATGTTAGTGCCGAATATGCCGAGCTTAACGTGCCTGTACTCGACTCGCTGGAGCTTACTGCCGCGGTACGTCACGATAAGTACAGCGATGTAGGCGGCACAACCAACCCCAAATACTCTTTCCGCTTCCAGCCCATAAAGGAACTAGTAGTTCGCGGGGCGTACAGCGAGGGCTTCCGAGCGCCTTCACTGTATGAACTGTATAACCCGAACTTTATCACCTGGACCGCAGGCGATTACAACGACCCGTCACTTTGCCCGGGTGGTAACGCCGCTGCAGGCGGCTTAGCCAGCCGAGACTGCTCGCAGCAATTCCGCAATCGAAGCGGCGGCAATCAGGACCTAGCACCGGAAACTGCACGTAACGTCACGCTCGGTTTTGTCTATCAACCCGTGCGTAATTTGTCCGTCGGGCTGGATTTCTGGTGGATCGATATTTCCGGCCAGATCGAGGAGTTTCCGGAAGCCTCTGTCTTTGATAATCCCGAAACCTACTCTGATCGTATTGTGCGAGCAGCCGATGGTTCAATCGACTATATCGTCACAGGTCTAGCCAACCTGGGGAAAGTCAAAACCAATGGTGTTGACGTAACCCTGGACTATCGATTCCCGACTTCGCCGTACGGCCAGTTTGGCCTGACGCTGCAAGGCACGGTGGTCAACCGCTACGACTACCAGGAGCAAAAGGGTGGTGCCTACATCGATAACGTGGGTAATTACGCCTCTGGGGGCGATGGTCGCGTCGTAGCTCGCTGGAAACATGCGCTGACCGCCAGCTGGGCCAAAGGGCCCTATAGCGCATCGCTCACTAACCGGTTCCAGTCCCGCTATCGCGACTACGACACTGAGGGCCATGAGCGTGTGGCCTCCTATTCGGTATGGGACTTGAGCGCAAGCTACACCTGGAACAAAACGCTGGATCTGGACGTAGGCGTCAAAAACCTCTTTGACCGTGATCCGCCGTTCTCAAACCAGGCCGATACCTTCCAGAGCGGCTACGACCCCCGCTACACCGACCCGCTGGGCCGCACGCTGTTCACCCGTGCGACCTATCACTTCTAACCCCTTTTGCCTACGCCCGGCCTTTCGGCTGGGTAAGACCGGTATCACTGTTGAATTGAATAACAGCGCCTGTACAGCCGCTACAGACGCACTGATCAGATCGGGTGTTCGTCGAGCCCTCTGAGGCCTCGCCGATATCAGCTACCTTAAAAGGAATTGATCATGTTGAAGTCCGCTCCACGCTTTTCTGAACAGCCGCTTGCCTGCGCCATCAACCGTCCGCTTCCTGCCATTCTGTTAGCCCTGGGCGGCCTTGCATCCACTGTTTATGCACAGACACCGGAAGCCACGGATGAAAGCAATGTCACCGAAGCACGCGCGGAAACACGCCTCAATAACGTGACTGTGACCGGCTCGAATATTCGTGGCTCGGACAGTGCCAAGGCAGACCCGGTGCAGGTCATCAGCGCCGAGGAGATCCGCGAGTCAGGCAGGGTGACCGTAGCTGACTTCCTCAAGGATCTCGCCGCCAATGGCGGGCAGAGTTATAACGAGAGTTTCAGCAACAGCTTTGCGCCCGGTGCAGCCGGTATTGCGCTGCGTAATCTGAGCCAGAAATACACACTGGTCCTGGTAAATGGCCAGCGGCTGCCCAATTACGCTTTTGCACAAAACCTGTCGGACGTTTTTGCCGACATCAACACCATTCCAATGTCAGCTGTGGATCGCATTGAAGTCCTCAAGGATGGTGCATCTTCCGTTTACGGGTCCGATGCGGTCGCCGGCGTCGTCAACATCATTCTCAAGCAGAAGGACGAAGGCATTACATTTGGCGCCGATCGCGGCTGGAGCGATGATGGCGGCGGCGATCAGAAGAGTGGTTATCTCACGGGCGGTATCGGCAATCTGGACGAGGACCGCTTCAATATCTCGTTTGGTCTGGATGCCTATCAGCGTGACATGGTCATGGCCAGCGACCGGGATTATCTGGCCAGCGGCAACTACACCAAGCCTGGCTTTGCCGGATACACCGGCTGGGGAACAACTAACGTCTGGCGGCCTTCGGGGCAAGAGCCGTACTCCACGACATGCCCGGCAGGCTCGCAACTGATGCCCTACTCCAGCTTCGGGCTACCCTACTCCAGCAACGTCTGTGGCTATAACATCCAGCCCTGGATGACGGTTATTCCCAAAACTGAGCGTTACAACAGCTATGCTCGCGGCACGTTCCGCTTCAGCGATAACCTCGAAGGATACGGTGAGGTGCTCTACAGCCAGACCCATACGTGGCAGAGCTATGCGCCAGCCGCCTTCTCAAGCAGCAGCTACCACTATAACGCAGCTGGCGAGGTCGAGCGCGTTCCCAATATTCTGCCTGCCGGCAACCCCTACAACCCGTTCGGAGCTGATACGCCGTTCAGCACCTCCTTCCTGCAGCCCGGTGGCCGCACATCCAAGATCGACGAGGATTCCTACCGCGTCATGACCGGCTTCAGGGGAACGATTGCCGATACGGCCTGGGACTGGAACGCCAACCTGTCATACGCGGGAAACCGCGTTGAGAACAACAGCAAAACGCTGGGCTACTCAGCCTTGCAGGATGCGCTCAATAATGGGACGTACAACTTCAACAATCCCGAGCTTACCCCCGATGCGGCGCGTGGGCTGCTGATCAATAGCACCCGCATCGGCCATACGAAGACCAAGGCTGCCAACTTTACGTTTTCCAACTCCGATCTGTATGAGTTGCCGAGCGGCCCTATCGGGCTGGCATTAGGCGGCGAAATCCGTTCAGAGTCGATGAATACACCGGCAGCTGATGAAATCCTTTCGGGAGAGGTCATGAACTCGGGGCTGAATTCATTTTCGGGTAATCGCGTCGTCAAGGCGCTTTTCGCCGAGTCCACCATCCCGGTACTCGACAGCCTGGAGCTGAATGCCTCGGGCCGTGCGGACTGGTACAGCGATTTTGGCAAGGCCTTCTCACCCAAGTTTGGCTTTCGCTGGCAGCCGGAGGATCGCGTCACGTTCCGTGGTTCCTGGAGCCGTGGTTTCCGCGCGCCGACCATACCGGAAAACGCCGATAGCGCCTCTGTTTCCTATATCACCGCAACGGACCCTTATGATCCGCTTCGCCCAGGCCAGAACTTCAACATCAACCGCTTTCAGGAGTCGAATCCGGAGCTCAAGCCTGAGCGCACCAAAAACATCAGCCTGGGCGTTGTATTTGCACCCACACCGCTCACCACCATCGGACTTGATTACTACCACATCGACATCGAGAACTATATTGATGCCGTCTCGGCGAACTATGTAATCGAGAATCAGGACAGCTATCCCGGCCAAGTCATTCGTGATGAGGATGGCCACCTAACTCGCGTGATCACACGGTACGAGAACCTGGGTCACCTGAAGACTTCCGGCTATGAGCTGACCTTGGCGCAGCGCCTGCCTACTGATGGCTTTGGCGACTTCATATTGACCAGCGACTGGACCTATTTGAAGGATTATCGCTATCCGGAGTATCCAGGCGCTTCCTTGATCAACGTGGCAGGTGGTAATTACTGGGCAGCCATGCCGCGCTGGAAAGCCAATACCGGGCTGACCTGGAACTACAGTGACTGGAGCACACGCTTGAGCTGGCTCTACACGGGCAGCTATCACCAGTCCTACCTGGACTCCCTGGCCACTGAGGGCAAGGACAAGATCAGCAGCTATAGCCAGTTCGATGCATCGGTCAGCTACAGAGGATTCAAGAACCTTACATTACGGGCTTCCCTGGAAAACATTGCCAACAAGAAGCCACCGTATGACCCTGCTCTGGGCAGTAACTACTACTACGACATCTCCCAGTACGACCCCATGGGCCGTTATCTGCGCGTAGGCTTTGATTACAAGTTTATGTGAGAGGTCGAACCCGGCAGCGTCAGTTGCCGGGTTCGAGTGTTGCGGGCATCTAGTGATTCAGGTCTGGACAGACTGAACCGAGCGTCAACGCGTGTCGTTCATAAGGAGTGAAGCGGTGTTTTCAACAGGGTCGATCCACACGTATAGCCGCTTGATGGTACTGCTTGTTTCCTGCCTCGTTTCATCGGCGTTATTGGCCACGCCACACAGTTACATGACGGTCTATGGCGATCCGCCCAAGTATCCCGAAGGCTTTGAGCATTTCGACTATGTGAATCCCGACGCGCCCAAAGGAGGCTCGCTCAGACGCTCAGCCAAATCGATCGACCGTTTCAACTTCCTGCTGCCCTATCTAGACAAGGGCACTGGCGTCGACCAGATCAATGCCTGGGTCTACGAGCCGCTGGCCTATCGCTCGCTGGACGAGCCCTATACGGTGTATGGCCTGATTGCCGAACAGATGGAGCGCGACCCGGAGAACCGTTGGGTACGCTTCTTTCTCAACCCCAAGGCACGCTTTCATGACGGTATGCCCGTTCTGGCTGAGGATGTTCGCTTCACTTTCGAGACCTTGATGACCAAGGCGAGCCTGAGCTTTCGGCAGCTGTACGGTGACGTAAAAGACGTCACCATTGAAAGCGACCGGCAGATCCTGTTTACCTTCAAGACGAACGAAAACCGCAGTCTGGCGCTGGATCTGGCGTCCATGCACATCCTACCAGCGCACTGGTGGAAAGACCGGGACTTTGCCAACGGTAACGGCTTTGAGCCGCCGCTGGGGAGCGGACCTTACAAGGTCTCGCACGTCGATCCGGGCCGTACCGTCGCATTCGAGCGCGTCAAGGACTGGTGGGCAAAGGATCTGCCGGTGACGCGAGGGCTGTACAATTTCGACATGCTCACCGTCGACTTCTTTGCCGACACCGATGTCGCCCGCGAGCTCCTGCTGGCCGGCGCGTACGACTACAACCGCGAGTACTCCGCCACAGGCTATACCATCCGCTACGACAGCCCCGCCCTGCGCGATGGGCGCTTGCAGCGAGACATCCTGGCGACAGGAAAGCCCGTCCGCGCTCAAGGCTTTGTCTTCAACCTGGACAACCCCTTCTTTCAGGATCGCCGCGTCCGAGAGGCCATTGCCATGCTCTGGGATTTTGAGTGGACCAACAAGCAGCTCATGCGCAGCTTCTATAAACGCCAGCAGAGCTACTTTCCCAAGACCGAAATCGCTGCCACACAGCTACCGGATGCACAGGAGCTGAAAATCCTCGAGCCCTTTAGAGGCCAGATACCGGATGAAGTCTTTACCGAGGTGTTCCAGCCGCCCAAGACCGACGGCTCGGGCTTTATTCGGGACAAGCAGCTCGAAGCCCTGTACCTGCTTGAGTCCGCCGGCTGGCATCCCAAGGGCGACCAGCTCGTCAACGCCAACGGCGATCCCCTGATCTTTACCTTTCTCAACGGGCAATCCGGTTTTGAACGGATGGTGCTGCCCTTCAAGCGGACGCTGGCACAAATAGGCATTGAGCTAAATATTCGCAACGTGGACACAGCGCAGTACATCAACCGCACCAACAGCCGTGACTACGACATGATCGTGACCGGCTTTCCCCGGGGAGGCGATCCCAGCGCATCACCAGGGCGGGAACTCTTTGATTATTACGGCTCCGACAGTGCCAACCGGGTGGGTAGCTCCAACGCCATCAACCTGAAGAATCCAGTCGTCGATCGGCTTATCGAAGGCGTGGCCAATGCCAGGAGTCGCGATGAGATGGTGCATTACGCCCGTGCGCTCGACCGGGTGCTGCAATGGGGTTATTACATGATTCCGCATTACTACTCGGACGGCGAGCCCAGCGTGTTTCGCAACCGTTTCGGCCGGCCTCGTATCGCTCCCGCTTATGAAGAGGGCCTCGACACCTGGTGGGAAATCAGCCCAACCTCGCTCACCCACGAGCAGATGGCCGAGCGGCTACAGGAGAAACCCTGATGGCAGCCTATATTCTCAGACGCCTGCTGTTCATTGTGCCTACGCTTCTGGTCATCCTGATCGTCAACTTTGTCATTATCCAGGCGGCCCCTGGCGGCCCGGTGGATCAGGCCATTGCTCGCCTGCAAGGCATGGGCAACCAGGGCGGTATCGCAGGAGGCAGCCATGATGGGGCGGCCGGAGCCTCATCCGGCTCACGGGGTAGCAGAGGCTTGGACCCTGAGCTGATCAAGGAAATCGAACGGCAGTACGGCTTCGACAAGCCACCGCTTGAGCGCCTTTGGCTGATGATCAGGAACTACGCGCACCTGGATTTTGGTAACAGCTTTTTCCGTGGTGCCAAGGTAACGGACCTGATTCTGGAAAAGCTGCCGGTATCCCTTTCACTTGGCTTCTGGGCCACACTGATTACTTACCTGATCTCGATTCCCCTCGGGATACGCAAGGCGATCCGCCATGGCAGCGCATTCGATATCTGGACCAGCACCGCCATCATCGTGGGTTATGCCTTGCCGGCCTTTCTGTTCGCCATGTTCCTGATCGTGGTGTTTGCCGGTGGGAGTTATTTCAGTCTGTTTCCCGCCGTAGGGCTTACCTCGGAGAACTTTGACCAGCTCAGCCTCGCGGGCAAGGTAGTGGACTATTTCTGGCATCTGGTACTGCCTGTTTCGGCCTTGGTCATTGGCGGGTTCGCTACCCTGACCATTTTGACCAAGAACAGCTTTCTGAACGAAATCAGCCGCCAGTATGTGGTCACGGCGCGGGCTAAAGGGCTTACTGAGCGCGGCGTGCTGTACAAGCATGTATTTCGCAATGCCATGCTGCTGGTCATTGCCGGTATTCCCCAGGCACTGATCGAGGTGTTCTTTGCCGGCTCCCTGCTGATCGAGGTGATCTTTTCGCTCGACGGCCTGGGTCGCATGAGCTACGAGGCGGCGCTCTACCGTGACTATCCGCTGGTATTCGGCTCGCTGTTCATCTTCACGCTGTTTGGCCTGCTGATCAAACTGGCCGGGGACATCTCCTACACCCTGGTCGATCCACGCATCGACTTTTCGGCGAGGAACGCCTGATGCTGACACTGTCACCCTTGAGCCAACGCCGCTTTGCCCGCTTCAGGGCCAACCGTCGCGGCTGGTGGTCACTCTGGATCTTTTGCGGGTTGCTGGTGACTTGCCTGTGTGGCGAGCTGATCGCCAACGACAAACCCCTGGTAGTGGGCTACCACGGCTCGCTGTATTTCCCGATATTCAAGCGCTATACCGAAACCGAACTTGGCGGCCAGCTGCCCTTCCAGCCGGACTATCGCAGTGAGTACGTACAGAAACTGATAGAGGACCAAGGCGGCTGGATGGTCTTTCCACCCATTCCGTTCAGTGACGATACGGTGAACTACGACCTCTCCGTCCCGGCACCCAGTGCGCCGTCGGAAACAAACTGGCTGGGCACCGACAGTCAGGCCCGTGATGTGCTGGCACGAGTAATTTTCGGCGCACGCATCTCCATCCTGTTTGCCTTGGCACTAACCGCTGTCAGCGCCGTTATCGGGATCACCGCAGGTGCTCTGCAGGGCTATCACGGGGGCTGGGTGGACCTGCTGGGGCAGCGCTTTATCGAAATCTGGTCAGGCCTGCCGGTTCTGTATCTGCTGATCATCCTGTCCGGCTTCGTGGAACCCAACTTCTGGTGGCTGCTGGGCATCATGGCGCTTTTTTCCTGGCTGGCGCTGGTAGACGTGGTTCGGGCCGAGTTCTTGCGCGGGCGCAGTCTGGAGTACGTCAAAGCGGCACGGGCGCTGGGGCTGTCTGATCGCAAGGTCATGTGGCGGCACATCCTGCCTAATGCGATGACCTCCACGCTTACGTACGTTCCCTTCATCATTACCGGTGCCATTACAACGCTGACCGCCCTGGACTTCCTGGGCTTTGGCCTGCCGATCGGCACCGCGTCGCTAGGGGAGCTGGCCAACGAAGGCAAGCAGAACCTGCAAGCACCCTGGCTGGCGATGACCGCCTTTTTCGCCCTCGCCCTGATCTTGAGCCTGCTGGTTTTTATTGGCGAAGCCTTCCGTGATGCATTCGACCCGAGGGCTGTGTGATGACCGAGAGTCTGATTGAAATCCGCGATCTGAGAGTGGCTTTTTCCGGCCAGGAAGTCGTACACGGTATCGACCTGGATATTCGCCGTGGCGAATGTCTGGCGCTGGTGGGCGAATCCGGCTCGGGCAAATCCGTCACGGCTCACTCGATCCTGCGCCTGCTGCCTGCGTCTATTACCACAACCTCCGGCGGCATCTGCTACAACGGCGAAAATCTCGTGACCGCAGACGAAAAGCGTCTGCGCACCCTGCGCGGCAACCGTATCGCCATGATCTTTCAGGAACCCATGACATCCCTCAACCCGCTGCATACTGTGGAACGGCAGATCAGCGAAGTATTGGCGCTGCACAAGGGCTTGGGCGGCAAGCACACGCGTGCACGAGTGATCGAATTATTGGAACTGGTCGGCATACGCGAACCGCTCAAGCGGCTCAAGGCCTACCCGCATCAGCTCTCGGGTGGCCAGCGCCAGCGGGTGATGATCGCCATGGCGCTGGCCAACGAGCCGGAATTACTGATCGCCGACGAGCCCACCACAGCCCTGGACGTGACCGTGCAGCAGAAGATCCTCGAACTCCTGAAGGACCTCCAGGCGCGCCTTGGCATGTCGTTGCTGCTTATCAGCCATGACCTGAATTTGGTCCGGCGCATTGCCCAGCGTGTCTGTGTGATGCGTAACGGCGTGGTAGTTGAGCAGAACAGCTGTCAGGCCCTTTTTTCCGCACCTCAGCATACCTATACCCGCATGCTGATCGATGCCGAACCCGACGGCGGGCCGGTAGCAACAACCAGCGATGCCTCGCTGATACAGGCGCAGGATGTACGCGTCTGGTTTCCGTTGCCCAAACCGTTGTTCAGCCGCCAGCGCCACTATGTCAAGGCGGTGGACGGTGTGAGCTTCGAGCTGAAGAAAGGCCGTACCCTGGGCATCGTGGGCGAGTCCGGCTCAGGCAAGTCCACCCTAGGCCAGGCGATCCTGCGACTGGTGCAGGCCCAGGGCGGTATCCGCTTTCAGGGGCAGGCGATTGAAACGTTTAACGCCAGGCAGATGCGTCCGCTTCGTCGCCACATGCAGGTTGTGTTTCAGGACCCGTTCGGCAGCCTGAGCCCACGGATGTCCGTCGCGCAGATCATCCGTGAGGGTTTGGATATCCATGAGATCGGCACACCCAAAGAGCGGGAATCGGCGATCATTCGGGTCTTACAGGAAGTAGGTCTCGATCCTGAAACACGGCACCGCTATCCTCATGAGTTTTCGGGCGGCCAACGCCAGCGTATCGCCATCGCGAGGGCGCTTGTGCTGCAACCCGAGCTGATATTGCTCGACGAGCCCACGTCTGCTCTGGATCGTACCGTTCAAAAGCAGGTTGTCGACCTGTTGCGTAACCTGCAAGCGATTCATGGGCTAACGTATCTGTTCATCAGCCATGATCTGGCCGTGGTTCGGGCATTGGCCCATGATCTGATTGTCATCAAGGATGGCAAGGTCGTGGAACACGGCGAGGCCTGCCGGATCTTTCAGGCGCCACAACACCCGTATACTCAGGAATTACTGGCGGCGTCGGTCGCACCATTGGAACGCTCAGGCGAGATCGTTGACCGACAACGGGCCTGAATCAAGGAGGACTCATGACCATTACCCTACGCGCTATCCGCGAGAGCGATGCCGAGGCTTTGGCATCGATTCTGAACCAGCCGGGCACGCGCCGGGGTACGCTGCGCCTACCCTACCGACCCACTCAGAGCATGAGCGACTGGATCAAGCAGTACCCCGCTGAAGACGTTCGGGTACTGGCCGAACAGCAAGGCAACGTGTTGGGCTTTGCAACGCTCAACCGTATGAAAGGCCGGCGGATTCATGTGGCGGAGCTGGTCATTGCGGTTGGGGATGACCACACTGGTAAAGGCGTGGGAACCCAGCTGATGGCGGCACTGATCGATGCCGCCGACAACTGGATGAACCTCAAGCGTGTTGAGCTGACGGTATACACGGATAACGCGCCGGCTATCGCCCTGTATGAAAAATTCGGCTTTGTTCACGAGGGCACTCAGATCGCCTATGCCTATCGTGACGGTGCCTACGTGGATGTCTATTGCATGGCCCGGGTGAGCGCATGAAGGATGTGGTAAAGGGCGCGCTGCTGGCACTGGCCGTGTTGCTCCAAGGTTGTGAACCCACCGAAAAGGCAGCCGAAACGCAAACGCCAGCCGTCCCGAAGGTGGACATCGCAACGGTTACGCCCTCGACGGAGCCGCTGACCACGCGTCTCACCGGCCGGATGGAGGCCTATCGTACGGCAGAAGTCCGTGCCCGCGTGGAAGGTATCGTGGAGGCTCGCACCTACCAGGAGGGCCAGGAGGTCAAAGCCGGTACGTTGCTGTTTCGTATCGACCCGGCTCCGCTCAAGGCCGAGTTGGCTGCGGCAGAAGCCGAGCTGGCCCAGGCACGGGCGGCTGCCGATGCGGCCGAGGACATTGCCAAACGCTCCAGGCAACTGATGGCCGATGAGTCCATCAGTGCCCAGCAGTACCGCAAGGACTTCTTTACCGAGAAGCAGGCGCGGGCAACCGAGAAGGCAGCCGAAGCCAAGGTACAAAGCGCCCGCCTCAAGCTCGCCTATGCCAACGTGACCTCGCCGATTGCCGGCCGCGCACGCCGGGCCGAGGTCACCGAGGGTGCATTGGTCGGTCAGGATGAAGGCACCAAGCTCACTACAGTCGAACAGATCGACCCGATCTATGTGAATTTTGCCCAGCCCATGGCTGATTCCCTGGCGCTCCGGCAGAGCCTTCAGCAGACCGACAAACGCGAGAAGCCCATCCTGCGCCTGCGACTGAGCAATGGCTCGACCTACCCCTTGAACGGCACCCTGCTCTTCTCCGATTGGGCCGTGGATGAAAAGACCGACACCGTAGCCATGCGCGCCATCTTCGACAACCCGGACCATCTGCTGCTACCAGGCATGTATGTACAGGTTGAATTGCAGCAACCTAGCGAGAAGCAGGCTGTTCTTATTCCCCAACAGGCCCTGACGCGAACGCGCGTATGCCATGGTTGTCGACGAGACCAACCACGCCCACAGCCGCCCGATTTCCGCCGATACGCTCGAAGGCAACCAGTGGCGCGTCACGGACGGCCTGAACGCCGGCGAGCGGGTCATTCTCAGTGGCAGCGCCCTGAAGGACGGCCAAGCCGTAGAACCCAAGCAAGCCGCCCTGACGACCCAGCCCGTCGCCTCAAAAGAGTAAGCGCAGACCATGTCCTCGTTTTTCATTGCGCGCCCGGTATTCGCCTGGGTCGTCGCCATCATGATTTTTCTAGGCGGAGGCCTTACGGCGCTGCGTCTGGCGGTGGAGCAATATCCAAACGT
The DNA here is from genome assembly GCF_019400845.1 of Pseudomonas sp. MAG002Y. Classification (NCBI taxonomy): domain Bacteria; kingdom Pseudomonadati; phylum Pseudomonadota; class Gammaproteobacteria; order Pseudomonadales; family Pseudomonadaceae; genus Pseudomonas; species Pseudomonas sp. MAG002Y. The sequence goes on along the minus strand of NZ_WOEJ01000002.1, from coordinate 198,934 downwards.
CTCGCCTCCGCGGGTAGGCATACAGGCCTACTACCCGGGTGCCTCGGCCGAAGTCATCGAACGTACCGTTACCTCCGTTATCGAGCGCGAGCTGAGTGGTATTGAGGGATTGCTGTACTTCGCCTCCGACAGTACCGCCACGGGCGAGGTGGAAATCGGCCTGTCCTTCGAGCCGGGTACCAATCCGCAGATCGCCTCCATTGAAGTGCAGAACCGCATCAAGCGCGTCGAGGAGCGCCTGCCGGAAAGCGTACGGCGCCAGGGAATCGAAGTGGACAAGAGTGGTGACAACGACCTGCTGTTCGTCACGCTTCTGGCAGACAACCCGAACATCACACATATCCAGATGGGCGACTACGCCACTACCGTGGTGCGCCCTGCCCTCCTGCGTGTGCCCGGCGTGGGCAAGGTGGAGGTCTATAGCCCCGAATATGCCATGCGAATCTGGCCAGACGTCCACAAGCTCACCGCCATGGGCGTGACCACTTCAGATATGGTCAGCGCCATCAACCGCTACAACGAGCGCATTACCCTCGGCGCCATTGGCACGCCTCCGGTGCCCGCCAATACCACACTGACGGCCCCGCTGACGGTTGAGGAAACCCTCGATACGCCGCAGTCCTTTGGCGCGGTTCCCTTGCGAGTCAACCCGGACGGGTCGGCCCTGCGCATTCAGGATGTGGCCCGTGTCGAGCTGGGCGGCAACTACTACACCTATCCGTCTTACGTGAACGGCAGGCCTTGCGGCGCCATTTCCATCAAGCTTGCCCCCGGCGCCAACGCGCTTAGCACGGCGCAGGCGGTCAAGGCCACACTGGCGGAGTTGTCCCAGCAGTTCCCACCGGGCATGCACTACCAGACGGCGTTCGATACGACGACCTACGTGCAGATGTCCATCGTGAAAGTGGCCTATACGCTGATCGAGGCGATGGTGCTAGTCTTTCTGGTCATGCTGGTGTTTCTGCAAAACCTGCGCGCCACGCTGATCCCGTCCATCGTGGTACCAATAGCCCTGGCTGGCACCTGTGGCGCCATGTTGGCACTGGGTTTCTCCATCAACGTGCTGACCCTGTTCGGCATGGTCCTGGCTATCGGGATTCTGGTGGATGATGCCATCGTAGTGGTGGAAAACGTCGAACGCATCATGCGCGAGGAAGGACTGGCGCCCCGTGAGGCAACGCTCAAGGCCATGCAGCAGATCAGCGGCGCCATTGTGGCGATTACGCTGGTGCTCACGGCTGTGTTCATTCCCATGGCCTTTTTCGAAGGCGCTACGGGCTCGATCTACCGGCAGTTCTCCGTGGCGCTAGCCGTGCCGATGGCCTTTTCGGCATTTCTGGCGCTCACGCTGACGCCCACCCTGTGCGCAACGCTGCTCAAACCGGCAGCGACCGATACGCTCAGCCTGGGCAGAGTGGGCCGCTGGGCAGCTTCCCTATCGGCAGACTATCAACGCAGCCTGGGCGGTGTCCTGAATCGCCCGGTGCGCTTCGTGCTGCTGTATCTCGTTCTGCTGGCCGTGCTGGCGCTCCTGTTCAGCCGCCTGCCCGGCTCCTTTGTGCCGAACGAAGACAAGGGCAGTTTTGCCACCGTCGTGCTGCTTCCCACCGGCTCGACCCAGGAAATGACGCATCAGGTCGTAAAGGAAGTGCAGGCCTATCTGCGCAGCGATCCTTCAGTCGGCCAGCTCTTCACCCTGCAGGGCTTCAGTTATTTTGGCGGCGGCGAGAACGCTGCCATGATCTGGCCTACGCTCAAGGATTGGTCCGAACGCAAGGCGCCCGATCAGCACGTCGATGCCATCATCGCACGACTGAACGAGCACTTTGCCAATGGCGTCGCGTCGATCCCCAACGTCACTATCCAGGCCTTGAACACCCCGCCGCTGCCCTCCATGGGGCGCACCGCCGGTATCGACATGCGTCTTCAGGACCGCGCAGGGCTTGGGCACGAAGCCTTGCTGGCTGCCAAGGACAAGCTCCTTACACTGGCACGGCAGAATCCTGTATTCGCTACCGCCACCTACTCGGGGCAGGACGACACGCCGCAGCTCAAGGTTTCCATTGATCGCCTGAAAGCCCAGAGCATGGGCGTCTCGGTGGATGAGATCAATTCGACCATGGCTACCCTCTACGGCTCGCTCTATGTGGGAGATTTCATCCATGATAATCAAGTCCGCCGAATCGTCATCCAGGCGGAGGGCAAGGACCGGCAACAGCCTGACAGCCTGCTCCAGGCCCGGGTTCGCAATGCTGACGGCGAGATGGTGCCGCTAAGCACCTTCGTGACGCTTAGATGGACGGTAGGCACGATGGCTATCGAGCACTTTAACGGCTTCCCGTCGCTCTCCATCAACGCCACACCGGCGGCGGGCTACAGCACCACCCAGGCGATGGACACCATGGCACGCCTGGTGGGCGAGCTACCCACCGGTGTCGGCTACGAATGGGCAGGCCAGTCCTATCAGGAGCGGCTGTCCGGAGATCAGACACCTCTGCTGTTCGGCCTGTCCATTCTGGTAATCTTCCTGTGCCTGGCGGCGCTCTACGAGAGCTGGTCAGTGCCTTTTGCGGTCATCCTGGCGATTCCGCTGGGCATCATCGGTGCGGTCATGGCCACTACGCTGCGCGGACTGCCGGACGACCTGTACTTCAAGGTCGGCCTCATCACCATCATGGGCCTCACTGCCAAGAACGCCATCCTCATCATTGAGGTGGCCCGCGAACTCCAGCATGAGGGCACTCCCTTGCGTCAGGCCATTCTGGACGCCGCCCGGATGCGCCTGCGCCCTATCGTCATGACGTCCCTAGCCTTCATGTTCGGCGTGCTGCCCCTCATGTTTTCCCAGGGCCCGGGCTCGGCCAGCCAGCACGCCATTGGCACCAGCGTTTTCGGCGGCATGCTCTCGGCCACGCTGCTGACCCTGTTTTTCGTCCCGCTCCTGTATGCACTGGTCATGCGCTTCAAACGGCGCGCGGCCTCTGCTGCGTCTTCCTCCCCTACGGACAGGACGGCCCATGAGCTTACGCCTTGATGCGCTGCTTTCGCACCCTTCAGACCCTGATTTCCAGCGGACGGCAGACCGGTTGATCTGGCTTTTAAAGAATGAGCCGCCCGGCTGCTAACCGGTTTGCTCGGCCAGGATCAGTCGCATGCCAATGACATCCACATCCGAGCGCAGCTCCACTGGTTTGAAGCCGAGCTTGTGGTACAGCGACTGTGCCACGGCATTGTCCCGGTAGACGCGCAACGTAACCATGGAAGCGCCTGTGTCCGCCACAGCCTGCCGAATCAGTTGCTCGCACAACTGCTTGCCATAACCGTGGCCCCGCCAGTCAGGCGAGACGATGATGCGGCACAAATGGACGGTATCGGGCGAGACGGTTCGGTATTGCCCAAAGGCAAGCGGCCGATTGGCGCCTTCTACCAATGAAAAGCTCTTGCCGGGCACCTCCAGCAGTTCCGGCAACTCAACGGCAGTAAACGGATACCTGAGCTGGGGCCCTGCCCAGCGCGCGCAGGCGTCAGCCGTAGGCACCCAGGCAACCAGTGCCTCGTAATCACTGGGAATCGGTGCGCTTAGTGTGGCAGTCATGGTGCAAACCTCCTCTTAGGCCTGCCGGGCCATCAACAGCTTTACGTCCACTGGACTGGGCTGCTCAATACGATAGTGGTCCCGCGGTTGGGAGCAGGACCTTGCTAACCATACCGCCTGGCTGTGCCAGCGTACCTGCCCGGTGCTTAGGCTGGAAGGCGATATGACCGTGGAGGCACACGTAAGGCATGTTATGACTGAACTCAAGCGACTGGCCCTTCTACCCCACCCATAAAAAAGCCCGCACAAGGCGGGCTTTTGTCTGTCGGTGCTCAGGCGGCGACAGAAGCGGCCTCTTCCAGCGAGGCCATATCGATCACGAAACGGTACTTCACGTCCCCCTTGAGCATGCGCTCATAGGCTTCGTTGATGTCCTGCATCTTGATCATTTCGATGTCGGAGACGATGTTGTGCTTGGCACAGAAATCCAGCATTTCCTGGGTCTCGGCAATTCCGCCAATCAGCGATCCGGCAATCTGGCGACGCTTGAAGATCAGGTTGAACACTTCGGGAGACGGATGCGGCTCACCGGGCGCGCCCACCAACGTCATGGTGCCGTCACGCTTGAGCAAGGAAATGAACGCGTCCAGGTTGTGCGAGGCGGCCACGCAGTTGAGGATGAAATCAAAGCTGTTCAGGTGTGCATTCATCTCGTCCTGGTTTTTCGACACTACCACTTCGTCAGCACCGAGTCTCAACGCGTCGTCTTTCTTGTCGGGCGAGGTTGTGAACAGTACGACATGGGCCCCCATTGCATGGGCAATCTTGACCGCCATGTGACCCAGGCCGCCCAGACCAACGACACCGACCTTTTTGCCCGGACCAACCTTCCAGTGACTGAGAGGCGAGTAAGTGGTAATACCGGCGCACAGGAGTGGCGCAACGGCAGCCAGATTTTCGGTATGGGTGATCTTCAGAACAAACTTTTCGCTGACGACGATATTGTCGGAGTAACCGCCATAGGTATTCTCGCCGCCAAAGACCGGCCCGTTATAGGTACCGACGAAACCGTTCTCGCAATACTGCTCAAGCCCTTCATTGCAGGAAGAGCATTGCTGACAGCTGTCGACCATGCACCCTACGCCAGCCAGATCGCCTACCTTGAAACGGGTCACATGATCACCAACCGCTACGATACGGCCAACGATTTCATGTCCTGGTACTGACGGATATAGCGTGTTCTTCCATTCGTTGCGCGCGGTGTGCAGGTCCGAATGGCAGACGCCGCAGTACAAAATATCGATCTGTACATCGTGTGGCCCCACGTCACGCCGGTCGAAGTTGTACGGTACCAGTTGATCCTGAGGGGAATGAGCGGCATAGCCCTGAGACTTGATCATGCTTATCGTCCTCTTGCAGAAGGCCGTAACGGCCAGAAAAAGGCAGGAAACAGTGGACTCGTTTCCACCGGCAAAGTTACCGTGCCCCTATCGGGTCCTGGCGCGCCTTGATGCAAACGCCACCACCCCCTTTAGCAAGAAGGACATGATCGCATGACAACCCCTATCATTTTCGACACCGATCCGGGCATTGATGACGCCCAGGCCATTGCCATCATCATGGCTGATCCGGGCATCGAAGTGGTTGGCCTGACCACCACCTTCGGCAATGTCTGGATCGAGACGGCCACGCGTAATGCCTTATCGCTTGTCGAGCTGGCGGGTCAGGACATTCCCGTGGCCCAGGGCATGGGTACTCCGCTGGAAAAAACGCCTCATCCTGTTCCCGCCCATGTGCATGGCGATGACGGCCTGGGCAATCTGAACCTGCCCGCCCCGACGCGTCAGGCGGTGTCCCAAAGTGCGGCCGAGTTCATTGTCGAGGAAACGCGCAAGCGCCCCGGCGAAATCACCCTGGTGGCTGTCGGCCCGCTGGGTAATCTGGCTAAGGCCCTGGAGCTTGATCCGGACGTTATCCACCGCGTAAAGCAGGTGATCGTCATGGGCGGCTCGATCCGTGAGGGCGGCAACGTTACGCCACTGGCGGAAGCCAACATGTTTTCCGACCCGCATGCAGCCGCCCGCGTCATGACGGCTGGCTGGCCGCTCACGCTGGTAGGCCTGGACGTTACCCACCGCACCTGCCTCGATCCGGTGCGCATGCAGCGCATCACCGAAGCGCACCGCACCCTGGGTCCACTCTTGGCCCATAGTTACGCCTTCTATGCCAAGTTCTACAAATCGGCCCTGGGCATAGACGGCTGTACACCCCATGACAGCTGCGCCGTAGCATTCCTGCGTCATCCGGAGTGGTTCCAGACCGTACGCGGCCACCTGAACGTGATAACCGAGGGGCTTGCCGAAGGCCAGACCGTATTTGCACCCGAAGGCCGCCAGTTCGTAGGAGACCGGTGGAACCAGTCACCTCTTGTCGACGTGTGCATGGGCATCGATGGCGAAGCAGTCGTGCACTGGATGGAAGAGGTCCTGACAGCCAACACCTAAGCCCGGTCATGGCGCTACGGCTCATTTCGTAGCGCCCGCATGATGGGTGGCGCACAGCGATACCCATCGCCTCTACCGCCACAGTTTTTTTCTGCTCAAGCATTGCCGTAGTTCTCAGTTTTCAGGCTCAACCACTGCAGACAGCCGCTTGCGTGGCCCTCGCTGGAACTAACGCAAAGCGGCTGTCTTCCAAGCGACATCATTATGAGAAGGGGGAGTACACCATGCGCCAATGGTTAGCCATCCTGTTTACAGCCTTGGCCCTGGCAGGACTCGGCGGGTGTGATGACCAGCCTGAGGACCACCGCAAGGAGGCTGCTGAACACGCGCAAAAGGCCAAGGAGCATGAAGCCGCCGGTAATCAGCAGGCAGCCGATGCCGAGCGTGCCGCCGCGGCAGAAGCTGATCATGCCGCGCGCCTTGAGGAAGCTGAAAAAGACCCTCAGAAAGAAGGTAATGCCGAATCACCGCGTTAAGCCTTCCAGGCTGACTCACGTAATAACCTGTCTTAAAACCGACCGTGACAGCACCCACACGGTCGGTTTGCACAAATAGACAAAAAATTTCGGATAAACCTTCCATATCCTCCGGAACCCTTTGTTTTCAGGGGGATAACGACAATTTAAAAGCCAAAAAACACGCCTGGATACAATCTCCTGATGGCTCAGTGCCGCTTGTTCATAATTCTGTAACATATTTGTCGCTTTAATTTCACGTACACAAACTAGCTTCTGCCTCACTTAACAGCCAGACATGCCTAGGAGGCATCGTGTACGCCACTCGCACTTTCCGTCTTGCCGCTCTTCTGTCTGCTCTCTGCCTGAGCACGGTTGCTCATGCAACAGACGTTACAGGCGCCGGTTCCAGCTTCGTCTATCCGGTACTGTCGAAGTGGTCTCAGGCTTACAGCCAGAAAACCCAAAACCGTATCAACTACCAGTCCATTGGTTCGGGCGGCGGTATTGCCCAGATCAAGGCGGGCACGGTTGATTTCGGTGCCTCCGATGCCCCGCTGAGCACTGACGATCTGCAAAAGTCAGGTCTGGGCCAGTTCCCCAGCGTGATCGGCGGTATCGTGCCGGTCGTCAACGTGGAAGGCATTGCACCCGGTCAGCTGAAGCTGGACGGCGAAACCCTGGCCAAGATTTTCATGGGCACCGTCAAGACCTGGAACGACCCGGCCATCGCCGCGCTGAACCCGGATCTAAAGCTGCCTTCGGCTAACATTACCGTCGTACACCGCTCCGATGGTTCGGGCACCTCCTACAACTTCACCAACTACCTGGCTAAGGTTAGCCCTGAGTGGAAGGAAAAGGTCAACTTCGGCACCACCATCAACTGGCCGACCGGTGTAGGTGGCAAGGGTAACGAAGGGGTTTCTGCCTACATCAAGCAGATCAAGAACTCCATCGGCTACGTCGAATACGCTTATGCCCTGCAAAACAAGATGTCCCATGCTCAGTTGAAAAACGCGGCGGGCACCTTTGTTGAGCCCAACGCGAAGAGCTTCCAGGCCGCTGCTGATACTGCAGACTGGGGCGCCTCCAAGGACTTCAACCTGCTGATGACCAACGCGCCAGGTGCTGACGCGTGGCCAATCACTGCCACGACGTGGGTGATCATGTACAAGGAGCCGAAGAACGCCGAGCGTAGCAAGGTCGCCTTCGATTTCTTCAAGTGGTCCCTGGAAAACGGCCAGAAGGATGCCGCTGCACTGGACTACGTTCCGCTGCCGGACTCCCTGGTCAAGAAGATCGAGGCGTATTGGGCATCTGACTTCAAGAGCTGATTCCCCACTGCCCCTCCCCGTGCACCCTGCCTCGATCGTCGAGGCGGGGTGCACTGCTGAAGGATCCTGAAAAATGCCCGCTATACCCTATACGACCGCCACCCGGGAACAACGAGAGCAGCGTGCCAGACGCGATACGCGCCATGACCGCTGGTTCCGTATTACCCTGCTGACCGCTGCACTGCTTGTCCTGTTCGTCATGCTTGGCGCAGCGGTATCCACACTCTGGGGTGGTCGCCTGGCCTTTACCACCTTTGGCTGGTCCTTCTTGACCAGCAGCGAGTGGGACGTGGTCAACGGACGCTTCGGCGCCCTAGTGCCTATCTACGGCACACTGGTTACCTCTCTGATTGCGCTGATTCTGGCCGTACCGGTCAGTTTTGGTATCGCGCTGTTTCTGAGCGAGATCGCACCACCGTGGCTGCGTACGCCGGTTGCGTCCGCAGTCGAACTGCTTGCCGGCATCCCCTCGATCATCTACGGGATGTGGGGCCTGTTCGTATTCGGCCCGTTCATGGCGGAGTATCTGGCGCCCTGGATCAATGACTATCTAGGCGCTATCCCGGTTATCGGCGGTCTTTTCCAGGGTCCGGCGCTGGGTATCGGTATGCTGAGCGCCGGCATTATTCTGGCGATCATGATTCTGCCCTTCATCACATCGGTGATGTACGAGGTCTTCCGAACCGTTCCACAACAGCTGAAAGAATCAGCCTATGCATTGGGCTCGACGACATGGGAAGTCTGCTGGGATATCGTTCTTCCCTACACTCGCTCAGCAGTCGTCGGCGGTATCTTCCTAGGCCTGGGACGGGCGCTTGGAGAAACCATGGCCGTAACCTTTGTATTGGGTAACGCCCACCAGCTTTCCCTGTCGCTGATGATGCCCAGCAGCTCCATTGCTTCGGTCATCGCTAACGAGTTCAACGAGGCCTACACGGACCTGCACCGCTCCTCGCTAATCGCTTTGGGCTTTTTGCTGTTCGTCGTCACGTTCATCGTGCTGATGCTGGCCCGTCTCATGTTGGCGCGTATGTCGCGTCGGGCAGGTAATTGATGGCCGTCAACGAAAACCTCTATCGCGCCCGCAAGATCAAGAACGCCATCGCCATGACGCTCAGCAGCGCGGCGGCGATCATCGGCCTTGGCTGGCTGGTCTGGATTCTGGCCACTACCCTGATCAAGGGTGGTAGTGCGCTGAGCCTGACGCTCTTTACCGAGATGACGCCACCGCCCGGCGCCGAAGGGGGCTTAGCCAACGCCTTGTATGGCAGCGTGCTGATCAGCCTGCTTGCCCTGGCTATTGGTGCGCCCATCGGCATTCTGGCCGGACTATGGCTGGCCGAGTTCGCTCGTACCTCCAGGCTGGGCACGGTGATTCGTTTCGTGAACGATATCCTGTTGTCCGCCCCGTCCATCGTGATCGGTCTGTTCGTCTACACCGCCGTCGTGATCCCGATGAACCAGTTCACCAACGGCTCGATCAGCTTTTCGGGCTTTGCCGGTGGACTTGCGCTGGCCATGCTGGTGATTCCAGTGGTGACCCGGACCACGGACGAAATGCTTCAGCTGCAGCCTGCCTCCCTGCGTGAGGCGGCCCTGGCGTTGGGTATTCCGCAGTGGAAAGTCACCATTGAAATCCTGCTACGCGCAGCCAAAGCTGGTGTGGTAACAGGCGTTCTACTATCCATGGCGCGTATCACCGGTGAAACAGCGCCGCTGTTGTTTACCGCCTTTGGCAACCAGTTCTGGAACTCCGACCTGCTCAAGCCGATGGCCAGTGTGCCGGTCACCATCTTCCAGTTCGCCATGAGCCCGTTCGAAAGCTGGCAGGCCCTGGCATGGGCAGGTGCGCTGTTGCTGACTATCTTTGTCCTGGTCCTGAGCCTTCTATCCCGTTTCGTTTTCTCCCGTAATAAAGGTGCCCAATGAGCAATCTTCAGACGCATATGCCAGAAATCTGCGCGCGCAACGTTGGGTTCCAGTACAAGAACCATATCGCGCTGAAATCCATCAACCTGGATATCCCGGCCAACAAGATCACCGCAATCATTGGCCCATCCGGCTGCGGCAAGTCCACGCTTCTGCGTATCTTCAACCGCATCTACGCCGAATATCCCAATCAGAAGGCTACCGGCGAGATCCTGCTTGATGGCGAGAACATCCTCGATCCCAAGTATTCGCTGAGCCGCCTGCGCAGCACCGTGGGCATGGTATTCCAAAAGCCGGTGCCCTTCCCGATGTCGATCTTCGACAACGTGGCCTATGGCATTCGCCATCACGAGAAACTGTCCCGCGTTGAAATGAACGATCGCGTGGAACAGGCCCTTCGCGGCGCGGCATTGTGGGATGAGGTGAAGGACAAGCTCCAGCAGAGCGCCTTGGGTCTTTCCGGTGGTCAGCAGCAGCGCCTGTGTATTGCTCGGACCATTGCCCTGCGTCCCCGTGTACTGCTACTGGACGAACCCACGTCAGCGCTCGACCCGATCTCAACCATGAAGATTGAACAGCTGATCACGGACCTGAAAGAGCAGTTCACCGTTGTGATCGTGACCCACAACATGCAACAGGCCGCCCGCTGCTCGGATATCACTGCGTTCATGTACCTGGGTGAATTGATCGAAGTGGGGTCGACAGACCTGATCTTTACCAAGCCTAAGCAAAAGCAGACCGAAGACTACATCACCGGACGGTTCGGTTGATTTAGAGCAATAGCATGCCACGCCTCGCTTATGGGTGTCTCTCAAGGACCTTGAGCGAGGCGTGGTGCTTCTACCCCCTTTACGTTGTACCGCCCTCCCTGCACTATCTCTTGCTCCCCATTACGAGAAGAGATGATTCACATGCTCTCACCTGAGCAATTCTTAAGCTTTCTGGCCTTGGCTCTTTTGATCACCGCCTCACCGGGTCCAGACAATTTGATGGTTCTAGGTATTGGCGTCTCCAAAGGGCGCCTGCGCGGCATGGTATTTGGCTTTGGCTGCGCACTCGGCTGTCTGGCGCACACCGCCTTAGCCGCGCTGGGCGTCAGTGCGCTGATTGCCGCCTCGGCCACAGCCTTCACTGCCCTCAAGATTGCCGGCGGGCTCTACCTGATATGGCTTGGTATCCAGGCGCTGCGTAGTACCGGGCAGACGCGTATCAACAATGATGTTCAGATTGATGAGTCGCTGAGCAAGCTGTTCTTCAAAGGTCTGTTCGCCAATGCGATCAATCCAAAAGTCGTGCTGTTCTTCCTGTCCTTTTTGCCGCAGTTCGTGATTGCCGAACAGGGTCATGCCAGTCTGCAAATCCTGCAGCTGGGCGTACTGTTCACACTTCAGGCGGCGGTGCTGTTTGGTCTGTTGGGGTACTTCTCGGGCGCAGCCGGGCAATGGCTGCAGCGAAAGCCCCGTATTGGGCTATGGCTCGATCGAGTCGCAGGCGGCATTTTCGTCGCGCTGGGCGTTCGTCTGATCGTTTCACGCTGATAGGCAGGCGGGGCAAGCGGGCCCCGCCATGCGATGTTTACTGCCCGCCCAGCGCGAAGTTGGGCAACTCGCCTACAGGTCTGGCGAAGCGGAAAGGAATGGACACCAGCGCATCCCCCTCGCCCTGCTGAACCACGAAATGCAGGTGCGGCCCGGTACTGCGTCCGGTATTGCCCGACTGCGCCAAGGGTGTGCCTGTCGTAACCTTCTGCCCTTCCCTTACGACAACCGAGCCACGCTTGAGATGCAGATAGGCACTCTGCGTACCATCATCATGCTGGATACGAACAAAGTTGCCTGACGGACTCGGTCCATGCCCGAACTGGCGATTCTGGATCTCGATGACAGTACCGCTACGCGCCGCTACGACGGGCGTGCCTTCAGGCATGGCGACATCCACGGCATAACGGCCTTTGGGCGTATGGTGGCTGAAGTCACCGTTCGCGCCCTGGCTGATGAAGAACGGACCGCCCTGCCAGGGCAAGGAATAGGCGTAGCCAGCCGTAATACTGGCCAAACTGTTAGGGTTGCCCAGCCCGCCGCCACTGCCTGGTGCGAAATGAGGAGAAAAGCTGAACGCCTGGTCATAGTGCATCGGGAAGCCCTGCTGACGTTTCTGTAGCGTGGCCACGCGAAGCTGACTATTGGCTGGGACCGTCTGGCGAATCACGTCATTACCAACCCCGCCTACATTGACAGTCCGGCTCAAGCGCACCGTCACCGTTACGGGTACGTCCATATCATTGCGGACTTCCAGCGCTTTGCCTGATTTGGTGTTCAATGTCAGGAGACGAACACCGCCCTTACGCTTGGCACGAGGCTTTTCTGTGAGGCTCGTTTGATCAGCCTTGCTGATCAGGGAGGTTTCCTTGCCTTGCTCTGCCATGGCCCACGCGGGCGAGGCCAGCAGCCATGAAGTCAATAAAGTTGAACACAAATAGCGCATGCTGTGATCCGTCACTCGGTAAGGTCTGTGCCCACGCTTGATTGGGCGGGCGAAGGGTCGCCGATTGCATGGCGGGATCGGCCTATGATCCAGAGCGAGGAGGTTGAGTTCCAGCGCACACTTTCAAAGTGAGAGGCAAATCAAACTTCCTGATAGCGACCTGACATCAGGCCTTACCATCTATCGGCTCTATGGCGCCTAGCCCAGCTCAGGTAGACCATTCATCGGTCAGTAAGCAGGTGGCCGATCTCTTCATTTCGGTTTGATCTTTAAGGTTTATTACTTATGACCAAATGCTCATAGCAACGACCTGACCAAGCATTTTGACTTTCTATACTGAAAACAGGCCGCACCTCTCGCAGCGGCCTGCTGCGGAGGACCTACAACGTTTCGCCGATAGCGTCCTTCGGCGAAAGTGAGGTGTGTCATGATCAATCACGTTTGGGGCCTTCTGGCCCATCCTGATCGTGAATGGAAGCAGATCGATAACGAGAGGGAGTCAGTTTCCCATGCGTATGCGCATCACATCCTCTGGTTGGCTGCGATTCCAGCAGTCTGCGCCTTTATTGGCACGACCCAACTGGGTTGGAGCTTTGGCGGTAACCATCTTCTTCGCCTGTCACCCTGGACAGCCTTCACGATAGGGGTAATGTCCTACGCCTTGATGCTGGGTGCCGTTTACGTGATGGGCAGTGTGATTCACTGGCTGGCACGGCGCTATCCTGACCGGCCCAGCAAGGAACGCTGCGTAGTCTTTGCAGGTTACATTGCTACGCCTATGTTTTTAAGCGGCCTTGTTGCGCTTTACCCGCTGGTCTGGCTGTGTGCATTGGCCGGGATTGCCGGGCTCTGCTATACCGCCTACCTGCTCTATGTAGGTATCCCGAACTTTCTGAATATCGATCGCCGTGAAGGCTTCATCATGTCAGGCTCGACACTGGCCATTGGCGTGCTCGTGCTGGAACTGCTGATGGCGATGACGGTACTGCTCTGGGGTTACGGCCTACAGTTCGGCTGATACAGTGACGCCGCTCCTGCGGTCGGAGCGGCGTGCTCCACGCCCAGCATGAGGGACCGCCAACGCGTTGCAGGAACCTTTAGGCGTCTGACGCTAGCCAGACGCTATAAACCCTGTACCTGATCGCCTGTCTTGACGCCCTGCCGCCTGAACCATCCCTTGTTCATTTCCAGCGCATGCGTGACCTCGAACGGCGCACAGTGCAAGTCCTCGCTTAACGGCTCCATATCCTGAATATCGACGATACGGCCTCGCGCATTGAGAAAGGCAATCGAGAGCGGCAGTATCGTGTCGTGCATCCAGAAGCACACTTTCTTGGGTTCATCGAACACAAACAGCATGCCGTGCATTTCTGGCAACTGATGCCGGTGCATGAGCCCCTGCTCACGCTTACTAGCGGTATCGGCAACCTCGACCGTGACCGTATGAATGCCCACCTGCATCGGTTTACGCTCGAACGCCTGAGCATATTCAACCGAGGCGATGAGGACTCCCAGAATAACCGACAGGTCTCGCCGCCGCAGCGCTGAAGCCCGGCGCGCCCAAAAGCACAGCGATAAATACGGCATGATTCCAGAAGCCCTGATGTGATCAACGGAAGGGTAAGGCATGAAACCCAATCGAGCCGCTTAAAGTCCATTTAAGAGTAGCTAAGGCATCGACGTCAGGACAGCGACAGACCCTATCATGACAATAGCCAGGAATGCCGTTCTGCCTTTCTCCGACGGGTTTGTATTTCATATGGGAAGCGAGCATGGTCCTGGGCAAAAGCGATTTCGAACGTGAACAGGCGATTAAGGTTGAAGGCGACGGCCAAAGCGCAGGCGTACCGGCGTCCGGCGAGCTGGAAGGCAATGCCTATAACCCCTTGGGCAATCCCGGCGAAAACCATTGGCAGGCAGGTTACGTTACTCACACAGGCCTTGATGAACGTAACAATATCTTTTTTGCCGCGGTGCAGATGACCCGCATGCCGATGGTCGTCTGCGATCCCAATCAGCCTGATACGCCCATCGTATTCGCCAACAAGGCGTTTATGGACCTGACGCAATATACTGAAAAAGACATCCTGGGTCGCAATTGTCGCCTCCTTCAAGGCGAGCAGACCGACCAGACTACGGTTGCCGAAATCCGCACTGCCTTGAGTGAACATCGCGCAGTGGCTGTAGACATTCTCAACTACAAAGCTGACGGAACGCCTTTCTGGAATGCGCTGTTCATGGGGCCGGTGTCGGATCAGAACGGCAAGTTGCTCTACTGGTTTGCCTCGCAGATGGATATCACCCAGCGGCGGCTCACCGAAAACTCGTTTCGGCAGGCACAGAAGATGGAGGCTATCGGGCAACTCACCGCGGGGCTGGCCCATGACTTCAATAATCTTCTACAAGTCATTACGGGCAACCTCGAACTGGCGGGTCAGTACGCACATACCCATCCGATCCTCTCTCAGGCCATTGAGAACGCACAACAAGCGGCCGAACGGGGCGGCAAGCTGACGCAACAGCTGCTGGCCTTTGCTCGCAAACAACGGCTCGAACCCAAACGCCTTAACCTGAACGCCCTGATCGTCGATTTCAGCGAAATGCTGGTGCGGGCGTTGGGCGAGCGAATCGATCTGCGCCTGGACCTCAAACCAGGCCTGCCTTATTGCACGATCGACCCAACGCATATGGAGATGGCCCTGCTCAATGTGCTCATCAACGCACGCGATGCCATGCCCAAGGGCGGCAAGGTGACGATTGGAACAGCCACGATAACCAACCGTGAGCGCATTGATGTGCACCACCTGCCTCCGGGTGGGTATGTGGTGATTTGTGTCATCGATGAAGGCGAAGGCATGTCCCCCGAAGTGATTCGCCGTGCAACAGAGCCTTTCTTTACGACCAAGGCGCCAGGCACCGGATTGGGGCTGGCCATGGTTCACGGTTTCGTTCAGCAATCCAATGGACGCCTGGAAATCGAAAGCGAACAGGGCAAGGGGACGGCCGTACGCATGATTTTCCCGATTACGCAGGAGCAGGCTTTTTCTTCGCACCAGCAGTCATTTCGCGCCTCAACACAGCCTTCAGAGTCGGGCACCATTCTGCTTGTAGAGGACAGTGAAGATGTACGTCGGGTAACTGAGGATTACTTGAGTTCGCTGGGTTATACGGTGCTCTCGGCCCAGAGCGGCGAGGAAGCACTTCAGCTGCTCGACCGCCATGGAAAGGTCGATCTATTATTTACGGATGTGATCATGCCGGGAGGCATGAATGGCCTGGTACTTGTAGAGCGTGTCAGGCAGCGGCTGCCTAACCTCCCTGTCCTGCTTGCCACGGGATACATGGATGAGCTGGCCAACCAGAGCGTTAGAGACGCTTCGATGAACGTTCTGAGTAAACCCTATCGCCGTAACGAGCTGGTGGACCATATCCATGCGGTGTTCAAGCGTGACAAGCCTTCTTCCACGCCTTGACGCCTTGTGTTCAGTCTGAGGAATACATGCAACACATTCTGGTAGTAGATGACGACACGCAAATTGCCATGTTGTTTGAAGGTTTTCTGGAGGCCAGCGGTTATCGCGTAACCGTCGCGAACAATGCCCTGGCAGCGCTTGAAGCCGATGCCCGAGACGCCGCTGATGCGGTGGTCACAGACCTGTCCATGCCCGGTATGAATGGACGAGAGCTGATCGATCAGTTGCGGGCGCGGCGGCCACACCTGCCCGCCATGATCGTGTCAGGCTATCCCTGCAACAATGATCTGGATAAGGCCAACCGGATCGTAGTACTTATGAAGCCGGTCAGGCTGATGCAGCTTGCCGAACGGCTCAGGGATATTCTGGCCGATGCGCAGACGGCTCATAACCTGACCGCTTAGAGTACAGACCGGAATCACCACCTTATGGGCGCTGTCCAGACGATCTCGTCTAGGCGACCCCGTCTAGGCGACCCCATCTAGGCGACCCCATCTGCCGATACCCTGTTTTAGGCTACACCTTCGATGACGCACATCGGGGTGCCGGCGCAGGGCTCTTTCATGACCTGTACCCGGACGCCAAACACCTCTTTCACCAAAGCAGGGTTGATAACCTCGTGAGGTGAGCCGAGCGCTTGCAGGGCACCCTGTTTCATCACAGCCAAGTGATCAGCATAACGGCAGGCCTGATTCAGGTCGTGCAGTACGGTAATTACGGTCTTGCCCTCCCCTGCAAGCGACTGCATCAGTTCGAGCAGCTCGACCTGATGGCAGATGTCCAGATAGGTTGTGGGTTCGTCCAGCAGAACCACGGATGCATCCTGCGCCAATACCATGGCCAGCCAGGCGCGCTGACGCTGGCCACCGGAAAGGTCCGCCAGCAGCCGACCACGCAGCTCGCCAAGCCCCATGCGTTCAAGCGCAGCTTCCACATGGGGTTTGTCCATCTGGCGCAGACGTCCCCAAAGGCCGTTATGCGGGCTACGGCCGTAGCCCACCAGCTGTTCGACCGTCACCCCCTCTGGCACAGGCAACACTTGCGGCAGAAAGGCAACCTGCCGAGCGATCTCCTTCGCAGACAGAGAGGCATACGCCCTACCGCCCAACCTTATTTCGCCCTGCGTGGGTGCCAGCACTCGGGCAAAGGCCTTGAGCAAGGTCGACTTGCCGCAGCCGTTGGGGCCGATCAAGGCTGTCACCTGGCCGGCAGGTGCCTTGAAGTGAAGCGTGTCGACAATGGCCTTGCTGCCATATCCCAGTGTCAATGCGACTGCTTCGAGCATGGAGTCACCCCTTGAGCCGCGTGAGCAGCCATAGAAAATACGGCGCGCCAATGATGGCCGTGAGAATACCGGCTGGAATCTCAACCGGTGGGATCAGTCCTCGCCCCAAGGTATCGGCCAGTACCAGCAGAATGGCCCCTACAATGGCGCTTGCTGGCAGTAGCCACTGATGACGGCCACCGATCAGGCGGCGCGCAAGATGCGGTGCGACCAGACCGATAAAGCTGACCGGCCCGATGATCGCTACGCCCAGACTCGTCAGGATCACGGCCAGTACCAGCACGGCGAGTCGTGCTGGGCCCAGGCGAACCCCCAGTCCCGAAGCGGCTTCATCGCCCAACCCAATCAGATTGAGAGGCTTAGCCAGCATAAGCGCCAAGGGCAGCCCTGCCAGCAGCGGTACGGCCAGTCCAACATGGTACCAGGTGCGGCTCCACAGGCTACCGGTCAGGGCTAGCAGGGCGGTATTGATGTTAAGAGGGTGAGACAGGATCAGAAACTCGATCACGCTGCCAAGGGTGAGTGAGATCGCCACACCCGATAACGCAAAACGTACCCCGGAAAAAGATCGCCCGGCACTGTAGAGTGCCAGGGCACCTGCGCCAAGCGCACCCCCAAGGCAGGCTACCCCGGGTAGCCAGACAAGCGAAAGCGCAGGGAAATAGATCAGCGCGATGGTTAATGCCAGCCCCGCCCCCTGGGTTACCCCCAGGATCTCGGGTGAAGCGAGCGGGTTGCGAATCACGCCCTGCACCAACGCGCCTGCCAGGGCAAAGCTTCCTCCGGCCAGCACAGCGATCAATGTTCGCGGCAGACGATGCCGCCAGACAAGAAAGTCCTGCGCGTCATGGGCGATAACGTGCTGGATCGCCTCGACAGGGCTCAACCATTGCGTGCCGATGCACAGACTCGCCAGGCAGACGACGAGCAATACGGCAATAAGCGCGATCAGGCTAGCGGCAGGACGGCTCATCGGGAGCGCCTCGCCAGCCATAGGAAAAACGGCGCCCCCACCAGAGCCGTCACTACACCAGCTGGCGTTTCAGCCGGAAACGCCACTGCGCGAGCCAGGATATCGGAGGCCAGAACGATGACCGCGCCAAGAGCGGCACTGGCGGGCACCAGCACACGGTAATCGTGCCCCAGCCAGTAGCGGGCCATGTTGGGCGCGACCAGACCGACAAAGCCGATCGGCCCGATAGCACAGACGCTCGCGCCTACCAGCAACAGGCTGACCGCAAAGACCAGCAGCCGCAGCCCGGCAAGCCGAACACCCAGCGAGCGGGCCGCGTCATCACCCAGGTTGATGAGATTGAGCCGGGGCGCGCAGGCCAGCGCCAGGACGCTGCCGACCAGCACGGCAGGCCACAGCAGTCCAACCTGGCTGTAAGTGACGTTGGCAAAGGAGCCTGCCAGCCAGTTCAGGACATTCTGCGCCTGATCTTCGACCAGAATGATGGTCAGCCGTGTCAATGCCGCACACAGCGCCGCGACAATCACACCGGCCAGTACCAGACGGCCCTGGGTATCCCCCACCGACCACGCCTTGCCCAGGCTGAACACGATCCCCCAGGCAAACGCACCGCCCAGCAAGGTCATGATCATGGCGCCGCCCGGCAATGGCAGCGCCACCAATCCGGTTGAAAAGAGCGCCAGCCCCAGCGCCGCTCCCGCCGTGACACCAAACAGAGAAGGCGATGCCAGCTCATTGCGGGTAATACCCTGCATGAGTGCGCCCGCCATGGCCAATGCAGCCCCTACCAGGGCAGCCGCCATTGCTCGGGGCACACGCAGCTGCGCAACAACAAAGGCAATCTGCGTACCGCCCTGACCGCCGGAAAACAGCCCGTGAAAGGCATCCTGCCAGGTAATGACGAAGGGCGAGTAGACCGATAACGACAGCCAGAACAGCCCAAGGCCTACCGCACTCATCGCCCCGAAAGCAAAGCACAGCGCCAGGGTACGGCTCACTCTTGGCCCTTGCCGGTCAGGATCTTCAGCGCATCCTCGGCAATCTGCTCGGATGCCATAATGCCGCGGTTGCGTGCCCAGACGTTACCGTCCACATCGGCCACATGCCCGGCCTGTACCGCACCGAGGGCCTGCCACAGCGGCTGTTTGCTCCAGGCATCCACCAGACTCGGGTGGCGATAATGCCCGACCAGCAGCCAGCCGGGGTTTAGCGCCAGGAGCTGTTCGAGGCTCACGAACTCGGTCGGTGCTGCGCCAGCACGCACGCTTGGTACCGTCAGGCCAATGGTCTTAAGCACGCTGCCAGCATATGAGTCAGGACCGTGTACGGAAAAGCTGTCTTCCCGGGCCACACCAAACAGGACCTGGGTGTTGACAGGAATATTCGCCGCAATGTCCTTGAGGTGCTGGCGATTGGCCGAGATACGATCCTGCATGTCCACGGAACGGTCCAGCGCCTTGCCGATCAATTCGGCTGAGGTAAGGCTGCTTTCGTAATTCTCTCCGCGAGACGGCAGCAGCAGCGTAGGAGCAATGCTGGAGAGTTCGTCATAGAGACCGGCATGACGGCTCTCGTCTGCAATGATGAGGTCCGGCTTCAGCCGGGCAATGACCTCGATATTGGGTTGCGAGCGCAAACCGACAGACGTCCACTCGCCAATGGCTTCCCGAGCGCGAGGCAGGACGCGGCTGGCATCACCGTCATCGGCAACGCCCACCGGCGAAACGTGAATCGAAGCCAGCGCATCGAGAAAGGAAAACTCCAGCGCTACGACACGCTTGGGTGCTTCTGGCAAGGTAAGGGTGTGCTCGCCATCATTGAGCGTGATCGGATTGGCTTGGGCCGCCTGGGCGAAAACAACCGCCAGGGAAAACAGACAGAGAGACAGAAATGAGCGCTTGAACATGAGTGACCTGATAGCCCATGGGGCCATTAACGGTAAGGCGAAAAAAAGCGGGCACTATTCCATATTGGCTCCGCGGGATCAAAACTCTTCACCGTAGCAAGTAAGAGTCATTACCATTTTCCGACCTTGCGGTGACGAATGAAACCCTCGCCGTCTTATGCTGCGTACTTTGCATACAGGCTTTGAACTTGCGCGTTGTTTCAAGCCTCCTTGTTTACAGGTACATATTCAAATCGAAGATGAGGTCTGCATGAGCATCGAGTCATTGAACAGTGAAGAGCATGTCCTGGGAGCCGTTCTGGACGGAGACCGCGAACATCCGCTTTTCGAAGCCTATGTGGCTTATTGCGATGAACGCACCGAGGCCATGCTGGCCTGCGTCAGCTTTCGGCAATGGCTGTCGGAACGTACCCATATCGAGCACGTTGCGGCTGAGCTGGCGGAACGTGCCCGTCAGGCTGGTATTCGGGAGTCGGCTCTGGATGAACTGGTTCGCGATGCGTCAGGGGCCAACCAGCCCGATGTCATCAGCATTCGTACGGACGAGGCGCCGGAGGATGAGGAAGGTGAGATGGAATCGCTGGATACGTTAGAGGCCGAAGATGCGCCACATGGGCTGGAAAGCCAGATCATTTTTCTGATGACCCACTTTGGCATCTCAAAGGTGGAAATCGAAAAGGAGCTGGGACTGCCGCTTGAATAAAAAAGCGGCTACGTCGCTCATGAGTCGA
The DNA here is from genome assembly GCF_019400845.1 of Pseudomonas sp. MAG002Y. Lineage (NCBI taxonomy): Bacteria > Pseudomonadati > Pseudomonadota > Gammaproteobacteria > Pseudomonadales > Pseudomonadaceae > Pseudomonas > Pseudomonas sp. MAG002Y. Next base: position 178,325 of record NZ_WOEJ01000002.1, on the reverse strand, counting down.
CGTAGCCGCCAAACCAGGCCTCAACGGCCTTTTGGGGAAATTACTTGACGCTGTCAGTTATGACGCTGGCCTGCGTGGGATTGCTTTTGCTATCCCCTTCCGGCTCGCCGGTGTCATAGAGGGTCACGTCCAGATCCTGGCCCGGTGCCGGACGGCCTTCCAACGGAGGCAGTGCCTTGGCCTTTTCGATATCAACACCCACACCGTCGGCCAGACGCTGACCGTAATCCGGATCGCAATGCCAGAAATGCCAGATCATCCGCAGCTGGATGTTTTCCGGGCACTGCTTGAGATCGCCTGTGATGTTGTTGATCAGGTCCTCACGCTCCCAGTCCTCGAAGGTGCGATAGCGGTCACCGGCCTGCTTGTAATCCGCCGCGGTCTTGGTGGTCTGATAACGTCCCAGATGCCCTTCGACCCACTGGTGGTAGTCCTTCTTGGGCTTGGGTGCTTCACGCAGACCGCCCTGAGTGCTGGGCTCGTAGTTCACATGGGGGTTTTCTCCACCATTATCCACGTTGTAGGCCATGAAGCCGTCGCGCTGGTTGGTGGCTACCGTTGTTTTCGCCGCATTGATCGGGAGTTGCAGGTAGTTGGCGCCTACGCGATAACGCTGGGTATCTGAATACGACAGCGTCCGGCCCTGCAGCATCTTGTCGTCGGAGAAGTCGATACCGTCTACCAGCACGCCAGTACCAAAGGCAGACTGCTCGGTCTCGGCAAAGACATTGGACGGATTGCGATTCAGGACGATTCGGCCTACCGGCAGCAGCGGAAACTTGTCTTCCGGCCAGCGCTTGGTGTCATCCAGTGGGTCAAAGTCCAGGTTCAGGTGCTCATCCTCGGACATGACCTGAACGCACATTTCCCACTCGGGAAATTCACCGCGCTCAATGGCGTCGTACAGGTCGCGGGTGGCATGCCCTACGTCATTTTTCTGGATTTCAGCAGCCTGCTCGCTGGTCAGGTTCTTCACACCCTGCTTGGGTTCGAAGGAGAACTTACACAGTACCGCTTCACCCTTGTCATTCACCAGTTTGTAGGTGTTTACGCTGGAGCCCTGCATGTTGCGGTAGGTAGCCGGGCGACCCCAGGGGCTCTTGACCCAAGTCACCATGTGCAACGCTTCAGGATGATGCTGCACAAAGTCATAGAAGCGCCAGGGCTCTTGACGGTTGCTGATAGGGTCCGGCTTGAACGCGTGGATCATGTCCGGAAACTTGATCGCATCACGGATAAAGAAGACCTTGAGGTTGTTACCGACCAGGTCCCAGTTACCGTCTTCAGTATAGAACTTGATGGCGAAGCCACGGGGGTCCTGAGCTGTCTCGGGCGATTCCTTGCCACCGATCACGGTGGAGAAGCGCAGGAAGATAGGCGTCTGAACGCCGGTCTTGGTGAGCACCTTGGCTCGGGTGTATTTGCTGGCAGGCTCGTCGCCGATCTTGCCATAGGGTTCGAAATAACCATGCGCCGCCGTACCACGGGCATGCACGACGCGCTCCGGGATGCGCTCGCGGTCGAAATGGGTAATCTTTTCGATGAACTGATAGTTTTCCAGCGTAGCCGGGCCGCGCTCGCCTACGCTGCGCAGGCTCTGGTTGTTACTGACAGGGTGCCCCTGACGGGTTGTGAGTGTTTTCTGTTCGTCAGCCATAGCGATTTCCAAGCCTAAATTCACGGTTGTTGGAGTTATTTAGGTCTGGAAAGCTACGGGGAGTTCGGCCAAGCGAAGCGCCATTAGGCGGACATAGCATGACAATCAGGTGTCAGGCAGCATGGCAAAGTGCCGATGAGAACGGTCTGGCAAACCGCCCTGCCAAAAGCGCATGAATAGCTGGAGCCCTTGCCCAGCCTGCCTTCGGGCATGGTTTGAGTACTTGGAAACAGGGGTTATTCGAAGTTGGCTTTCGCCTTTATTCAAGCGACCTCATTGATAACGTTAAACCCATCCATTAGTTCTTCTTATCGGTCGAATGTATCGGTTTGTAAAGAAGAGGTAAGGTCAGCCGCTACCTATAGATGCCGCTAGGGCGACTCGCTAGCATTCCGGCCCTGCCTTTTTGTTTTCGCCAGGTATCTATGGACCGCCAGCCTTTTCCTGCATCGCCCGTTGCCGATGAGCCCAGCCGCTGGACGGCCAGGGTCTTACTGGTCGATGACGACGCCCCCATGCGCGAGCTGATCGGTGATTATCTGGCGCGCTTCAATCTGTATGTCGACGGCGTAGCCAGTGGCGCTGAGATGCGGCAGAAGCTGGGCGGCAATAGCTACGACATCATCATTCTGGATCTGATGTTGCCTGGTGAAGATGGATTGTCTCTGTGCCGGTGGCTGCGTCAGGACAGCAGTATTCCCATCCTGATGCTGACGGCCCAATCGGAACCCATGGACCGGATCATCGGCCTTGAGCTGGGTGCCGATGACTACATGGCCAAACCCTTCGAACCACGGGAGCTGGTCGCCCGTCTTCAATCCGTACTGCGTAGAACTCAGGATACGCGAGGCGTACGCCGGAATGTTGCACGCACGCATATCCGCTTCGATGGTTGGAAGCTCGATGGAGTGCGGCACCAGCTGCACTCACCGGACGGCATGGTCGTTCCGTTATCCAACGCCGAGGTGCGAATGCTCTGGGTATTTATCGATCACCCGCGTCAGGTGCTCAGCCGCGACAAGCTACTGGATGCCACTCGTGGACGCGCCATCGAGGCGTTCGATCGGAGTATCGACCTGCAAGTCTCACGGTTAAGGCAAAAGCTGGGAGACGACCCCCGCTCACCAACGCTTATCAAGACAGTGCGCGGCGAAGGCTACCTGTTCGACGCCCAGAAAATCGGAAACTGACCCGTGCGCCGTCTGGACACCTTATTTGCGCGTCTGTTCGGCGTACTGGTCATTGCCATCGTACTGGGCCACCTGCTGGCCTTCGCCTGGTTCCATTATATGGGAAGGCAGCCCGGCCCACCCCTGCTGCCGCCAGGCGCTGAGTCTCGTCTACCACCATCCGCGATCACAGCATTCAGTGGTCCTCGCCCTCCGCCGCCTTTTACCAATCCATCGCTCCCGCCTCCTGCCGGACCGCCGGGCTCGGCACTAGGTCAGCTTGGCTGGATGTTGGGCGGACCGTTCCCCTTCCAGTTAGGCACTCTGCTGGTTGCTGCCTGGATCAGCGCCCGTCTGCTGACCCGCCCTATCAGCCGTCTCACCGCGGCAGCGCAGGACCTGAGCGATAACCTGGACAGCCCTCCCATACCGGAAACGGGCCCTCACGAAACCCGTGAAGCGGCACGGGTGATGAACCAGATGCGCGAACGCATCGTAGCGCAGATCCAGCAACGCGGACGGATGCTGGCGGCGGTTTCCCATGATCTGCGTACACCACTGGCCCGCGTAAAGCTCAGGCTGGAAGACATCGACGATCCTCAACTGCGCAGCCGTGTAACGCAGGATGTGGACGACATGATTAACCTGCTCAACGCAACACTGGAGTACCTGCGCGAGCAACGCAGTGAAGAGCCCTGGGTGCTGTTCGATATTCAGGCGTTGGCTGAATCACTGACGGAAAACGCTCTGGATGACGGAGCCGATGTATCGCTGAGTGGCCAGTGCAAGCCTGTCCGGGCCCAGGCCATGGCCCTGCGCTCATGCCTGACCAACCTGCTCGATAATGCACTGCGCTACGGGGGTAGCGCCGAAATCGTATTGAAGGAACATCCTGACTCCATAGAAATACAGGTGCGCGATCACGGTCCCGGCATTTCTGCCCAATACCGCGAGGCAGTATTCGAGCCGTTTTTCCGCCTGGAAGGCTCTCGTAACCGCAACTCCGGCGGCGTGGGGCTGGGCCTTGCCATTGCGCGGGAGTCCATTCAAAACCAAGGCGGCACGTTGTGCCTGGAAGAAACCCCAGGCGGCGGTCTGACCGCCCTTATCATGCTGCCGATACGCTCGGCATGATGCCTTTAACCGCTGTGTATCTCGCCAGATACACAGTCACGATACCCACGACATACTCATGCGCGAAGCTTGAACCTGAGAACTTCCCTTAGCCCTTTCTCAGCCAGGTAGCCCGTCATGATCAGTGGAATAGGTAGCAGTCATTCCAGCTATTTCAGCAGTTACACTGCTAACAAGAACAGCACCACCGTACCCGCCAGCACCACGAGTGATGATGAAAACCCACTCAAGAATCTGTTCAAGGCCCTGGATGCCGACGGTGATGGTTCGATCAGCCAGAGCGAGCTGACCGCAGCCGCCTCCAGCAGCGGAGAGAGTGACGACAGCACGGCAATTGATGTCGACCAGCTGCTCAGCCTGATGGATCAGGACAGCAGCGATAGCATCAGCCAACGTGAATTTACCAGTGCATTCGCACCACCATTGCCTCCCCTGCCGGTAGCTGATGCAGACAGCGACGACCTGACCGACGAGCTGATCGTCAGCCTGGATGCTGATGCCAGCGGTACACTCAGTACCCTCGAACTGGCCGCTCTGGACGACACTAACAGTACGTCGCTGATGTCCGCACTGGACGAAGACGAGAACGGGGAAGTCAGTCAGGATGAATTGAGCCGTGCATTGCAGGCCTCGATGATGGCGCACACGGACAATGACGACAGCAGCACGTCTGGTACGGTCAGTGCAGCCAGCACCTCATCAACAGCCGCCAATGATGCCGTTAACCTGCTGGCACAAACGGTGATCCGCAAGTACCAGAGCGTTAGCAACTATTCATTGGATGCGTCCAAGGCGTCCCGGATCAGCGTATCGGTCTGAGTGGACACGAGGCCATTCTCCGAATGGCCTTTCTCTAAGGGATCACTATCCGTTCACAGGCTTGCCGATCAGGTATTCCGTCAGCGTTCGGGCGCAGGCATCCATACCATCATGCAGGACCACCTCATAGCCATGGGTATTTTCAGTTGGGATGGCGATACACCCTGCCTTACCTTTCGAGCCGGAACTGAGTATGGCACTGGCATCGGAAGCAAAATCCGGCATGAGCGCCGGTTGCGGATTGAGTCCGCAACGCTCGGCAGCCTGCAACAGATCGTCCGTTACGGATTTCGAGTAAAACCCTTTTTCATCACCGGTCAGCACAATCGGGTCGGCGCTAAGCTGCGTATCGTATTCCTCGGCGATAGGCCCCACCTCGACGGCAATGACAATTTCACCGGGTAGCGTTCGGGCTGCATATTGAGCACCGCCATTGGTTTCCTCCTCCTTGGTCGTAAAGACAAACACGGCATTGCGCTTGAGGAGGGAACGGCGCGCAGCCGTCAACGCAGCAGCCTTGAGCGTCGCCACGATAGGCGCACGGTCATCCAGAAAATGGGCTGCGATAGCGTCATTAACATTAAAGGGCTGGCGCCAATGCTGACTCAGCACAACCCGTGTGCCAGCCCGTATGCCTGCTTCGCCCAGTTCATCCTTCGAGCGCCGGGTAAGCACATGCACATCCTTCCACTGCACATTGCCGCTGAGCACATCGGCTCCTTGAGGCGACTCGGGCGTGGCGTGCATGGTTCCGAATGACAGTACACCTGGCAGCAGGGCGTGCTCACCTATGATATCCACCGGGCACATGCCAAAGTTCACCGGAAAGGCCCCGCCCAGTGCGACGACGCTCAACGTACCGTCAGAGTTAACGCGTTTGACGACCATGGCGATTTCATCCTGGTGCGCCATGATCACGACGCTGCGCTGTGCAGCCTCTTCCCGGGAAATTCCCTCGGTAGCCCGCACGACCCCGATCACGTTATCGGCCGCGTCGACCCATACCTCATCACAGCTGCGCTTGAGTTCACGCAGGCAGATGCGCCTGACTTCATCCTCCTGCCCGCCCGGGCCTCGAGCCAGAAGCAGCTCTTCCAGCAGTTTCAGATCCTCAGCGTTCGCCATGCCTTACCTTCCTGCTCCGGGCGACCTGCCGGGCAGGCCGCCAACCTTCAATCGCGCCCTATTGCCTTACTTGCCGCTGTTGGCGTCCTGGTTGTCCTGGCCGGTGGCGTCGTCCTGGGGCGAGTGCATCTGGATGGATGCCTTCTCGGAGCTGGATTCGCTGGATTTATCATCGGAGCTGCCAAAGCAGCCACTGAGCAGCACGGCACATAGGGTGAGTCCGACCATGCCTATTCTGGAAACCATCTTTCTACCTCCACGTCGATTTCCGGACCCGTCAATACCAGGGTCCGTACAAGAAAGTCGACCGTCGATCGTTCTGGATGGTTCGAATTGAGGTGAGGGAAACCGGATACAGGCAGTGCCTCTTTCGTGACACAGGTCAACCCCATCGGTCAGTCTTTCACACTTTTTTGACAATTGGATGATTTCAAATCGCTACCCTGCCGTTTCATTCATTGAAAGGGAGCCTTTACGTGCCCAAGACGTATCCGCTCATCTCCAAAATGAACCATTACCGGTACGGGGTATGGTCGACCAGATCGGGAAATGGCATATTGCCATACCACGATTTATTTGATGATTGAGAAGTACATCATGTCTCTAGCACCCAGTACCGATCAGGTAATCAGTACCCCTCGCCGTGCCCGTCGTACCAAGCACTACGAATCCCAGTACGACTTTCACAATCGCTTGCTCACCCGGTGTGAAGACCGGATCGAAGAACTTGGCATGCTCGACAATATAAGTCGGGATGAAAAGATGACTCACCTGCAGAACATCGAACTGCTGGCCAATACCGTCTTGGCCCAGACGGAAGAAGAGGACCTGATCAAGCGCGCTCAGGCTGCACTTCAGTACAGTCGCGAGCAGATGCTCGAAGCGTGATCCGCCAGCGCCCAGGGATGGGCTCAGGCATCGTGCCTGTCACGTAGCCGGTAACCCACCCCAGGCTCGGTGATGATGTACTGCGGAGCAGCAGGGTCGTCGCCCAGTTTCTGCCGCAAGTGCCCTACCACGACACGTAGGTAATGGGTGTCCTCGACATGGGACGGGCCCCAGATTTCCCTGAGCAGATGTTGCTGGGTCACCACACGCCCCAGATGACGAGCAAGGTGTTCAAGCACTGCATATTCCTTGCGCGTCAGGGCGATGTCACTGTCCTGCACCGTGACGCGGCGAAAGGCAAAATCTACCTTGAGCGCTCCTAGGCTCAGGGCTGACTCTGTCTGCGGCTGGGCCACACCCTGCCTTAACAATACCCGTACCCGGGCCAGAAACTCCTGAATGCCGAAGGGCTTGGTGACGTAGTCATTCGCCCCTGCATCCAGTGCACGGACCTTTTCCTGCTCATCCGCCCGAACCGACAGAATAAGTACCGGTACGGACGACCATTCACGAATTTCCCTGAGGATGGCCTGCCCATCTTCATCCGGCAGACCCAGATCCAGCACGACCAGATCAGGCCGCTCCAGTGCCGTCTTGGCCAATCCTTCTGCACCGGTGGCAGCCTCGATGACCCGATAGGTTTGGGCCGTCAGGCTGATGCGCAGGAATTTGCGAATCTGCGGCTCGTCATCGACGATCAGGATCAAGGGTGCATTTGTGGTCATGGAAGCCTTCAGAAAAAGCGAACACTTGCCGCATGCTACGTTATTGAAAGGCGAAACGCCTCAGCCCTCGCTGTCGCCGAGCGGTTGTGGATGCAGCGGCAGATGCAGGGTCAAGGTCGCCCCCCTTCCGTCAAGGCCGGTATCAACAGTCACGCGACCGCCGTGCGCGCCCACCATGCCTTGGCAGATTGCCAATCCCAGCCCTGTACCCTGTCCGCCTCTATCACCCCGTGCGGCGGTGTAGAACATATCGAAAATCCGGGCACGTTCCGCCTCTGGAATACCGGGGCCCTGGTCGCTCACAGCCAAGCGGATCTCTTTATTGTCATGCTCGACCGCAACGCGCAGGCGCCCGTGCTCCGGGGAAAACCGCGCCGCGTTTTCCAATACGTTGATCAGGGCCTGTTCGATCAGGGCAGGATGCACATAGAGCAGCGGCATATCGAGGGGAACCGACGTTTCGACATGCAGCGGTGCCAGTACAGGCTTCAGTCGGCTCAGGGCGCTGGCCACGACGTCGCCTGGGGAGACCCAGTCGCGGGCCAGCTGCAGCCCGCCATGACCCAACCGGGTCATGTCGAGCAGGTTCTGGATATACCGATCCAAACGTTCGGCTTCGAGACGTGTCGTGTCCAGAAGCGATTGGCGATCCTCGGCGCTGATGCTGTCGCCCAGCGTGGCCAATGTGTCGATAGAGCCGCGCATGGCGGTAAGCGGGGTGCGCAGGTCATGCGATACGGAGGCCAGCAAGGCGCTGCGTAGCTGCTCGGTTTCCCCATGCAGGCGTGCAGCCTCCAGGTCTTCGGCCAGACGCGCCCGCGCCAGCGCCTGGGCCAGCGGCTGACCCAGCGCAGCAAACAGCCGGCGCTCCTCGGCGCTCAGGCTCCTGCCGTCTTTCAAGGCAATACCCAGCAGCGCCAGAGGGCCCTCTTCGGATGCCAGGGGCCACCACCACCAGCGCCCATGGGGCAAGGTATCCGTTCCATGGCCCGCTGGCTGCTCGTGCTTCCACGCCCAGTCAGCCGCGGCACGCTCGCTTTCATTCAGGACGCTAGCGGCTCCAGCCTCGACATGCCATTGCTCATGGCTATCCCGGCTCATCAGGCAGACCTCGATGTCGGTGGAACTCAGCTGCTGCGCCGCAGCCTTCAGTACCGCCTGCCGGTCAGTGGCGGCCGTCAGCTTGCGGGAGAGCTCCAGCAGGGCGCCGGTTTCGGTCTGGGCCTGTCTGAGGCTGTTCAGCTGCCCTCGCTGGCGGGCCGCCAGATTGCCGGTGAGCGTTGCCATGAACAGAAAGAACATGAGTGTCAGCACATCCTGTTCACGTTGAATGGTGAACGAGAACAACGGCGGGATGAACAGAAAGTTATAGGTCAGAAAACTCAGGACCGCGCACAGGATGGCCGGACCACGGCTACTACGAATGGCAACCAGCAAAACGGCGGTCAGGAACACCAGCGAAATATTGGGAAGCTCCAGCAGGCTGGAGGCGGCCTTGGCCAGAAGGGCAGCGCCCACAGTAGCGCCGATCGCCAGCAGGTAATCCCGGCCATTGCGTTGGGACACCTTTGGCAGGGAGGTGCCTACTTCCTCGCGGGCGTCCAGCACACTGATCTCAAGCCCCGCCTCGAACTGTAGCAAGCGCGAGGCCAGCCCCGTACCAAACAGACGGCGAACCCAGGTGGGCCGGCTGCGCCCGACCAGCAACAGGCTGGCCCGTGTCTCCACGGCGTAATTCACCAGGGATTTCGCCACCTCCCCGGCCCGCAGAATGACCACTTCACCCCCGAGCCGCTCGGCCAGACGCTGGGCGGCTTGCAGGCGGGCGCGCTCGGCCTCGTCCTGTGTCCGCCCGGTCTCGACATGCACCAGGCTCCACGGCAGGTGCCGGCGCTCCGCCACTCGACTCGCATGGCGCACCAGCCGCTCCGCCTGGCCGTCACCGTTGACCGCTACCAGCAGACGCCCCAGGAGCGCCGGAGCATCCTCCCCCTGGGCGCGATAACGCCGGGCCAGATCCGAGTCGACCCGCGCCGCTGCCGTCTGCATGGCCATCTCGCGCAGGGCAGTAAGGTTGGTCTGGCTGAAAAAGGCATCGATAGCGGCCCGTGCCTGTTCGGGCACGTAAACCTTGCCCTCTCGCAGACGCTCCAATAACTCGCGAGGCGGTAAATCGATCAGAACGATCTCATAGGCATCCTGTAACAGACGGTCCGGTACGGTTTCACGTACCTGTACGCCGGTCACATCACGCACCTGATCGTTCAGGCTTTCCAAATGCTGGACGTTGACGGTGGTGTAGACATCGATCCCGGCGGCCAGGAGCTCTTCGATGTCCTGCCAGCGCTTGGCGTGGCGGCTCCCCGGCGCATTGGTATGCGCCAGCTCATCGACCAGCACGAGCCGGGGTGGATTGGCGAGTACACCGTCCAGATCCAGCTCCGCCAGGTGCATGCCCCGGTAGTCGTATCGCCGTAGCGGTTGTTGCGCAAGACCAGCGACCAAGGCTTCAGTCTCGGCGCGTCGGTGGGTTTCCACAACGCCGATCCGCACGTCCACACCCTGTCGTTGCAAAGCCTGGGCAGCCTGGAGCATGGCGTAGGTCTTGCCGACACCGGGCGCCGCGCCCAGGAATACCTTTAGCCGGCCACGTCCTTCGGCGTGGTCGGCAAGCAGTGCATCGGCGCGCTCGGCGGCATCGGTCATCGCGTACGCTCATCTAGGGCCAGATTAAGTTGCAGCACATTAACCACTGGCGGCCCGATCAGCGAGCGTTCCGTATGCTCGACGACCAGTTTTTCCAGCTCATCGGCCGGTATACCGCGCGCCTGGGCTATCCGGGCAATCTGATATCGGGCGGCTTCCGGCGGCAGATCCGGGTCAAGCCCGCTGCCCGACGTCATGACCAACGCCAGCGGCGCCGGCCCACTGCCCTGCTCATTCCCCAGCGACTCGGCGATTCGCTGTACCAGTGCCGGGTTGGATGCCGCGAGATTGCTCGCACTGCTGGACACCGTGGCAAAATCACCCGCCGAGGGACGCGGGTGGAACCATTGGTTTCCGGTAAAGGGCTGTGCGATCAATGCCGAGCCGATGACCTGACCCGCCGGGTTGCGAATCAGACTTCCATTGGCCTGACTGGCAAAGGCGGCCTGTCCGACACCGGCGACCACCAGCGGGTAGGCCACTCCAGTGATCAGGCTCAGGACCAGCGTCATGGCCAGGGCGGGACGAACGTGCGCAAACATAACGATTCTCCTAAGGAAGACCGGCCGCTCAGGCCAGCCCTACGGCAGTCAACACCATATCGATCAGCTTGATTCCCACGAACGGCACCAGCAGGCCGCCGAGGCCATAAATCAGCAGGTTACGGCGCAGTAATTGGCTAGCATTGGCGGCCTGGATACGCACACCGCGTAGCGCCAGGGGTATCAGCACCACGATGATCAGGGCATTGAACACAATGGCGGACAGGATCGCGCTTTGCGGACTGTGCAGGCCCATCACGTTAAGTGCACCCAACTGCGGATAAATACTGGCGAACAATGCTGGCAAGATGGCGAAGTATTTGGCCACGTCATTGGCGATGGAAAAGGTGGTTAGCGCACCACGTGTAACCAATAGCTCCTTGCCCACCTGCACGACGTCCAGAAGCTTGGTAGGGTCGGAGTCCAGATCCACCAGGTTGGCCGCTTCGCGAGCCGCCTGGGTGCCGTCGTTCATGGCCATGCCTACATCAGCCTGGGCCAGCGCCGGAGCATCGTTGGCTCCATCACCGCACATGGCGACCAGCTTGCCGTCCGCCTGTTCCTCACGGATGCGGGCCAGCTTTTTCTCAGGCGTGGCTTCGGCGATCACATCATCAACACCCGCCTCGGCCGCAATCGCCGCGGCGGTCAGCGGGTTGTCACCGGTTACCATCACGGTGCGGATACCCAGCTTGCGCAGCTCGGCGAAACGCTCTCGGATACCGGGCTTGACCACATCCTTCAGGTGAATGGCTCCGAGCAGCTGCCCATCGGCACAGACCAGTAGCGGTGTTCCGCCATCCTTGGCAATGCGGTCGATCTCGCGGGCCAGCACATCCGGCAGGTGGCTGCGTGTCATGCCCAGAAAACGCAGCACGGCGTCCACTGCCCCCTTTCGGTAGACGTGGCCGTCCCAATCAATACCGGACAGGCGTGTCTCGGCGCTAAAAGTGATCGGCGTGACCGCATCACGGGCAGGCTCGTTCATGGGATGTAGAGCCCGCAGGTATTCGACGATGGATTTGCCCTCAGGGGTATCGTCCACCAGTGACGCCAGCAGGGCGCCTTCAGCCAGCTGTTTGGCCGTAATGCCGCTTGCCGCATACATGGCGCTGCACCGGCGGTTGCCAAAGGTGATGGTGCCGGTCTTGTCCAGCAGCAGCGTATGCACGTCCCCGGCAGCCTCCACAGCACGGCCGGATTTGGCAATCACGTTCAGTCGCACCAGACGATCCATCCCGGCAATGCCAATGGCCGAAAGCAGGCCGCCAATGGTGGTCGGAATCAACGTCACCAGCAGCGCCGCCAGGTACAGCATGGGCAGGTCGCCACCGGCATAGCGAGCAAAGGGCTGAAGCGTAGCGACCACCAGGAGAAAGATGAGCGTCAGGCCGATCAGCAGGATATCCAGCGCGACCTCGTTAGGCGTCTTCTGCCGCTTGGCCCCTTCCACCAGGGCGATCATGCGATCCAGCGTAGATTCGCCCGGATTGGTCGTGATGCGCACCAGCAGCCAATCCGAGACGATCTGGGTATTGCCGGTTACGGCCGAGCGATCCCCGCCGGACTCACGGATGACCGGGGCGGATTCGCCTGTAATGGCCGCCTCGTTGACAGCAGCGATCCCCTGGACGACCTCACCATCTCCCGGAATCAGCTCACCTGCCTCGACGCGGACCACATCTCCTTTGCGCAACCCCACGGCCGGCACCATTTCGAACAGACCGTCCGAGGTCTGGCGACGGGCCATAAGGTCCTGCCCTACGCCTTTCAGGCTATCGGCACGCGCCTTGCCGCGTCCCTCGGCCAGGGCTTCGGCAAAGTTGGCAAAGAGCACCGTGAACCACAGCCACAAAGTGATTTGTACGGCCACGGCGGTACTCACTCCGGCTTGCGGCAAAAAGCACAGCACGGTGGTGAAAACGGCAGTCAGCTCCACAACGAACATGATCGGCGAGCGCACCAGCTGCCGTGGGTCCAGCTTCACGAACGCCTGGACCAGCGCTGCCTGCCAGAGCGGTTTGCCGGGCGCAGGCGCAGCGGCAGCAGTGGTCGGTTGGGTATGCATGTTCATATCAATGTCCACCGAAAAGCATCAGTTGATCGGCAATCGGCCCAAGGGCCAGGGTCGGCAGGAAGGTCAGGCCACCTACCAGAAGGATGGTCAGGGTTAGCAGCGTGACGAACAGTGGGCCGTGAGTAGGAAAGCTGTTTGGCCCCTGCGGTACGGTACGCTTGGCGGCGAGGCTCCCGGCAATGGCCAGTACCGGCAGGATGTAGCCATAACGGCCAAGCAGCATGGCCAGCCCCTGCATCAGATTGTGAAAGGGCGTGTTGGCACCGAACCCGCCAAAGGCCGAGCCGTTATTGGCGGTGGCGGAGGTATAGGCATAAAGCAATTGGCTGAAGCCGTGGGGGCCGGGGTTGCTGATGGCCGATACCGGTCCCGGCAAGCTGATGGCCAGAGCCCCCAGCACCAGCACGCCCAGCGGCATGACCAGAAGTGTTGCCACTAGCAGGCGAACTTCCCGCGCTTCAAGCTTCTTGCCCAGGTATTCCGGGGTGCGCCCCACCATCAGCCCGGCCAGGAACACCGCAATCAGCACGTTGAGCAACATGCCGTAGAGCCCGGCGCCTACCCCGCCAAAGATGACCTCCCCCAGCATCATGTTGAACAACGCCACCAGCCCAGACAGCGGCGAAAGGCTGTCATGCATTGCATTGACTGACCCGTTGGAGGCCGCCGTGGTGGCAACCGACCAGAGCACCGAGGCTGTGATGCCAAAGCGGCTTTCCTTGCCCTCCAGCGAGGCGCCCTGCTCAACCGCCAGCGAGGCCAGGGCCGGATTGCTCTGCCATTCGGACCACAGCGATACGCCTATGCCGATCAGCAAAAGGCCCAGCATGCAGGCCAGAATCGCCCGGCTCTGCCGCAGATCCTTCACATAATGGCCAAAGGTAAACACCAGTGCGGCCGGGATCAGCAGCAGCGAGACCATTTCCAGGAGATTGCTCAGCGCCGTCGGGTTTTCGAAGGGGTGCGCGGAGTTCACGCCAAAAAAGCCACCGCCATTAGTGCCCAACTGCTTGATGGCGATCTGACTGGCGGCTGGCCCCAGCGGTAAGGCCTGCGTACCGCCCTGGGCCGTCTGGGCGTCGATATAGGCCGAAAAAGTTTGCGGAACGCCCTGCCAGATCAGCAACACGGCCAGCACCAGGCTGAGCGGTAGCAGGATATAGAGCGTCGCGCGGGTCAGGTCGACCCAGAAATTACCCAGTGCCAGCGCGCTGCGGCGGGTAATGCCGCGGCTCAAGGCTACCAGCACGGCAATCCCGGTCGCAGCACTTACGAAGTTTTGTACGCCCAACCCTACCATCTGACTGAAATACGACAGCGACGCCTCACCGCTGTAGGCCTGCCAGTTAGTGTTGGTGACAAAGCTGATCGCCGTGTTCAGTGCCAGGGTCCATTCAAGACCCGGCAGATGCTGCGGATTGAGCGGCAGATACGCTTGCTGCAGAAGCATCAGAAACAAGGCCAGCAAGCCGACCAGATTGAACATGAGCAGTGCCAGGGCGTATTGCTGCCAGCTCTGCTCATGATGGGAATCGACTCCGCCAAGGCGATAGCCCACCCGCTCCAGCGGCGCCAGGACCGGGGTAAGCCAGGTGCGCTCGCCTTCGAGGGCACGGTAGAAAAAACGCCCCAGAAGAGGCGCTGGCGCTAGGAACAACGCCAAAAACAGGAAAATCAACAAGCCATCGGCAGTGCTCATGGTCGTGGCCTCACGAACGGTCGGCGCGCATCAGCGCCACCAGCAGGTACACGAACAGGCCCACGGCCAATAGCAGGCACAGGCTATCCAGAACGCTCATGACTCTCTCCTTTACGCGGCACGACCGCTGATGGAGAGCATTGTCGGGAGGAGTCCTGTAAAGGATCGAGACGTAAGCCCCCAGGGAGGCGTAAAGAAAGCGTTAAGAAATGCAGGGCGACCCGTCAGGACCGGCCCTGCAAGGGAAGGTATTACACCTTGAACTGGCCGAGCAGATGACCCAACTGATCGGCAATGCCACGCAGCTGCTGGCTGGCCTGACTCGTCTGCACGCTCGCCGTGGCGTTGGTTTGAGCAAGGCCGGCCACCTGCACGACGCTCTGATTAATCTCCTCCACCACATGGGACTGCTGCAGGGTAGCGCTCGCAATCGAGGCGTTTACCGCTGCAAGGTTACGCAGGGTCTGGTTGATCTGCTCAAGGCTGTCGCTGGCCTGACCGGCCTGCTCGATGGTGTGCTGCGAAGCCTGCCGGCTCTCCTGAATGACCCGAACCGCCGCGCCTGAATTGGCCTGCAGCCGCTCGATCATGGCATGAATTTCCTGGGTGGACTTCTGCGTGCGCTGTGCCAGAAGCCTGACCTCATCGGCCACTACCGCAAACCCGCGCCCCTGCTCACCGGCACGTGCTGCCTCGATAGCAGCGTTAAGGGCCAGGAGGTTGGTCTGGTCGGCAATGGAGCGGATCACGTCCAGTACGGTGCCGATCTGGGTACTCTCCTGCGCCAGTGATTCGATGACCTGGGCGGCCTGAAGAATGGTATCTGACAACCCTTCGGTCTGGTGGAGGCTGGTCTGGATACTGACCTGCCCCTGATCGGCCCGACGCTCAGCACACTGCACCTCGCCTGAGGCCTGCTCGGCGTGGCGGGCCACGTCCTGGATGGCATGCGTCACTTCATTAATAGCCGTGGCGAGCATATCCATCTGCTGGGTCTGGGTATCGCTGTGCCGCTGGCTTTGGGCCGCAATGGCACCCAGCTCACCCGAATGACGATCCAGCGAATGAGCAGCCGTCAGTAGCTGACGAATGAGTTCACCCAAATGCTCCGAAAACCGGTTGAAATGGCGGCCCAGCTCAGACAACTCGTCACGACCCGACGTGTCGAGCCTGTGGGTCAGATCGGCCTCGCCACTGGCGATACTGGCCATCGCCCTGACGGTCGACGTCAGCGGTCGGGTAATGCTGCGCTGAATGAGAAAGATCAAGACGCCCATGAGCAATACGATGACGGCCCCGACGCCTGCCGTCTGCCAGACCTGTGCGCGAAACTCGGCCTGCAGATCATCCAGGTAGACGCCTGTTCCCAGTACCCAGCCCCAGGGCTCGAACTGCTTGACGTAGGAAACCTTGGGCACTGGCTCACTGGCGCCGGGCTTGGGCCAACGGTAGGCCACAACCCCACCGCCGTTTTTCGCCACGACTACCATCTCATTGAACAGCGCTTTGCCGTCAGGATCTTTATAGGTAGAAAGGTCCTGCCCGTCGAGCTTGGGGTTCATCGGATGCATGACCATGCGCGGTTGCAGGTCGTTGACCCACAAGTAGTCGTTGCGACCGTAGCGAAGCGCTTTGAGCACGGCCAAGGCGCCTTGCTGCGCCGCCTCACGGCTGAGCGTGCCGCCCGCTTCCAACGCCTGAAAATGTGTGAACACACCCAGGGCGGTTTCGACCACATGCTGCGTCTTTTCGGCCTTGCCCTGATAGAGGTGCTCATAGGAGGCCCTGAGCGTCAGCGCGCCGAAGGCCAGCAGCATCAGGGCCGCGACGGTCAGGATCAACCACAGACGCGCACGAACGGGGTATTTGCGTAAGACATCCATGCAACAGGCTCCTGTTTATTATTGTTGAAGCTCACATGACATGACGGTGCCCGGACTCTTTTTCGGGCTGTCTTTGGATTCATCGACTCCCTTTCGGGGATCTGAAGCCCGACCCGATGACTGGCTACGCTCGCCCGGCCAGTGGCTCTTTGGGCGGATGCGACAGAATGAAGCAAGCTTTCGCCTAAACCTTCGCGTCTATTGGCCGATAGTCCTGGCAGCCAAGTTGAACTCCTGAACAGGTCGCACATGCCCAAGCACAATCCGTCCGATGACTCCCTCTCGCTGCTGCTGTTCTCATTGCGCAGCGGAAAGCTCATGGCCATCAACCTGCTCAAGGTCAGCGAAATCATTCCGTGCCCGCCCCTGACGCGCATGCCTGAGTCGCATCCACATGTCAAAGGCGTCACGACCCTGCGAGGCGCCTCGCTATCGGTGATTGACCTGAGCCGTGCCATTGGCGAACAGCCCCTGGTCGACCCTTCTGGCGGCTGCCTGATCGTGACCGAGATCAGCCGTACCAAGCAGGCGCTACACGTCCAGAACGTTGCCAAGATCATTCACTGCCGGTCGAGCGACATCATCCCGCCCCCCTTCGGCTCGGGTAGTCGCGCGTTTGTCACCGGCGTGACCCAAGTGGAAGGCACGCTGGTTCAGGTGCTGGATATCGAAAAGGTTATCCATGGTATTGCACCGCCTGCCATACCGCAGACGCCTTCGGCCCTGAACGAAGAAGACATTGAAGCCCTAGAGGCAACGCGTATCTTGATCGTGGATGACAGCCAAGTCGCGCGCAACCTGTCGCTTCATGCCTTGCAGACATTGAATATCCGCTGCCATGTTGCCCGCAGCGGCAAAGAAGCCATTGAAAAGCTTCTAGAGCTACAAGGCACAGATGATGAGATCAACGTGGTTGTCTCCGACATTGAAATGCCGGAAATGGACGGCTACGCCTTTACCCAGAGCCTGCGCGAGAGTCCAGACTTCAGCAGCCTCTATGTGCTGCTGCATACGTCACTGGACAGCTCCATGAACAGCGACAGGGCCAAGAAGGCAGGTGCCAACGACGTACTCACCAAGTTCTCTCCACCGGAGCTGACCCGCTGCGTGATTCGAGCGGCCCATGCCGTTCAGGGGCGCTGACCTCGCCTGTCAGCCTCGATACGGTAGAATGTCCGGGTCCGGTGAAGATCCGGGCATTCCAACCGTTACCCTGTGAGGCTTTATGGACCCGAAGGATCTGCAACTGCTGGTGACCCGTGAAATGCCCTATGGCAAATACAAGGGTCGCGTCATTGCCGATCTACCCGGCCATTACCTCAACTGGTTCGCCCGCGAAGGATTTCCCAAGGGCGAAATCGGCCGCCTGATCCAGCTGATGCAGGAGATCGACCACAACGGTCTGTCACCGCTGCTCGAACCGCTGCGCAAAGCGCACCCGCCCAAGTCTGGAACCCGCTTTCCAGACAAACCTGTAAGGCCCAAGCGGTTCTCCTTCGACTAGACGTCTTTCTTCCGCCTAAACACCTGAGGCGTTAGGACAACGCATTCCGTGCTCATCGCATTCCAGACGACGCAATCAAGTTGCTACCAACTCGTTATTGATAACGATTATCATAATATATAGCATCCGCATCCTATCTCCGCGTCTGGCGGTTCTTACCAAGGAAAAGAAGAAGAAATGCGGCGTCTTATCGTCCCCGTGCTCTCTCTGCACGCCTTCACCTGCTATGCCCAGGAAACCTCATCCGACTCCGAGCCAGCCTCGTTATCGCAGATGGAAATCACAGCCAACGTGACCGAAAGCGCTCAAGGCCCCGTTGAAGGTTATCGGGCAACCCGTTCGGCCAGTGCCACCCGTACCGATACGGCCATCCACGAGACGCCGCAGTCCATTAGCGTAGTGCCGCGTCAGGTCGTAGAAGACATTGGTGCCACCCGCCTTGAAGATGCCCTGGACTACGCGGGGGGCGTAGAACGAGGCAACAACTTTGGCGGACAGGGTCTGACTGAGTTCCTGGTGCGGGGCTTTAGTACCCAGGAGTTCTACCGCAACGGCTTTGCCGTCAACCGTGGCTATCCCAACATGCCGGATGCCAGCACGATCGAGCGCCTAGAGGTACTTCGTGGCCCTGCATCCATGCTGTATGGCCGAGGCGACCCGGGCGGCACGTTTAATATTGTCAGCAAGCAGCCCCAGGCCGATCGGAAAACCGTTCTGGGCAGCCAGTTCAACACCCAGGGGCTGCGCCGCGGCACGCTGGACACCACCGGCGCACTGGATGAAAACGCCGAATTTACCTATCGCCTGAATCTGGTGGCTGAAGGCAGCGACAGCTTTCGTGACCATGTGGAAAGCGAACGGTACAACGTAGCGCCCGTGCTGCGCTGGCAGCTGAGCGACCGTACCGCCGTGATCCTAGAGGGCGACTACCTGCACAACCGCCATCCTATGGATCGGGGCGTTACCCGTTATGCCACCCAGGCCGGTCAGCTTCCACGCGATCGTTTCCTGGGCGAGGAAGACGCCGGCAAACTTCGTAATGAAAACGCCACCACCCAGCTGCGTCTGGAACACCAGCTCAATGACGACTGGGCCATTCGTGGCGGAGTGCAGTATCTCGACGGTAGCCTGGACGGCGGCGCCGTAGAGAACAATGGACTGGCAGCCGATGGCCGCACCATTGGCCGGAACTATAGCGAGCGCACCCTGGAATGGGACGATATAGCCTTCCAGACCAACGTTGAAGGCCACTTCAAGACGGCGGGTTTTGCTCACACCCTGCTGGCTGGTGTCGAGTATGACGATTTCAATTACACATCCTTTATCCGCCGCTCCAGCGGCAGCGTCAGTGCCTTCCCGCTCGACCTCTATGCGCCGGTGTATGGCCAGCCGCTGCCTGCCCTGACCCGTACGACCACCCATGATGACGAGAACCTGAAGTCTTACGCGCTGTACCTGCAGGATCAGGTCGAACTTACCGACCGGCTCAAGGCCCAGGTTGGTGCGCGGCTGGAGCGCTTCGAGCAGCAGTACACGAACTACCTGTCCGCATCAGGCAGCTGGGAGCAAGCACATAACGCCGTCTCGCCTCGCTTCGGCCTGGTGTATGACCTGACCGACTCGCTGGCCGTGTATGCCAACACGGCTCGCTCGTTCAAGCCCAACCGGGGCGCCGATCGCAGCAGCCAGGCCTTCGACCCGGAAAAAGGCATCGCCTACGAGACTGGCATCAAGTACGACGTGCCGGAGCATGACCTGAGTATTACGGCAGCCCTGTTCCATATCACCAAGGAAAACGTCCTCACATCGGACCCGCTCGACAGCAATTACCAGATTGCGGCAGGCGAAGTGCGCAGCCGTGGCTTCGACCTCAGCCTGGCTGGCAATATCACGCCGCAATGGCGCGTTATTGGCGGTTATGCCTATGTCGATGCCGAAGTGACCAAGAGCACGACGTCTACCATGCCCACCGGCAGCCGTCTGGCAAACGTTCCCAAGCACAGCGTGAATCTGCTCAATACCTATGAATTCGATTCGGGTCTGTTGAGCGGGCTGGGCGTGGGCGTTGGCCTCAAATACGTAGGCGACCGCAAGGGCAGCACCTCGTCCACGGCGTTCGACATGTCGTCCTATACCGTGGTCGACCTGCTTGCCTATTACTCGCTGACCGACCGTATTCGCCTGAACCTCAACCTCGACAACGTCTTCAACGAGGAATACGACGAGCGTGCCTGGGGTTCGATCTGGGCCTACCCCGGTGCGCCACGCACCCTGCAGGCCGGAGTTTCCATCACCTTGTAAGCCGAACGCGGCGTGTGTCGGATTCATCGCCTGCACACGCTTCGCTTTTATCGAAACGCTGTATCCCGTCACGCTCGCTACAGGAACCTCGACATGAATACCAAGCACACCCTGGTGGCCGCCACCCTTGCGTTGTCCGTTTTCAGCGGCTCGCTGTTTGCCCATGCGCTCTGGCCGGAGGAGCGCCGCGGCCAGATCGAAGTAGTCTTTGGCGAAGGCGCCGAAGAGGACGCCTATGACCCTGCACGGATTTCCGGTGCCTGGGCATACGACACCTCCGGCAAGCCCGTACCGATCACGGTTGAAAAGCAGAGCGACCATGCGCGTCTGAAACCGGCCGCTACACCAGCGGTGCTGGCGGTTGCACTGGACAATGGCTATTGGGCACAAGGCCAGGACAAGAAGTGGGTGAACAAAGGGGCAACTGAGGTATCGGGCGCCCTCGCCTCAGGACGCTATTACAAGTACAGCCTCGCGGTTATGGAAAAAGACGCCAAGCTGCCCTCTCTGGACGCACTTAAATTCGCCATTATTCCTCAGCGCGATCCATTGGCCGTAGAGCCGGGTGAGACGCTGGAGGTGCAAGTCCTGCTCGACGGCAAGCCCGCCTCCGGTATCAAGCTGTACGACGATGTGATCAACGACCCTGATCACATCAGCGTCACGACCGATGCCCAGGGCCGGGCACAGATTACGGTGCGCCATCATGGTCGTAACGTGATCGGCGCCAACACGGAGGTCAAGCAGGACGACCCCAACGGCCGCGTGCGCGGGATGTTTTCCACCCTGGTCTTTGTCAGCCCGAGCGACCACCACCATTGATGCCGGCGTAGACCTCTGAAACAGCCCTGTCACCGGAAAGCCGTTCACGTGCATTTCGGTGACTGGGCTGTCAGTACCGGCCGAACGCAGTATGATCCGTGCTCCGCTGATCGCGAAGTCTGCCATGCGCCTGTCCCGTTCCTCGCGTCTGTTCGTTGCCTCGCTCGTCATCGTGGCTGGTGCCGTGCTGGTGGCCTATGCCGCCACACGTCAGGCTGAGCGCTATGCCCTGCGCGAAGCCGGTGCCCTGAGCGAAGAGCAGCTGCACCTTTATGCCCGCAACCTGCAAACCCTGATCGACCGCTACCGCTCCTTACCCGCCGTTCTGGCACTTGATCCCGAGATGAGCCAGAGTCTGGCCGGGCCCCTGAGTACCGAAGCCCAGCATCGGCTCAACCTTAAGCTCGAACAGCTCAACCGGGCCGCTGGCTCATCCACGTTGGAACTGCTCGACCGCACGGGCCTTGCCGTGGCTGCCAGCAACTGGCGCTTGCCCACCAGTTATGTAGGGCATAACTACGGGTTTCGTCCCTATTTTCTACAGACGCGCACCCGGGGGGCAGGTCGTTTCTATGCAGTAGGCGTCACCACAGGCATACCCGGCTACTTTCTCTCCCAGGCGGTGACGGCCGACGACGGCACCTTTCTTGGGGCTATTGTGGTCAAGCTGGAATTTCCAGAGCTTGAACACTCCTGGAGCCAGCAGCCGGATATCATCCTGGTAAGCGATGCGCGTGGAATCGTGTTTATCGCCAACCAGCCGGGGTGGCGCTACCGCATCCTCGAGTCGCTAAGGCCCGATGACCATGCCGAACTTGAGGAGACCCGGCAGTACAACCGTCAGCCCTTGTTGCCGCTCACTTATCAGCCCATGAACACCCTGGCGCAGAATCAGCGCCTCACCCGGGTCCACGGCCCCCTGGGCGTGCAGGATTTTCTCTGGACTTCACTGCCCCTCACCGAAGAAGGCTGGACGCTGCACCTGCTGCGTGATCGCTCTCGTCTTCCTGCCACGGCCCAAACCACGGGCCTTGCGGCCGCCGGTGCCTGGTTTGCCCTGGTCTTCGCCCTGCTCTTTCTTCAGCAGCGACGGCGTCTGGCCCGTGAGCGCCAGCGCAGCCGTAATGAGCTGGAGCGTCTGGTCGAAGCCCGTACCGCCGACCTGCGAACCGCCCAGGACGGTTTGATCCAGGCCGCCAAACTGGCCGCGCTCGGGCAGATGTCCGCCGCCCTCGCCCATGAGCTGAACCAGCCGCTCACAGCCCAGCGCATGCAGCTGGCCAGCGTTCGCCTCCTGCTCGACCAGCAGCGTCACGATGAGGCTCGCCAGAGCCTTGTCCGTATCGATGAACTCCTGGGCCGCATGGCTGCGTTGACCGGTCATCTGAAAACCTATGCCCGCAAGACGCCTGCCGGTCTTCGCGAACCGCTGGATCTGGCCTGCGTAGTAGACAAGTCCTTCGAGCTGTTGGCGCCACGGGTCCAGAACGAGCGGGTCGACGTCAGCCTGCGCATGAGCCGACCCGCCAAGGTGCGTGGTGATGCCATCCGTCTTGAGCAGGTGCTCGTCAACCTTCTGCGCAATGCACTGGATGCCATGGCGGATAAATCGATTCGCCAGCTGGATATTGCTCTGACACCCGAGCGAGGCCGTTGGCTACTGTCCGTCACGGATTCCGGCGGCGGGATTGCAGAAGAACATCTGAGCCAGGTTTTCGACCCGTTCTTCACCACCAAGCCGGTCGGTGAAGGATTGGGCCTTGGCTTAGCCGTATCGTACGCTATCGTCCACGAACTGGGCGGC
Organism: Pseudomonas sp. MAG002Y; assembly: GCF_019400845.1. Lineage (NCBI taxonomy): Bacteria > Pseudomonadati > Pseudomonadota > Gammaproteobacteria > Pseudomonadales > Pseudomonadaceae > Pseudomonas > Pseudomonas sp. MAG002Y. The sequence goes on along the minus strand of NZ_WOEJ01000002.1, from coordinate 155,470 downwards.
GAGCTGACGGTTGACAATACGGCCCAGGGCGCGCGTTTTATGTTGACCCTGCCCATGGTGATCGAAGAGGACCCAACATGACGGACCGCGTAATCGTCATCGATGATGAATCCACTATCCGGGAAGCCATCCAGCAATGGCTGCAACTCTCGGGGTTCGAGGTCGCGTTGTATGCCAGCGCCGAGGCCTGCCTGGCGCAGCTGACGCCTGACTTCGCCGGTGTGATCATCAGCGATGTCCGCATGCCCGGCCTGGACGGGCTCTCCCTGCTCGAGCAGCTTCAGACCTTGGACAAGGACCTGCCGGTCATCCTGCTGACCGGCCACGGCGATGTGACCATGGCCGTCGAAGCGATGCGCCAGGGTGCCTATGATTTCCTGGAAAAGCCTTTCAGCCCCGAGGCCCTGCTCGGCAGCCTCAAGCGCGCCCAGGAAAAACGCCGTCTAGTGCTGGAGAACCGGCGCCTGCACGATCACTCGGATCAGAAAGCCCAGCTGGCTGCACGGCTGATCGGCTATTCACGCCCCATGGAAACGCTGCGCAGACAGGTGCTTGAACTCGCCAATACGCCCGTCAATATCCTTCTGCGGGGTGAAACGGGTAGCGGCAAGGAGCTGGTCGCCCGTTGCCTGCATGATTTCAGCACCCGTAGCGCCAAGCCCTTTGTCGCGCTCAACTGTGCCGCCATCCCCGATACGCTGTTCGAGGCTGAGCTGTTCGGGCATGAGAGTGGCGCCTTTACCGGGGCAACCGGCAAGCGGATCGGCAAACTGGAACATGCTAACGGCGGCAGCCTGTTTCTCGATGAGATCGAAAGCATGCCTCTCGCCCAGCAGGCCAAGCTGCTGCGAGTCCTGCAGGAGCAGCAGCTGGAGCGGCTCGGCTCCAATCAGAGCATTCCTGTGGACCTGCGCATCATTGCCGCCACCAAGCCTGACCTGCTGGAAGAAGCCCGTGCCGGCCGGTTCAGAGAGGACCTTGCCTACCGTCTCAACGTAGCGGAGCTTTACCTGCCACCGCTGCGCGAGCGCCGTGAGGACATCCCCCTTCTGTTCGAGCATTTTCTCCAGCAGGCTGCCAAACGCCTGGGCCGCGAACCCGGCACGCCCAGCGGTAACCAGTTGGCGCGCCTTCTGGCCCATGACTGGCCGGGCAATGTCCGGGAGCTGGCCAATGCGGCCGAGCGGCATGTGCTGGGCCTGGATAGCGGCGCTCCGCAATCAACTGCGGACCTTTCCCTCTATGAGCAAATGGAAGCCTTCGAGGCACAATGCCTGCGTAATGCGCTGGCCCGGCATAAGGGCGACATAAAAGCCGTACTGGAAGAGCTCAAGCTTCCACGGCGTACCCTCAATGAAAAAATGCAGCGCCATGGGCTGATGCGTGAAGTCTTTCTAGAGACAGACGGCTGACCCCAGGCTTAATCTGCAGTGACTATAGGCGGAAATCCGCTTATGGTTTAAAGGCCTTCGGCAATATTTCGCTTACGCCCTCCTCTACAACCCGCTGGATACGGCCAGCACCCTGATGGCACGCCTCGTGCAGTCAGGATGACAAGCCGTGCGTTCACGCAGCGGCATACAACAATGATAAGAGAGGATTCCGAATGGAAAGCACCGCCACCCTGGCCGCGGGCGTAACGCCCAAGACCACGTCACAGCGCATCAAATCCATCTTTAGTGGCTCCGTTGGCAACCTGGTCGAATGGTACGACTGGTACGTCTATGCCGCCTTCTCGCTTTATTTCGCCAAGGCCTTCTTTCCGCAAGGCGACCTCACCGCTCAGCTGCTGAACACGGCCGCCATCTTTGCCGTAGGTTTTCTGATGCGTCCCATCGGCGGCTGGCTGATGGGCGTTTATGCCGATAAAAAAGGGCGTAAGGCTGCGTTGATGCTGTCGGTCGTCATGATGTGCGGCGGCTCGTTGATCATCGCACTAACGCCCAGCTATGCCACCATCGGGGTAGCCGCTCCCGTCCTGCTGGTGCTGGCCCGCCTCTTACAGGGGCTTTCCGTGGGGGGCGAATACGGCACCTCTGCCACGTACCTCAGTGAGATGGCGACCAAGGAACGCCGTGGCTTTTTTTCCAGCTTCCAGTACGTCACACTGATCTCCGGCCAGCTCATCGCCCTGGCAGTATTGATCATCCTGCAGCTGACGTTGACCAACGAGCAGCTGGAAAGCTGGGGCTGGCGCATTCCGTTCCTGATCGGTGCGGCCTGCGCTGTCACCGCGCTATACCTGCGCCGTGGAATGGAAGAAACCGCCTCCTTCAAGAAAAAGGATGAAAGCGTCGTCCAGGAAAGCCTGATGCGTACGCTGATGCGCCACCCCAAGGAGCTGCTGACCGTGGTAGGCCTGACTATGGGCGGCACCCTGGCGTTCTACACCTACACCACCTACATGCAGAAGTATCTGGTAAACACCGTAGGCATGAGCAAGTCCGACTCGACCATGATTTCGGCGGCCACGCTGTTTCTCTTCATGCTGCTGCAACCCGTAGTAGGCGCGTTGTCCGATAAGATCGGCCGTCGCCCCATCCTGATTGCCTTCGGGGTACTGGGCACGATATTCACCGTTCCGATCCTGTCTGCGCTGCACACTATTCAGTCCATGTGGGGCGCGTTCTTCCTGATCATGGCGGCACTGGTCATCGTCAGCGGCTACACCTCGATTAATGCGGTGGTGAAAGCCGAGCTGTTCCCCACTGAAATCCGTGCCCTGGGTGTGGGTCTGCCCTATGCACTGACCGTTTCGATCTTTGGCGGTACCGCGGAATACGTAGCTCTGTGGTTCAAGAGCATCGGCATGGAGACCGGCTATTACTGGTACGTTACCGGCTGTATCGCCTGCTCACTTCTGGTCTACCTGTTCATGAAAGACACACGAGACCACTCCCGCATTACCCACGAATAATCCTTCCTCCAAAGGCCCCGCAAGGGGCCTTTCCTGTCGCAGCCAGCATCAATCAGGACGCTTTTGCCATCACAGGGGGATAGCCCTTGAGCGAGGCATGGTCCATGATCCGAACAGCATTTCTTGTGGCTTCGGATTGTTTATGAGGGTCATCACCCGGCTGGTATCGTCCTTTCGTCAAACCTGGCAGCACCTGAGCGAACGACTCGGCGATGCTGAAAACCTGAGTACCCTGCTCTGGGCCATCCCGATCGGGATCGTCGGGGCGCTGGTCACGCTGGGCTTTCGCCATGCGATTGACCTCATCCATCTCGCGGCCTTCGGCAAAACGGCCGACGTGGTCGAGCTGGCCCAGTCCAGCGAATGGTACATGCGCCTGATCGTGCCTACGCTGGGTGGGATCGTGGCGGGCTTCCTGCTCCTGCTCAGTCGACGCTATACCAAGGCCACGGCGCATTCGGACTACATGGAAGCCATCACCTTGGGCGATGGCCGTATCCCGGTTCGGCAGACGCTGGCACGCAGTTCATCTTCACTGTGCTCGATTGCCACCGGCTCCTCTATCGGACAGGAAGGCCCCATGGTGCAGCTGGCCGCCCTCTGCGCCTCTTTGGTGGGTCGCTTTCGCACGATCTCACCGGAGCAGATGCGGACCCTGGTGGCCTGCGGGGCCGCAGCCGGGATCACTTCTGTATACAACGCCCCGATTGCCGGTGCCTTCTTTGTGGCGGAGATCGTATTGGGCTCCATCGTGGCGGAGCGCATGCCTCCGCTGATCATGGCGTCCGTAATAGCCAACCTCACCATGCGCTCACTGCCGGGGTATCACTCAATCTACAGCGTACCGCTGTTCGAGCCCCTGAGCCTGTCGCAAGACCTGATGTTTATTCTTTTGGGCATCCTGCTCGGCGCGCTGGCCCCGCTCTTTCTCTGGCTGCTAGAACGCTCGCGCAAGCGAATCGACCAGATTCCCCTGCCGCTGCCCATCAAGCTGGGGTGCGGTGGCCTCGTGGTCGGCCTGATTTCGATCTTCTATCCACAGACCTGGGGTAACGGCTATAGCGTCATCAATGACTTCATCAACCACCCCTGGCCCTGGACAGCCGTGGCGGCCCTGCTGGTCTTCAAGGTCCTGGCGACAACCGCCTCAGCCGGTACGGGAACGGTAGGCGGCATTTTCACGCCGACCCTGTTTGTCGGCGCCGCCATCGGTGTGCTGTTTGCCAGCCTGGTCGAGCATCTCGCCCCTACCCTGCATGCGCCAACCTTTACCTATGTCGTGGTCGGCATGGGCGCGTTTCTCGCTGCCACCAGCCGGGCGCCGCTCATGGCAATCCTCATGGTGTTCGAGATGACGTTGAGCTATGACATCGTGCTGCCGTTGCTGCTGTGCGTGGTGGCTGGCTATTACATCAGTGGCGCATTCTCGCCCCGCTCCATGTACGCCGTGACCGCCAAAAACAACGAACTCTGGAAAGCCCGTAACCAGACGCGCAACCTCAAGGTTAAAGCCATTCTTAACGAGGGCGCTCAAACCGTACCAGCATCAGCCACGCTGGAAGAAGTGCTGCAAACGTTCCGCGAGCAGATCGTCAAGTTTGTGTACGTAATCGACGAAAATGGCCTGCTGGTCAAGATCGTCGCGCTGCGAGACCTCAACAGAGCCCAGGCGGCTGGAACACTTGATGCCAACCTGCTCGCCAGGGACCTGCCGGGTCATACGCTTCCCCTGCTGCACCCTTACGATAACCTCACGGTTGCCCTGGAAGCCTTCCTGAACCATCCCGGCGAACGCCTGCCGGTGGTAGAAAGCCAGTCCTGCCCCAGGCTTTTGGGCTATATATCGAAAAGTCAGGTCCTGGCGCACCTGAAGCTGTATTTATAAGGCGGGTTTTGCAGGGTATCGCCCCGGTGGCAATGCCCTGCTGTCTCTTGCGTCAGGCGTTAATGCGGGAAGACCCAATCTTCTCTCACCTTTTCACCTTTGTGCTGTCCAAGCCATCATCTATCGAGCGTCCCGCGCCGCGCCTGCACATTCAGGCCCTGCGCACTCGATTCGTTGTATTGATTCACCCTGACAGGAGTGGCCTGCATGACACTAAGCGAATTAATGGGAACACTCCGCTTTCTCAAGGATGCCGAGATGCTGAAGGATACCCTTCGCACCGCCTATACCCGCTCGGGAAAGCAGGAGAGCACCGCGGAACACACCTGGCGGCTATGCCTCATGGCCATGGTGTACGAAGACGAACTCCAGGGCATCGACTTTGCCAAGCTGCTGAAAATCTGCCTCATCCATGACCTGGGCGAAGCCATCAGTGGCGATATCCCGGCCGTGTTGCAACGGCCGGGCCTGAGCAAGTCCGGGCAGGAGCGCCAGGACCTGCAAACCTTGCTGGCCTCGCTCCCCGCGGAGCGTCAGGAACGTTTTCTGGCGTTGTGGGACGAGTACGAGAACGGCTCCTCTCCAGAGGCCAAGCTTGCCAAGGGCCTGGATAAGCTCGAGACCATTCTCCAGCACAACCAGGGCTTGAATCCGCCAGACTTCGATTATGGCTTCAACCTGAACTACGGCCGCCAATACACCTCCGCACACCCGCTGCTGGCTGCCATCCGTGAACAACTGGATGAAGAAACCGAGCGCAGAACAGTCGCTCACTAGGCCTACATCAAGTGAAACCGGGCCTTGCCGGCCCGTTTCGCCTCGTACATGGCCGTGTCGGCAGTCTTGATAAGGTCGTCCGCCGAGAGGGCGGAGCCCGGCGTGTAGAGCGTGATGCCAATACTGGCACTTACTCTGGCCTCGTAGTCACCCAGCCAGATCGGCGCCTGAATCTTTTCAAGCAGAAGGCTGGCCAGACGACACGCATCACTTGCGCCATCCACAAGCCCTTCCAGCATGACCGTGAACTCATCGCCGCCCAAGCGGATAACCTCATCGGACTTGCGGACGCCCTCCTGCAAGCGCTTTGCGATTTCACGCAGCAGCGCATCGCCGGCATCATGTCCCCGGGCATCGTTGACGGCCTTGAAACCATCCAGATCGAGAAAGAGTAGCGCCAGATCCACCTTGTTCCGCTCAGCTCGCGTAATGGCCTTGGGCAAGACGTCCATCAGGGCACGACGATTCAACAGTCCCGTCAGTGCATCATGGCGCGCTTCGTATTCACGTCTTGCTTCAGCCGCCTTGCGCTCGGAAATATCGTGCAGGAAAGCGCTGAAAAAGGACTGCCCCTCTACATTCAGAGCCCGGATACGCACCTCGACCGGAATATCAGACCCATCACGCCGTATGGCAGGCAGTTCCAGGCGCTGGTTGAGCACCTTAGCCTCACCGGTCGACAAATAACGGGCCATTCCCACCCGATGCGCTTCGCGCAGGGCAGGCGGAATAATCATGTCACTCAACGGCTGGCCCAGGGCTTCTTCCACCGTCCAGCCAAAGGTTTCGACTGCCTGACGATTCCAGGCTGTGACAATCCCCGCCTCGTCAATACGGACATAGGCATCATTGGCATGCTCGATCACGCTGCTGAGTTCTGCCTCACGCCGACGAAGCGCCTGCTCAGACTGTAGCTGGTGCGCCATTGCCTGAGATAGCTGCTCATTGGCACGTTGAAGCTCATGGGTTCGAAGCACTACACGCTGCTCCAGATCCTCCTTCAGAGCCGCCAGGGCCTCTTCGGCTTCCTTGCGCGCATGAACATCGATAATGATCGCGACGATGCTGCTGGCATTGCCGTCGTGATCCTCCAGACGGCTTACACTCAGCCGGACCCATACCGGCTCGCCCTGCTTATTGAGCGCCCGCCGCTCAAGGTCGATGGCATCGATCCTGCCGGTACTGAGCCACTCGGCCAACTGCCTGAACTCCTCCAGGTCGTCCGGATGAATAAGCTCCCAGAACGTCAGCGTTTGCAGCTCCTCGCGGCTGTAACCAAGGATGCGGCAGAGCGCATCGTTGATATCGATCCACCGATCATTCCTGCCTACCAGAGAGATGCCTACCGCAGCCCGTTCGAAAATGGCTCGAAACCGCGCCTCACGTGTCTCGAACACCGCTTTCGACCGTTTGACGTGACGGCGGGCCAGCAGGGTTGTTTCGCGCAGCTGAACCTCATGACAGACCAGGGCGGCCAGGTCGTTGAGCGCCTCAAGCTCTTCTGCCTCCAGCCTGCGCGGCGTTGTGTCCATGACACACAATGCACCGAGCGCCAGACCTTCGATACTCGTGATGGGGATCCCGGCATAAAAGCGAATATGCTTGCCACCCTTGACGAGATGATGGTTTTTAAACCGCTCATCCAGCGTTGTGTCTTCGATAAAGATAGCCTGCTGCGCCAATACCGTATGAGCGCAGAACGAGGACTCCCGACTGGTTTCCACGATATCCAGGCCAATCTGGGACTTGAACCATTGCCGCTTGTCATCCACCAGCGAGATATAGGCGATGGGCATACCCAGTGTACGTACCGCCAGCCGGGTAATCCGGTCGAAAAAAGGCTCGGCAGGCGAATCCATCAGCTCAAGCGCATTCAGGACGCGCAAGCGTTCGGTTTCGTAGGAAGGATCGGCTGCTGGCAACATGGCAATGGTCAGGCTAAAGCGGGACTATTTCACAGTCTGACAGATAAGCAGCCGTTTCTGCTCATGGTTTCGTCAGGCCACAGTATGTCATTGATAGCGTTTTGATCCGATAACCTGAACCAGTACGCCCTGTCATGTCTCGAACCATAACGTTTCAGTATCAGGTATCCATGAGCGCATGACTTTCATTCAATGGGCAGGCGTACTCAGTACGTTACTGCTGGTTCTGGCCCTGGCATCGGCCTACCTTCGCTGGCTTCCTGTCACTACATCCGTCGTTTGCCTGGCATTTGGCATTGCTATTGGCCCGCTGGGGCTGGGCCTCTGGCAGGAAAGCTTTCAGGACGTGGCCCCCTGGATGGAGCATCTGACGGAAGTTGCCGTTCTGATCTCCCTGTTCGTGACCGGACTCAAACTGCGATTACCCCTGACAGACCCGGCCTGGCGCGGTGCCTATATGCTGGCCGGACCGATCATGCTGTGCTGTATTACCGGCAGTACCCTGGTCTGTCACTACCTGTTTGGTCTCAACTGGGGCACCTCCCTTCTCATCGGCGCGGCCCTGGCCCCTACCGATCCGGTCCTGGCCGGACTCGTCCAGGTCGTCCATGCCCGGGACTTCGACCGGGTGCGCTACTCGCTGTCCGGTGAGGCAGGCCTTAACGACGGCACGGCCTTTCCGTTTGTTGCCCTGGCCTTGCTGGTCATGCACCACGATAGCGTACAGGCCGACTGGCTGGGTGAATGGGTTCTGCATCGCCTGCTCTGGGCCGTGCCTGCAGGTCTTCTGATCGGCTACACCCTGGGGCGGTTGATGGGGCGATTTTCCATCTACCTGCGGATCAAGCACCGCGATAGCGTCATCTCTCCCAATGACTTTCTTGCACTGGCCCTGATAGGTCTGGCTTATGTACTGGCCGATCTGGTCGGCGCCTGGGGCTTTCTTGCGGTGTTTGCAGCGGGCGTGGGGTTGCGTCGAGTGGAGGTCTCATCCTCCGGCCACGCCAAGATTCCAGCCGAGGAGCAGACCCAGCCGGTACTGGGTCACATGACCGGATCGGTCGTACAGGCCGACCGGCTCGACCAGGACAAATTGAGCAGCCCCACCGTGGCAGCCGGTGTGCTGATGGGTGACATGCTGGCCTTTGGCAACCTGCTGGAACGCTCCCTGGAAGTGTTGCTGGTCACGCTGCTGGGCGTATTGCTCTACCCCCACTGGGACTGGCGCGCGGCAGGGCTGGCGCTGATATTGTTCTGCGTGATCCGCCCTTTAAGCGTGTACTTGCTGATGGGTCGACGTTGGGCGACCCCTGCCCAGCGCACACTGATCGGCTGGTTCGGCATACGAGGGATCGGCAGCCTGTACTACCTGAGTTATGCCCTGAACCACGGCCTTACGGAAGGCTCACTCAAGGACAGTATCGACATCACTTTGACCGTCGTGACTATCAGCATCCTGCTGCACGGAGTCACTACCCAGCCCTTGCTGGATCGCTATGAGCGTAAACATGCGAAAGAACAGGCATGAGCTGGCGCGGGCTTATACCGTGTCGGTAAGTGCTTTGACCGTGTCGATGACTTTGAAGACGTCGAAAGGCTTTTCGAAGATGGCATTGAACAGATGCTGGTTCTGCTGAGCGATATGCGCCTGCGCACCGGTGGTCAGGATGATGGGTATCGCCTTGAGATCGGGATGGTCATGAATGGCCTGGGCCAACTCCATGCCATTCATCAAGGGCATCATGAAATCCGTAATGACCAGCGCAGGCTGCTCGCGCAGCAAGGCATCCAACGCCTTTTGGCCATTGCTGGCCGTTTTGACCTGGAACCCCGCATCCTCAAGCGCGAACGAGAGAATTTCAGCGATTAAAAACTCGTCATCGACCACCAGAATCGTCGTCATGTATTTACCTTCCCTGTAATGACGACATCAGCCCTGACTGTTCGACGTTGCTGAGCCTGAAAGAACCATCTCCGCATTTCTGAAAGCCTTAGCTAAATCAATACCACTATCACTGATAACAATTTCACGAAGTGACGGGTCGAAGTGGCTGTCCCGCACCTTCAATATGGAAATGACCCGCTTGAGTTCGGCATTCATTTCCGCAAAGCGCATCATGAACAGATTGTCTGTAATGCCTGACAGTTCAGGCGCAGGCGCATGAATATCCGACCCGAAGAGGTCTTTCATCTCCCACGTGCCATACACTGTGACACCCATAGACCTGAGCTGGTTGGTGAGCGCGGTAAAGAATTCCATGAGTCGATCCTCCTTGCTGGCCATGCGAGCAATGGCGCCGAGGCTGTCAATCAATAACCGCCTGGCCTTCAACCGGCGGACCTCATCAATAATCTGATGGCCTACCTGGTCCAGCTGCAACTCAATCGTTGGCTGCCAATGAATATGTACAGCGCCGCTATCGATCAGGCCGCCCAGATCCAGCCCCATGCTGCGTGCCTTGATCCGGAGCCTGTCTGGCGTCTCGTAAAACCCGAAGATCACGCCGGGTTCTTCCAGAGAGGACTGGGCAATAAAGCTCAGGCCCATGGAGGTTTTGCCGCTTCCTGACGGCCCCATCAGCAAGGAGATGGAGGATCGGCTAAGGCCTCCTGCAAGCATCTGGTCAAAACTGGTCAGCCCTGTGCCGACTCGGCGCTCATCAATCTGCTCCGGACGATAAGGCGTGTTGTAGACAGCCTCGAGTCTTGGATAGACCACAAACCCATCTTCAGTGATCTGATACTCATGCAGCCCGGCAATTGCAGGGCTACCACGCGTCTTGCGCAGGCTCATGCGACGAATGGAGCGCACGCCACGAAGCTCTTCACCCACGTCCAGCACCCCGTCGACCATGGTCAGCTCCGGGCTGCCGTCATCCAGGCGCGAGCTGGTCAGAAACAGAACCGTACAATTGGCAAAGGCGGCATGGGCCTGCAATTCGGCGATGAATCGCTTCGTGTCCAAAGGCGTTTCGGCTCTGGAGCGGGCATTGAGCAGTCCATCGACCACCAGCAGCGTCGCCTTTTGCCGGGAGATTTCCCGGCGCAGCAGCTTGACGACCGGCTCCAGCCCTTCCTGCTCCATGGTGTCGAACGCACTAAGGTATTGGATATCACCGCCGATCTGGCTGTGATCGAAAAAGCTGAGCGTGGAAAGAAACTGGAACATCCGCTCATGGGATTCGGACAACAACGTGGCGAACAGGACACGCTCACCCTTGCGCACATGGTTGAAGGCAATCTGATTGGCCAGAATTGTCTTGCCGGAACCCGGACGGCCCTGAATGATATATGACGCGCCGGCCACAAAGCCGCCCCGCAATAAGGTATCCAGCCCCTCGATTCCACTTTCCAGGCGCGTTAGTTGCTTCAATTCGATTGGCCCTGCCAAAGAGTAAAAGTCATTGATCGACCACACCGGAGCGGTCTGAACAGGTCGACAAGACTATGACTCGGCGCCTCAAATATCCAGACGAATGCTTCGGAGAGAGGCCCAGGGTACTTATCAGAGATGACAAATGAGCAGGAGTTCTCAGACGGCAACGCCTGGGGCACCACGCCTGTAGAGACGGGAGCGGCAACTGCCGCTCCTCGGGGGAATGTTACTTGTCTGGCTGGGGCGTCATGCGCAGGTAGGGACGCAGCGCCTGATAGCCTTTCGGGAAGCGCTGCTTGATCTCGTCTTCATCCTTGAGCGAAGGCACGATCACCACATCGCCACCCTGCTCCCAGTTGGCTGGCGTAGCCACCTTATGGTTATCGGTCAGCTGCAGCGAATCGATCACCCGCAGGATCTCATTGAAGTTACGTCCCGTGCTGGCCGGGTACGTGATGATCAGCCGGACCTTTTTGTTCGGGTCGATGACAAACAACGAGCGAACCGTCAGCGAGTCGTTCGCGTTCGGATGGATCATGTCGTACAGGCCCGACACTTTTCGATCTTCATCGGCAATGATGGGAAAGTTGACGGTGGTCTTCTGAGTGTCGTTGATGTCATCGATCCAACGGCGGTGAGAATCGGCCGGATCGACCGACAGAGCAATGACCTTGACGTTTCGGGCTGCGAATTCGTTCTTTAGCTTGGCCGTGAACCCAAGCTCTGTCGTACAGACGGGCGTGAAATCGGCCGGGTGCGAGAACAGCACGCCCCAGCTATCGCCCAGCCACTCGTGAAAACGAATACGGCCTTCGCTGGAATCCTGTTCGAAATCGGGTGCTATATCGCCCAATCTAAGGCTCATGGTGATCCTCCTGTATCGGTTCAAGGGGCCACCTGCCTGGACAGATGGTCCGGATAAGTTAAGCCCGGTATCGTGACGTTCGCTCGATTTGATGCTGCAGCTGGTACAGGAATGTGAAACCGTCCTCCCAGCGTTCATGACCGGACTTCACATTGATGTGACCAACATCGGCCAGGATCGTTGAGGCGGCGCCCCAGATATTCGCCAGATAACGCGCGCGCTCCGGTGTGGCAGTGGGGTCGTTACCGGAGCCGACAAGCAGCGCCGGAAACGGCAGAGCCTGCCGAGGCAATGGCGCAAAATTCTTTAGCGGCGCGGGACAGGCCGGCCGCTCGACGTCTGCGGGTGCAACCAGCAACGCACCGACTACACGCTGTCTTGTTTCAGGGTCGGCCTGCTGGGCCCAATGGGCCACGGTTGCACAGCCCAGGCTGTGAGCGATAAGGATAACCGGAGCGTGGCAGGCCTTCAGGCTGCGCTCCAGTTCATCCACCCATTCCTGACGTTGCGGCATGAACCAATCCTTTTGCTCTACCCGAGAACAATCAGGCAGAACACGCTGCCAGTGGCTTTGCCAATGATTGTCAGGCGAGCCCTGCCAGCCGGGAACGATCAGATAGTGTATCGGGGTGGTGCCCATGGCGATGCCTCTACAGGAGTCATGCCAGCAGTGTACGCACACCTAAAATACGCACAAAGAATAAGTAATAATTGATTTATTATTTAATGGAATAAGGCTTGTTCCTCGATAAGCTGCCGCGCTTTGGCCTGAATGATTACGCCCCCTATGCCATTGGTCTTCTTTCTTACCATCAGCCCGTAATATCTGAACTCCCGGCGGATATCCCTCTCCTTACCTAGGAAGGCTGTTGATCATCAATAGCCGAATCAGGGTTTCCCCCTGGAGAATTCAAATGACTGCTAAAAACGACAACCCAGGAAATTTTGCCAACGACCGCGAAAAAGCCTCCGAAGCAGGTAAGAAAGGGGGTCAGAACAGCGGCGGTAACTTTGCCAACGATCGCGAGAAGGCCTCTGAAGCAGGCAAAAAAGGTGGCCAGAACAGCCATGGCGGCGGCCGCAGCTAGCAGCTGAGTGGTTGAGCGGAGGCCCAGCTTCCGCTCAAGCTCTGTTTTCAGGCGCTGCTGAAGACACTTCCTACCGTTTGAGTAAATCCACGCTTTTACCAACCTCTAATACCCCTCTTTGATCGTCACCCTCCCTGACATGACCTGATCGCTCGCTTCAGACGTATCTGCCTGAGCGATAGAAAGAGCCTGCTCTTTGGAGTATTTCGGCCTCCAGAGAAGAGCTCAAGCGCATGAGGGTCTGGCATAGCCTCTCTAAAATAGAGCTACACAGAGACATCTGCCTTAAGCGTGTAAAAGTAATAACCTGATGAGGGCAATTGGGAGTTGCCAGAGGGCTTATGAATTAAATTGGTAGAACAGACACACCGATAACCAGAGCTTAAAAACAATACCGGTAAAAAGCCGATTTCATCTTCCTATGGTTTGCACAATAGCGGCATCGCTGAACTCTTCCACCCGCAACAATTTCAGCGAAGCGAGAAACGCATGAGCCTGATGTTCATGGCGAAATTCAATAGACGGCCGCTGGGATTCAGTACACATAGCCGGTATGTTTCTTTCCTGCCATACCACCGTGACCAACTTTCCTCGTAATGAACAGCTATGTAGCGTTCTTCCGTCACTGGTCTTGATTGTCCAGGCAGTCATGAAGTACCTGTATAGTTAATGAATAACCGTTGCGCCTCGTTAAACTTTGGCCAGACTATTCTTTCTTCGAATATCAAACTGATTATCTATTTCACGCTTGATGCCCGTCACCCACACTTGCGCCTCAGCCTGGCTCATTTGATAAGGTGAACTATTTCGTCTGGCTTCTAGAATGGTAATACCGCTTTGCTGATTGAAGATGCGTACGGCGAAGCCTTTTTCGCTCTCTTCTAGCACTTGGAAACCCAAGGGCAGAAACTGCGACTTCATATAGGTGAGAACAGGGGCTGATACGTCAGTTGACATGAATTTTCCTTACGCTAATAAACGTGAAAAACCCCGGCTTGGCGGGGCCTTATGTCAACGCTCTCTGACCTGTCCCGCTTCGAAGCCCTTAGGCCCTACGATCAACTGATAACTCACAAGCTGGCCTTCATTCGGGCCTCTGAAGCTTCGGTTTTCAAAAGATTTCGTATGAATGAAAAGGTCTGGTCCTTCTTGCGGAATAATAAAGCCAAATCCTTTATCTTCACTAAACCACTTGATAGTGCCTTGATGTCTAATGGACATGATTTTTCTCCTGGGTATGAATCACGGCAGCCTTTGAAATGCGCCGAGACTGCACCTAACGGGCAGAGGAACCGAGGAGATGATTTCAGACAGGCCATCAAGTCAGCATCGCGGTGACAATTAGCTATACAGTAAGGCCACTGTACTCTCTTTCACGTCCATGTGTTGCTTTTATACTGAACCTAGACGGACGGAATAAATGAAAAAAAAATATGACCATTATTACTCCATTATTTATGCTTCCCAAATATTATAGGTCTGCCATTTATTTGGTCTAACACTCTGATTTCATTGAGCAAGTGTTATTTAAACCGTTTCTTAGCAGAGAAAAATAATCGAGAAAATAAAAATAAAGGTATACAAGAGCTGAAAAAAGCGTATTGTGATCTCACTGCTTTGCAACTGCTACTTCGATACCTGGCTTGATGTTCTGTTTTTCGTTTCATCTCCTCGGCTCGTTTTACTTTCGCACCTCAGTCTCGGCCTGAATGTTTCAGCGCCGCAGCCTTATTTTACCCTGGAGATACATCATGTCTGGTCGTCAAAATGGCACCGTCAAATGGTTCAACGATGAAAAAGGTTTTGGTTTTATCACTCCTGAGAGTGGTCCGGACCTGTTCGTCCACTACCGCTCGATCGAAAGTTCAGGCTTCAAGAGCCTGAGTGAAGGTCAAGCAGTGTCCTTCGTGGCCGTCAAAGGTCAGAAAGGCATGCAAGCTGATCAGGTTCAAGTCGCTTAAGACACCTGATCCAAAAAAGCCCCGCACTGCGGGGCTTTTTTATTGCCTTGGAAAATAGCCTGCCAACCGATTCGCCCAAGGCATACCCCGTGGGCATGCCTGCACCTGGACAATGATCAGGTAGGCACGGGCCCATCCGGTGATATAAACGGCTTTGTAAAACCCGGTGCCAAAGGTGCCAATGCCCACTCACTGCGGAATCGGCTGAGGTACACCATGTTGCTGCGGGTGGCGGCTTTTCGGTTCATTTTCCCAGCCATAACCGCGAGCTGCGTCTTGATACCATCAATAACCGTATGTAACCGCTCCTGATCATCCAGATCGGCTGCGGAAATCACACGTATGGCCACTACATCCTTGTTTTGCGTTGAAAACGTTAGCGTCAGACTGCCGTCAGGTCGAACGGCTGAAATGACGGGCCGGTTAACCTCAAAGGAGGATGACAGGGTCTTGAGATACGCCTTCATGTGAAACACCTCGCCGAGCAGAATGGTAGATATTGGCAGCCAGCGCTGCGTTTATGGCTCCACAAGCCAGTGCGAGGCACCTAGAGTGCCTCGACATGTTCAGCCTGCATGCCCTTCCCTAATTTGCCTTCAGCGGCAATGTAGGAAACCGGCTGGCCCGCGATCAGCTGCTTGACCGCATGACCACCGTTGACCGACTTGTGGTGCACAAACAATTCAGGCCCCTGGGCCTGAACAATGAAGCCATACCCTTTGACACGGTCGAACCATTTGACGGTACCGGTTTGACGATCAGACATGAAAGGCTCCTGGATAAGGTAGGCCGCAGGGAAACATCCCGTGCGAGCCGAGGCGGCAGTGATCCAAAGAGAGGCTGGGGTGTAGATAAAACACCCTCAAGGGGTCATGGCAGCATGATAGCAACGTAGTTACTTCACCATAGGCGCATTCGGCCTGGGGTGTGCGGCTATTTAGCTGTGCGGCGACGGGTGGGAATCCTTGCTCTGCCATGCGATCAAAGCGACAAACTGCTCAGCACAGCGGCAGGCCTGATTGAGCACGTCTAGAAAGCCCATGCCAGACGGGTTCTTGTCGCTGATGCAGGCGCGGTACTGATATGAACCGAAGGCATTCAGCCTGGGAGAACTATGTACTACGGAGAGCGATTCAACGCCTGGACGCACCTGATCGGCGCAGCCCTGGCGTTCATGGGTGCGGTATGGCTACTGGTACGGGCCAGCCTGGACGGCTCACCAACCAAGGTCATCAGCATCATTATCTATGGCGTCACGCTGGTGCTGCTCTATAGCGCCTCGACGATTTACCACAGTGTGCAGGGCCGTGCGAAAACCGTCATGCGCAAGGTGGATCATCTCTCCATCTACCTGTTGATTGCTGGCAGCTACACGCCTTTCTGCCTGGTGACACTGAAAGGCCCCTGGGGCTGGACGCTGTTCGCTATCGTCTGGGGGCTGGCGGCCATCGGCATGCTGCAGGAGATCAAACCCCGTTCAGAGGCCCGCGTTCTGTCCGTTGTAATTTATGCCGTGATGGGCTGGATCGTTCTGGTCGCGGTCAATCCATTGCTGGCGTCGCTGGGCGCGGCAGGCTTTACCTGGCTGGTCACAGGGGGTTGCCTTTATACACTAGGGATCGTTTTCTTCGCGTTCGATCACCGTTTTCGCCACTGGCATGGCATCTGGCACTTATTCGTC
The DNA here is from genome assembly GCF_019400845.1 of Pseudomonas sp. MAG002Y. NCBI lineage: Bacteria > Pseudomonadati > Pseudomonadota > Gammaproteobacteria > Pseudomonadales > Pseudomonadaceae > Pseudomonas > Pseudomonas sp. MAG002Y. The sequence continues at coordinate 138,995 of NZ_WOEJ01000002.1, read as the reverse complement.
ATGGGGGGCAGCCTGCTGCACTTTATTACCATCGCCCTGTATGTGGTGTGATACCTTCAATTCAGTAGTATTCAGCGAACACAGGTATCAGGCCGGAGTCAGGCCACTCGTCTGTTACTGAAAAAGACCTGAATCAGGCGCTATGCTTGAAGGCCTTTGCTCACCGCATTGTTTCTAATTTTTGAGCGCTGTCTTGGACCATATAAAAGCTTTAACAGGTTTGCCTGACAGTACTCCTGCGCAAGGCTTGTTACTTACATTTCGCCTCACCTATAGGCGAGTCGCTGGATCGTACGGGGTTATATGAACACTACTACCCAACCATCGGTTCCTGATAATCAGAAGAACCTGACTCGCAGCACTATTGATTTTCCGGTGGTAGGTATCGGCGCCTCGGCAGGCGGTTTGCAAGCCCTTCTGAAGTTCTTTGAACACATGCCCAGCGATAGCAACATGGCATTTGTAGTCATCATGCACCTGTCGCCCAAGCACACGAGCGCGGCTGACCGTATCCTGCAAAACGTAACCAAGATGCCGGTAAAGCAGGTCACAAGTCCTGTCCCAGTCGAGAAGAATCACGTTTATGTGATACCGCCGGGCCAGGATCTCAGCATGAACGACAGCTATCTGCGTCTAGGAGAGCCGCAGCGCACCCGTGGGGATCAGGTAACAATCGACTTGTTCTTTCGAACGCTGGCCGATGTTCACCGCACCAAGGCCATTGGCATCGTGCTATCGGGCGCCGGAGCAGACGGCTCGGTGGGGCTTGCCCGGGTAAAGGAGCAAGGCGGCATTACCTTTGCGCAGTCGCCACAGGATGCCGATTATGACTCGATGCCCACCAGCGCCATCTCTACCGGTGTGGTGGATATCGTCCTGCCTGTGGTTGAAATGCCGCCAAAGCTGCTGGAAATCGCTGCCAATCTGGTAAATATCCAGATACCGATTAACGATCCCCGTGAAGAGAACGAGCCGCAGATCGATCCTCAGATCAGGAATCGAACGAATCAGCTGGCCCTTCGGGATATCCTGACGCTGCTGCTAACGCGCACCGGCCATAACTTCAAGCAATACAAGACCGCCACCATATTGCGCCGTATCGAACGGCGCATGCAGGTCAACTCCATCCCGGACATGAGCAGTTATGCAACATTTCTGCATGATCATGTCGAGGAAACGCCCGCCCTGCTCAAAGACATGCTGATAGGCGTGACCAACTTTTTTCGGGATCGCGAAGCCTTCGAGGCGCTTGAGCGAGACATTATTCCCGACCTGTTCGAGCAGTTCGCTGCGGCAGAGAGCGAAGACGGTGAAATGCGGATATGGTCTGCTGCCTGTTCGACAGGTGAAGAAGCCTATTCCCTGGCCATGCTGTTCACCGAACAGGCTGAGCTAAGAGGCTCGCCTGCCAAAATCCAGGTGTTTGCAAGCGATATCGACAATCAGGCACTGGCCACAGGGCGTGCAGGCCTATACCCACAAGCCATTGTCACGGACGTTCCTCCGCCCCGTCTGCGCCAGCATTTTACGAAAGAGCAGATCCATTACCGGATCAAGAAAGAGCTTCGCGAGCGGGTGTTGTTTGCGGCGCATAACCTGTTGAGCGACCCCCCTTTTTCCCGGCTGGACCTGATCTGCTGCCGCAACCTGCTGATTTATCTGGACCGTGAAGTGCAGAGTGAAATCCTGCAAACGTTTCACTTTGCGTTGAAGCCAGGGGGCTATCTTTTTCTAGGCAGCTCCGAATCAGCCGACATGTGCAGCAACCTGTTTACGCCAGTCGATAAAAAGAACCGTATCTATCAGGCCAAAAACACGGCCGGGATCCTTCGGTCCCGCCCGGTACTGCAACTCAGCACAGGCTATCCAGCGGTACAATTGCCCCAACATCAGGGGAGCCGCAGCAAGAAGGTTTCTTTTGCCGAAGTGCATCGCCGGGTACTGGAGCAGTATGCGCCACCCAGCGTAATCGTCGATCACGAATCGAACATTGTGCACATGTCGGACCGTGCCGGGCGGTTCCTGCGCTATGTGGGCGGCGAGCCGTCTCACAGCTTGCCAACCCTGGTACTACCCGAACTGCGCGTTGAATTGCGGACTGCGCTCTTCCAGGCGATACAGTCCAATAAGAGCGTCGAGGCACGGCGGGTGCGAATCACCCGTGACGATCGGACGTATTACATCAACATGGTCGTGCGCCCCTTCCGCGACGATGAGGCCAACAGCGATTTCATGCTGGTGATCTTCGATGAAGTCGAGGATGTGATGAGCATGGAGTCCAGCACACCGCATACCGAAGCCAAGGACAGCGTACTCACCCAGCTCGAAGCGGAGCTGCACCGCACCAAGGAGCAGTTGCAGCTCACCATCGAGCACTCCGAAACCTCTACTGAAGAACTCAAGGCATCCAACGAGGAGCTTCAGGCCATCAATGAAGAGTTGCGGTCGGCCACCGAGGAGCTGGAGACCAGCAAGGAAGAGTTGCAGTCGATCAACGAAGAGTTGATTACTGTTAACGCTGAACTCAAGAGTAAAATTGAAGAGACCGGCAAGATCAATGACGATCTTCAGAACCTGATCACCTCGACGGATATCGCCACGGTATTCGTGGACCGTCGCATGCGTATCAAATGGTTCACGCCCCGAGCAACCGAGTTGTTCAATATCATCGCCAACGATGCCGGACGCTCCCTGCTCGATATCACGCATCGGCTGGATTACGACGAACTGGCTGAGGACGCGACCCGGGTCTTCGAATCCCTGCACCTGATCGAGCGTGAAATCTGCGCCTCGAATGGGCATTGGTATCTGGCCAGGATGCTGCCCTACCGCACGGCGGATGACCGAATAGAAGGCGCGGTACTCACCTTTATTGATATAACCGGGCGACGTGAAGCTGAAGAGCAGGTACGCGCCAGCGAAAACCATATGAAGCTGGTGGCACAAAGCGTCAGTGACTACGCCATCATCACCATGGATCAAAACGGACTCATCACCACCTGGAACCATGGCGCCGAAATCATGTTCGGGTATTCCGAGGCGGAGGTGGCCGGGCACTGCATCGAGACCATCTTCACGCCTGAAGAGCGGGCCAAGGGCATACACCTTGAGGAACTTAGAATTGCCCGGGAGAAAGGCCACTCCCTTGATAAACGCTGGCATCAGCGCAAGGATGGCAGCCGCTTGTATTGCAGTGGTGTCACCTACCCTATGCAAGATACCGAGCTACGCGGCTATGCCAAGATCGCCCAGGACACCACAGAAGAGTATCAGCGTGCCTGCGAGAAGGACGATCAACTGGTCCGATCGGAAACCAGCAGCCAGCTCAAGGACGAGTTTTTTGCCGTCATGTCCCATGAGCTGAAGCATCCGTTGAATTTGATTCAGTTGAACGTTGAGTTGATTGCTCGCGCGCCCTCGGTTCGTGCCTCCGCCGCCACGCTGCGCGCCGCCGAAACGATCCAGCGCTCGGTACGCAGTCAGGCCCAGATCATCGACGATCTGCTCGATTTCTCACGTGTGCGAACCGGTAAGCTCAAGCTCGATCGCACGATAGTGGATGTTGTCAGCCTGCTGCAGGAAATTGCCAATGTCCTGCGGCCTACGGCAGTTGCCGAGTCTATCCGCCTGGAGGGTCCCAATGTGTCCGAGCAGCCCTTGCTGATCGAGGCGGACCGCACCCGGATGGAACAGATCGTATGGAATCTGCTTAACAACGCAGTGAAGTTCACGCCTGCTGGCGGCACCGTTACGCTCCGCCTGAGCGAAGACGGCGACAGCGTCCGGCTGGATGTCATCGATACCGGACAAGGCATCGCGCCTGAGTTTCTACCCAAGGTATTCGACATGTTTGGCCAGGCTGAAATGCACAATACGGCGCGCGCCCGGCATGGCCTGGGCATTGGCCTGGCCCTGGTAAAGCAGTTGGTCGAGGCTCATAACGGCCGGATTGAAGCCGAATCGGCCGGCGTGGGCCAAGGCTCACGCTTTACGGTCTGGATACCGAAATGCAGCCACAACGAGGCAACTGGCGAGTGTATCGACACCTGCTCGGAGGCGGGACAACTGCAGGGGCTCAAGCTGCTGCTGGTGGATGATTCCGAAGATATTGTCGAAACCATGCAGATGCTGCTTGAAAGCGAAGGGGCCGAGGTTACACCGGCCTGCAGCGGTGAGCAGGGACTGGCACTTGCCAAAGAGCATGTGTTCGATCTGATCCTGTCGGATATTGGCATGCCGGGCATGGATGGACACGAGCTGATGATCGCGTTGCGTCAGGACAGTCTCAATCAGCAGACGCCAGCGATTGCCTTGACGGGTTACGGCAGCAAGACGGACATCGACAAGGCCATGCAGGCGGGTTTCGACGCTCATTTAAGCAAGCCCATCCAGTTCGATACGCTTATCCAGCACACGCTTGAAACGGTCAATCGGCGTCGGTCTTAAAAAGAGCCCGCCTTGCGGCGGGCTAAAGGTGCCTTATAGGGGAATAACTACAGGCAGCGTGACGTGGGTGACCGCGTGGCAATCAGAGTTTGGCGATCGAGACCTCCGTGGACTTCACGAAGGCAATCACCTCGCTGCCGACCGCCAGTTCCAGCTCCTTGACCGAGCGCGTGGTGATCACGGAGGTAACGATCCCGGCAGCGGTTTGTACGTCGATTTCAGAAAGCACCGACCCTTCGATGATTTCCTTGATGGTGCCTTTGAACTGGTTACGAACGTTGATGGCTTTGATGGTCATGGTTGTGCTCCTCAAGTGATCAAAGTGCCCAGCGCAGTTGCGTGGGACGGTAGTCGGTGTCGTGATGGTCGGGCAGTGAAGGTTGGGCCAGTACGCGGGCCAGCACTTCGGCCTCCAGTGCGGCAAGCCCGGCCGAGCCGCGGTTGCGCGGACGCGGCAGATTGATGTTGAGGTCCAGGCCGACCCGGCCCTCCTCGATCAGCAGGACGCGATCCGCCATGGCTACGGCTTCGCCAACGTCGTGCGTGACCAGCAGAACGGTGAATCCATGCTGCTGCCAGAGACGTTCGATCAACTGCTGCATCTCGATGCGGGTCAGGGCGTCCAGCGCACCCAAGGGCTCATCCAGCAGCAACAGGCGCGGCTCATGAATCAGAGCCCGCGCCAGGGCCACACGCTGTTTCTGTCCACCCGACAACGCAGCCGGCCATTCATGGGCCCGCTCAGCCAGCCCCACGGCGTCCAGCGCCTCTAGCGCCTTCTGCCGCCAATGGCCTTTGAGGCCCAGGCCGACGTTATCGATGATGCGTTTCCAGGGCAGCAGGCGGGCATCCTGAAACATGAGACGGGTCGCGTCCTGATGCCGGGCAAGCGGCTCCTTGCCCGCCAGCAGTTGCCCGCCAGTCGGCTTATCCAGCCCGGCCACCAGCCGCAGCAAGGTGCTCTTGCCGCAACCGCTGCGCCCCACCACGGCCACGAACTGACCGGAGGGAATCGTCAGGTCGATGCCCTGAAGAACGTCGCGCTCACCGAACCGCTTGCCGACCCCTTCCAGGGTCAGGGCTGTTCCCCGCTTGTAAGGAAGACTGTGCAAAGCCGTCATGCTGCACCTCCTTTTTTCTGATAGGCCGGATGCCAGCGCAGCCATGCACGCTCAAGGCCGCGGGCCGCAAGATCCGCCAGCTTGCCGAGGACGGCATACAGCACGATCGCCAGAACCACGATGTCGGTTTGCAGGAATTCACGGGCGTTCATGGCGAGGTAACCGATGCCGGAACTGGCCGAGATGGTCTCCGCCACGATCAGGGTCAGCCACATTAGGCCCAGGGCGAAGCGCACGCCCACCAGGATCGACGGCAGCGCCCCGGGCAACACGACCTGCGTGAACAATCGATAGCCAGAGAGCCCGTAACTGCGCGCCATTTCCACCAGAGCCGGATCAACGTTGCGAATGCCATGATAGGTATTGAGGTAGATCGGGAAAAACGTACCCAGGGCGACCAGGAAGATCTTGGCCGACTCGTCGATCCCGAACCACAGGATGACCAGTGGGATCAGCGCCAGGTGCGGTACGTTGCGGACCATCTGCACGGAGCTGTCGAGCAAACGCTCGCCCCAGGTCGAAAGCCCTGTGATAAAGCCCAGGAGCAGGCCGATACTACCTCCGATAGCAAAGCCGATACTGGCGCGCCAGCTGCTGATGGCGAGGTGTTGCCAGAGTTCGCCACTGCGCACCAGGCTCCAGCCTGCTTCCAGTACTGCACTGGGTGCCGGCAGGATACGGCTGGACAAGAGGCCGGTTTCCACGGCCACCTGCCACCCGGTCAGGAGCAGCACGGGCAGCACCCAGGGCGCTACGCGTTGCAGGGAGGTGTTGATCGTATGATTCATACCGCCTCCTCAGCTCTGCGCGGCATACTTCGTGGTTGAGGATGGCACGATGTCGTTGGCCACGATCTCGCCGAAGGGGCTGATGTTATTGGCACCCGCCGGCTGCTCGGGCCGGCTGAGCGGCAGGTGCGGGAACAGGAGTTCGGCCACGCGATAGGACTCCTCCAGGTGCGGATAGCCGGACAGGATGAAGGTATCGATACCCAGTTCAGCATATTCCTTCATCCGCTGGGCCACCGTAGGGCCGTCACCGACCAGGGCAGTCCCCGCCCCGCCGCGCACAAGCCCTACACCGGCCCAGAGGTTAGGCGCGATTTCCAGCTTGTCGCGTCGTCCGCCGTGCAGCGCAGCCATGCGCTGCTGACCAACCGAATCGAACCGCGCAAACGAAGCCTGGGCCTTGGCGATGGTGGCATCATCCAGATTGGCGATGAGCCGGTCGGCCGCCTTCCAGGCCTCTTCGTTCGTCTCACGGACAATGACGTGCAGGCGAATCCCAAAGCGAACGGTACGGCCATGGCGAGCGGCCTTTTCACGTACAGACTCGATCTTCTCGCGCACCGCCTCAAGCGGTTCACCCCAGGTCAGGTACAGCTCGACCTGCTCGGCAGCCAGCTCCTGGGCAGGCTCGGAGGAGCCTCCAAAGTACAGTGGCGGACGCGGCTGTTGCAGCGGCGGATAAAGCAGCTTGGCGCCCTTGACCTTGATGTGCTTGCCGTCAAAGTCGACCGTCTCGCCTTCCAGCACGCGACGCCAGATATGGGCGAACTCTTCCGAGGCCTCGTAACGCTCCTCATGGCTCAGGAACAACCCGTCCCCGGCCAGTTCTTCCGGGTCGCCGCCGGTCACGAGGTTGAACAATGCCCGCCCGCCGGACAGGCGATCGAGCGTAGCGGCCTGACGAGCAGCAACGGTGGGTGAAATGATGCCGGGGCGCAGCGCTACCAGAAATTTGAGTCGCTGGGTCACAGGGATCAGCGAGGCCGCCACCAGCCAGGAGTCCTCGCAGCTGCGGCCGGTAGGAATCAGTACGCCGCCAAACCCGAGCCGATCCGCCGCCTGGGCGATCTGTTGCAGGTAGCCGTGGTCAACGGCGCGGGCGCCCTCTGCTGTGCCGAGGTAATGGCCGTCGCCGTGCGTTGGTAGAAACCAGAAAACGTTGAGATTGCTCATGTACAGTGCTCCGTCAGATGGAAATCTGGGTCAATTCGAATGTGGGCTTCAGGGTGCTTTTAGCGGCATCAGCCGTGGGCACCAGGGGCAAGGGCTGCACATGGGCGTCGACAAAGGCACACCATGACGCGTGCCATCGCCCGATCCATCCCATTCAGGTAGCGCTCGACCAGACGGCTGGCGATCGTAGGCAGGGGCTTGGTATTCATGGCGTCACCTCGGTGTTGGTTTGGCGTTGCGCAGTAACCGGTACGGCGGGCGTCGCAACGTCGGCCACGCGTATCGGCTTGGGAATCAGGCGGTTCTGGTAGAACAGGTCAGCGGTTTGCTGCTGGTTTTCGATGTCCCTGGCAGTAATCGGGCTGATGGGCGAATCCGGACGGTGGCTGAAATAGGAGGCCACCACGTCCTGCGGCAGTCCCAGCTGGCGCGTCATGATTTCGATACTGCCTTCGGGATTGGCCCGCGTGAGCGCCTCGGCCTGGTTCAGCGCATTGAAGATCTGCGGGATAAGGTCTGGATTGCGCTCGGCAAACGGACGGGCCGCCAAGTAGAAGGAGCCTGAGTTGGAAAGCCCGTTACGACCATCGGTCAGCACACGCACCTGACCGGTTAATAGCGCCGCCGAATAGAAGGGATCCCAGATGGCCCAGGCGTCCACGTTGCCCTGATCGAAGGCTGCACGGGCATCGGCAGGCGGCAGGTAGACCGGCTGGATATCGGTGTAGTTGAGGCCTGCCTGATTAAGCGCTCGAAGCAGCAGCGCATGGGAGCTGGAGCCTTTCTGGAAGGCTACCTTTTTCCCCTTGAGATCCGCCAGGGTGTGGATCGGGCTGTCCTTGCTCACCAGAATGACTTCGGCCAACGGCTTGGCGGGCTCGGTGCCAACATAGAGCAGATCGGCTCCGGCAGCCTGGGCAAAGATCGGCGGGATATCACCTGTCGCACCCAAATCGATGCTGCCTGCGTTCAGGGCTTCGAGCAGCTGCGGCCCGGCCGGAAACTCCACATAACGAACCTGCGTGTTCGGGAAGCGCGTCTCCAGGAAGCGCTTCTCCCGCGCCACCACCAGATTCACGGCACTCTTCTGATAACCGATGCGCAACTCGGCGGGATCGGCCGAGGCGGTCTGGAACGCGAACGCTGCCAGCGTGCCGAGCAGGATCAGGCTGCGGGTCAGGAAAGCAGGCTTCATGGTTTTACCTCCGCGCGCTGGGCAAGGTTGGCAGGCGGTGTCCAGATCACGTCACGAACCGCCAGCGTTTTGGGAATCAGACGGATCTGCGTAAAGGCATCAGCAATTTTCTGCTGCGCGGTTACCACCTCAGGGGAGATGAACTGGGCTCCGTAGCCCTGCCGCGCCACGACCGTACGGGCAATGTCTTCCGGCAAGCCGAGCAGCGGCGCGACCTGCTTGGAGACCTCCTCAGGATTGGCCTTTGCCCACTCCCCTACCGAGCGAACCTCGTCGACCAGCGTGGCAATGACTTGCGGGTGCTGTTGGGCGTAAGGGCGTGTTGAGAGATAGAACTGGTGGTTGTCGACCAGCCCGGTACCGTCGGTAAGCGTGCGCGCCTGAAGCTGTTTTTCCGCAGCCGCCTGATACGGGTCCCAAATAACCCAGGCATCGGCACTGCCGCGCTCAAAAGCGGCACGGGCATCAGCCGGAGGCAGGTAGATTGGTTGGATGTCGCTGTATTTCAGGCCTGCCATTTCCAGCGCGCGAACCAGCAGGTAATGAACGTTGGAGCCCTTGTTCAGAACGATCTTTGTGCCCTTGAGATCGGCCAGCGCCTGGATGGAAGAATCCTTAGGCACCAGGATCGCTTCGCTGGTCGGCGCGGGCGGCTCATGGGCGACATATACGAGGTCAGCACCCGCCGCCTGAGCGAAAACGGGTGGGGTTTCACCAGTAACACCAAAGTCGATGCTGCCAACATTCAGCCCTTCCAGTAATTGAGGGCCGCCGGGAAATTCAGTCCATTGCACGGTAACGCCCTGCTCGGCCAGGCGCTTTTCCAGCGTGCCACGGGCCTTGAGCAGCACCAGCGTGCCGTATTTCTGATAGCCGACCCGTAAGGTTTCGGCGGCTTGAACGGTGGCATCGAGTGACAGGGCCAGCAGCAGCGCGGCAACCCATCCTCGATGCAAGGGTTTGACGCGCATCGCGTGCTCCTTGGCTTCGAGTGGTGTCCTGCCTGCTGCCCCGTTGTCGGGTCAGTAAGGTCGGTAATCTGTTCTCCCGTGGGGGAGTGGTTACATCAGATGCTCCAGCGTGCCTGTGTCAGCTGCGCTGTCAAAACATGTGGCTCGACCGGCTTCGGTCGACGGGCCAGTGCGGCTAGAAAAAGCTCCAGTGACTCGTCCAAACGCTCCGCCAGTGCAGATGAGAGCGGTGTTTCGCTTTCATAGCTGACCTGGCTGTCATCGGCGAACACGCCGGGCAGGATCTCCTGCGCCTTGAGCGCAGCCAGAACCGGCTTGAGTGCGTAGTCCACCGCCAACATGTGCGCAATGGAGCCGCCGGTTGCCAGCGGCAGCACTACCTTGTGGCTGAGTGCCCGCTCCGGCAGCAGATCGAGCACCGTCTTGAGTACCCCGGAAAACGAGGCCTTGTAGATCGGTGTGGACACCACAAGGCCGTCCGCATTGTGCACGTGCTCGACAAAGGCCTTGACCTGAGGGCTATCGAACCGCGCCTGGATCAAATCTTCAGGCGGGAAATCCTGGATGCGCCAGGAGGCTACCTCGACCCCATGTGCGTTCAGCCATTGCCGGGCCTCGCCGAGCAGTACGCTCGATCGGGATTTGGCCCCCGGGCTGCCCGCCAGCGAAACCACTAGCATGCCGTTCCCCTTCAACTGTCCTGTCAGGGTCGGTATGCCCTTCAGGTATGTAGCGAACCATAGCAAGCCTTAGCTTATACCTAAAAATCATTTTTATTCATTTACTTATAACTTTTTGTATATATGAAAAACCCCAGCGCGCGGGCCGGGGTTTTCTGGTGTTGTTAAGGCTTGCAAGCAGAGTGCGGAAGATTGGTACTGCACCCTCGATTTACAGGGTGAAGTGCCCCTTACTGCGGCGCTTTCTGGATTTCAGCCTGAACCTGATCGAACAGCGGCTTGCCCACGGTATCGATAACCGACTGGATGGCCGGCTGCGCCTTTTCACGCATGCGCTGGGTTTCCTCTGCACTTACCTGGTTGATCTGCATTCCGTGGGCCTTCAGCTCTTCCAGGGCTTTTTCGCCTTCGGCGCGTGTGTCCAGCCGCTCGGCATCACGTGCCTTTCTGGCTGCCTCCATCAGGATGTCCTGTTCGGTCTTGGACAGCCCATCCCACCAGCGCTTGGAGGCCATCATGATCCAGGGGCTATAGACGTGGTTGGTCACGGTCAGGTACTTCTGCACCTCATAAAACTTGGATGACAGAATCGTGTTGAACGGGTTTTCCTGCCCATCCACGGCCTTGGTTTCCAGGCCGGTAAAGAGTTCGGAGAACGGCAGCGGCACGGCATTGGCACCCAGCTGCTTGAAGGTATCCATGAAGACCGGGCTCTGCATCACCCGCACCTTGATGCCGGAGAAGTCTTCCAGCTTGTTTATCGGGCGAACGTTGTTAGTCATGTTGCGAAAGCCGTTTTCCCAGTAGACGAGGCCAACAAGGCCCTTATCCTGGAGCTTGTCCATGATCTGCTGGCCGACCGGCCCGTCGAGCACATAATCCGCCTGCTTTGCATTGGAAAACAAAAAGGGCGTATCCCAGATCGCCATTTCCTTGGTGATGCCGACCAGGGTCGCGGTAGAGCCCACCATCATTTCCTGCGCGCCGCCAATCAACGCATTCTGCATCTGGGCATCCGGGCCCAGGCTACCGGCGCCAAAGGTGCGCACCTTGAGCTTGCCGCCTGACGCCTTGGCCACCTCCTCCGCAAACACCTTGGCGCCGCGTCCCTGGTTGCTGTCTTCGTTGAGGCCATAGCCGAAGCGGATCATGCGGGGACGAATATCATCGGCGGCCTGGGTTGTCAGGGCGGCCAGCGGACCACAGAGCACAGCCGTGGCCAGGGTTGCGAAGAGAAAGCGTTTCATGGGCGTTCCTTTTATTGTTGTTGATAAAGCCTGATGCCTGGGCTCTACAAGGGCCCAGGCCGTTCAATGCAACCACTTCAGCGGTACGGTAATGATCTCGGGAAAGATCACCAGCAGGACAACAATGGCGATATAGGTAAAGAAGAAGGGCAACACGCCCTGTACCAGCTTTTCCATACGGATGCGTCCGATCCCTCCGACCACGTTCAATACCGTGCCCACGGGTGGTGTAATCAGGCCGATCGAGCCGATCAGCACAAACATCACGCCAAAATAAACCGGGTTGACGCCCGCCTTGGCGGCAATGGGTGCCAGGACAGGCCCCAGGATCAGGATGGTGGGCGTAAGGTCCAGCACCATGCCGATGGCTACCATCAAGAGCATGATGGCGGCTACCAGCAGCTTGGGATTGTCGGCAATCGGTCCCAGCATGGCAGCGATTTCATCGGGGAGCTGGGCCAGTGTGACCATGTAGGCCGAAACGGTCGCGGCCGCACACAGGAACATCACCGAGGCCGTGGTGCGGCTGGACCGGGTCAGCACTTCAACCAGCGCGTTCCAGCTCAGCTCCCGGTACAGCAGCGTTGAAACCAGTAGCGCATACACCGCCGCGACCACGGCTGCCTCGGTGGGTGTAAAGATACCGCCCCGCAGGCCACCTACAATGATCACCGGCAGCATCAGGGCGGCAATGCCGTCCACGATGGCATGACGGCGTTCCGCCCAGGAAGCCTTGGGCTGCGGCGGCTCGTGAATGCTTCGGGCGATCAATGTCCAGGTGATGATCAGCCCGGCTCCCATGATGAGCCCAGGAACCAGACCCGCCAGGAATAACTGGCTGATCGAGGTATTGGTTACAACGCCGTAAATCACAAAGGGCATCGACGGCGGAATGATCGGCGCAATAATGCCGCCCGCCGACACCAGTCCGCAGGAAGAGCTGAGCGGATAGCCGCGCTGACGCATCATGGGTAATAGCAGGGTTGCCAACGCCGCGGTATCGGCTAGGGCCGAACCCGACATGCTGGCCAGCAGCACCGAGGCGGCAATGGCAACGTAACCCAACCCGCCCTTCTTGTGGCCGACAAAGGCTTGGGCCATGGTGATGATGCGTCGGGAAATGCCGCCTGCGTTCATCAGCTCGCCAGCCAATATAAAGAACGGTACAGCCAGGAGCGGAAAGCTGTCGGCACCGGCCTGTAGGTTCTGGGCCAGCAGTTGCACATCCCAGAAGTCCAGGTACCACATCAGCACCGCGCCGGTCAGCAGAAGCGCAAACGCAATCGGCATCCCGAACGCCATGAAGCCCAACAGGGAGGAAAGAAAGACAGCAACGGTCATGATCAGCCCTTAAGGGAGGCAGTGCCTCGTAGTCTTGTTATTGGAATCGACTGATTACACCGGGCTCAGTCTGCCGTGACATTTGCCAGGGCCGGCGGCACCTCCCGCTCGGTACGCCAGGCATTAAGCAGTTGCACCAGTGCCAGCAGCGCGAGCGCAATCATGCTGACCAGTACCGGCAGCATGGCGATAGCCAACGGGTAGCCCACCACGGGGCTCGCGTTCTGCCAGCCAAACTGCATCTGATACCACGCGCCCCAGGCAGACAGGCCGCTGCCTGTGGCAATCAGCAAGGCGCTGACCGAATCGACAAGCCGCCGGGCAATGCGCGGAAACTTGTCACGGATCAGGGTAAAACTCATCAGCTCGCCGCGACGCATGCTGGACGCAACGCCAACAAAGATCAGCCAGACGAAGGCCAGCCGGGACAGCTCCTCGGCCCCGGCCCATCCGGAGCCGAACGCATAACGCAGCACCACATTGACAAAGACAGCACCCACCATGAAGGCCATCAGAATGGCCATCAAGCTGTCGGTGAGCTTATCGAAGCGCTGGGCCGTGCGGTTGTTATAGATCGGCTCGCTGGTCAGGGGCGGCTCGTTCCGCGGAGAAGGTGCATCGGGCATCTTTGAGGCTAGGCTGATCAAGGCAGCCATTTCGTTACTTGGAATTGGCGCATGCATCCAGGCGCTTACCTCCTGAACAACCGCATCGCTGGCCTTGGAGGCATCGACATACAACACCCCTGGCTCTCCTCTGGGAGATTCGAGGGTGTCGAACTGGCTCTTGACGAGTGACGTAGGCATGTAATGGCCAGAACGCTCTCCGACTCGCTGGAGCGCCGTTTCGTAATCGACCGATAGATACGCGAAACGCAGGCCGGGTACGGCATCACGCAGACGGTCCCGGTAGCTGCGACGCAGTGCCGAGCAGGACAGCACGAATCCCGTGCCATCCTGAACGGCCTTTTGCATCTCAAGCCGCAGGCAATCGAGCCACTCGATACGGTCGGCATCGGTCAATGGCGTACCGGCCTGCATGCGGGCCACGTTTTCAGCGGAATGGAAATGGTCGGCTTCGATATGACGAAAGCCAAGACAGCGGGCAACGCCCAGGCTCGTCTCGGTCTTCCCTGAACCGCTGACGCCCATGATGACAAGGGCCTGAGCGGGTGTAGCGGAGGTACTGACGGGTGAAGTCATCGCGCTCTCCAGAGCGCCTTTCGGTGCGCTCATTCTTATTTTTGTTTGATGTTAGCGCTAACATCACAATTGGGCAATGAGACTGAAAGGCCACCAGTCGAACGTGTCCCGTATAGACGTAACAAGATATTTCATGAACCGAGTGGGATGCCCTGCGCTAGAGCAATGGGCAGATCAGTAGTTTTCCCACAGCCCCGGCGTTGCCAGCTCAACCAAATGCCCATCAGGATCACGAAAGTACAGGCTCACTCCGCCCTTCGGCCATCGCACTTCACCTTCAATCACAATCCCGTGAGTCGCCAGATGATCACGCCACGGCTGTAGATATTCAGGAGCAATGGAAAAGGCGTAATGAAGTCTGCCTGAACCGTCATGGGGTGGAATGGTGCCGCCGGGAAGCTGAGCAGGCGTATCGGTCGTGCCCTGCTGGAAAAGCAGTAAAACGCTACCCGGTGCGGCGTCATAGGCCGCCACACGCTCATCATGAAACATGACGCTCAGGCCCAGCAGTTCCTCATAGAAACGGCGAGCCTTTTCCAGGTCAGCTACATAAAGACCGGTTTCCAGTACTGGACCAAGGGGCGGAGCGGTTGGAGATGTCATCAGCTGGCCTTTTGCTTCATGGGATCATGCCCCCAGTTCATCAGGGACTTGCGCCAGCGCGTATCACCTACCTCACCATCCGGGCGCTGCTTGATGTGCCGATGCACATAGCCGATGACCTTACGCATGGCCAGGTAGTCATCTTCGTTCAGCTCAGCCTGCCGCTTGCCTTTGATCTCGAGAATCCGCTCGCCCATCTCATGGCCAACCGCCTCGCCGTCAGCCTTTGCCTTGACCTTTTGGCCTTTGGCCGTCATGCCTACAGACTGGCTCTCCTCGCTCTGCAACCACTTGCGCAGCCGGGCAGGCGGCATGTTGACCACCTGTTTGAATTCACTGCGCAGTTCTTTCTTGTCCGCATCGGTAAGCGCTTTTGCTGTCATTATTCACCTGCCTGCTTGAGTGCATGAATCAGCTCGTCCTTTTTCATCCGCGAGCGCCCACGGACCTGATGGTGTGCTGCACGCGCCATCAGCTCGGTCTTGGTCATATCGGATAGGGCGGTCTTACGGGCAGACGCCGTCTTGCGGGCAACATCATCCGGTTGTTTGGAGTGCTGCTTGCCTCGACGAGTGTCGCGCCGCTTATTGGCAGTGCTGCGGGCATATTCGCTGTCGCTGATCTGCTCTCGTGCCTTTTTAGGCAGATAGCGCTCACCCGTCTCGGTGGACTTATCGCCGGACTTTGTCCCCCAGTCCTGCTCGGTCCATTGCTGGAGATGGTTATCGGGGCCCTTGCCGCCCTCATAACACCCACCCCGCTTCTGGTATTCCTGGCTCGCCAATTGCGCTTTTCGCGCCGACCACTGGCCGACACGACCACCCTTCGAGCCACGCGTCACATCCTCTTTAACACTGTTCCACAATTCCGGATCGGTCTTCCTGGCGGTAGCAGACATCTGTCTTTCTCCTCAGTAGAGTTTCGGACCCCTCGGAAATGGGGACCACCTATCGAGACGCTTGTTCTAGCCAGGCGACGGGGTGTATCAAGAAGGACGCTTCAAGAAGGACATGGTCATGCCGCTACCCTCGCTTCAAATCCGTGATGCCACCGAGTCGGATATTCCTGCTATCCAGGCCATTTATGCCCATCATGTTCTGCATGGAACGGCCACCTTCGAAGAAATTCCACCCGATGAAGCCGGCATGAAACGACGCCTGCGGACCCTTCAGGAAGCCTCCTTGCCGTTTCTGGTCGCCGAGCTGGATGGCATGGTACGAGGCTACTGCTATGCCAACTTCTATCACACGCGATCGGCCTATCGTTACACCCTGGAAGACACGGTTTATCTGGAGGAAGGCTGGCGTGGCCGCGGCCTGGGTAAAGCCCTGTTGAGTGCATTGCTTGAGCGCTGCGAAGCGGGAGGTTGGCGGCAGATGGTGGCGCTTATCGGCGACAGCAGCAATGCAGGCTCCATCGGGCTCCATCGCAGCCTGGGCTTTCGTCAGATAGGTATTCTGGAAAAGGTCGGCCTCAAGTTCGGCCAGTGGCATGATGTGGTGATGATGCAGAAAAATCTGGGTAAAGGCAGCAGCGATACACCGTAAGTCGGCTGTACAGAACTTCGGTTACTTCGGCTCCTCACAACAGGTACACCCACTCAGAGGAGACCTAGCATGGCCGATAAATCGCCAGTAGCACCAGAGCGCCAGGAAGCGGAACTGTCCCCGGATGACTTTGAAGAAATGCCTGAGGACGAAGAAGAGTAACGCATGCGCCCATAAAAAAGCCCACCGCATGCTCAGGTGGGCTTTTCATGAGCCTCGCATCAGAAGATCAACTTGATGATGCCGATAACCACGATCAGGCCGATGATGAAAATAACGCCGGCAGTGCCCCCAATAAACTTCAACATACCCATGCTCCTTGATTAAGTGCGTTCACTTATTAAGACGCCAGTTGTTCGCAGACGTTCGCTGAAATATTCATTAAAGGCTTCTGCCGAACGGCCAGGCAGGTTCCCCAGTCTCTCTTAGGTAACGCGCCTCCAACGGTCCATCCGCATTTCGCAAGAGCCCTGTTCATGTCTACCACATTGATTCGCCGCCGCTGGCGCCCCTTGGCCTTTCTTGCCTTGTTGCTGGGTGTGGGTCTGCCGTTTGGCTGTTCTGAACTCGCCCACAAAGAGCGCGAGCTGGTGTTCAACATCGAACCCGGCACTGCCAGTTGGTTCTCGGGCGTGCCCGCCGGCGTCCAGCAGTTCAACATCCCCGTCACGACAGGGATCAGCAAGACGCAATATGTCCATGCCTGGTGGTGGCCTGCTGCAAAGAAAGATGCCCCTGCTGCCCTGTACCTGCATGGAACACGCTGGAATCTGACCGCCCAGGTGCGTCGCATCACTACCCTGCGCAGCCTGGGCTATTCCGTCCTGGCCATCGACTACCGGGGCTTTGGTGAAAGCCCTGGCGATCTGCCCTCGGAAAGCACGGTGTATGAGGATGCCCGGGTGGCCTGGAAGCGCCTCGTTGAGCTGCAGCCCGACTCTAAAAAACGCTACATCTACGGACACTCGCTGGGCGGTGCAATAGCCGTCAACCTGGCTCAGCAGATTTCAAAACAGAAAGACCCGGAGGGCGACCCCGCCGCCGCAGCCGGCCTGATCATCGAGTCGACCTTTACCAGCCTGGCGGATGCGGCAGCTGCCGTGGTCGACACCTCGTTGCCGATCCGCTGGATCATGTCGGAGAAATTCAATTCCATCGACAAGATCGACCAGGTTGATATGCCGGTACTGATCGTCCATGGAACAGGTGACCAGTATGTACCCTCCCGCTTCAGCGAGGAGTTATTCAGGAAAGCTCAGGATCCGAAGCGGTTATTGCTCATTGAGGGAGGCAACCACACCAACAGCATGTCCATCGGAAGCCAGGAATATGCCCGGGCAGTACGGGATCTCTTTGGGCTGAAAGGCGCGTATTAGAGATCAGCGCGCCCTGCACTATCAACGAGAACATATGCCACCTCGATTGGGCATCATTTCCGGTGATGTTTGGTATGCCTACGATCCATTTTTTAATGGATCAACTCGAACCGATACTGAATCTGTCGAAACGATCCCATCGAGGAAACAGATCATGAAACGCACTATCGCATTCGGTATCGGCCTCACCGCCCTGGCATTCAACACTCTGGTTGCTGCTCAATCCCTGCCCCAAGCCGCCCAGCTGTACGCAGAAGATGGCAGCCAGTACACCGTGGACAAGATGATCAACCGTCAGACCAAGAGCATTGAGGAACGCCTGCTGACTGAGAACGGCTCCGACCAGACCCTGGGTCGCCTGATCGAGCGCCAGCAAAACCGCCTGAATACTCCTGCCCAACTGGCCGAAGACGGTACTGAGCAGACCATCGACAAGATGATTCATCGTCAGCAACATCAGATCCAGTTAGCTGAAGATGGTACCGAGCAGACCATCGATAAGATGATCCATCGCCAGCAGCACCAGCTTCAGGTAGCCGAAGATGGCACCGAGCAGACCATTGACCGGATGATCCAGCGTCAACAGGAGCACATTCAGCCGCAGCTGGCTGCTGATGATTCACAGCAGACCATCGACCGTTCGCATCACCGCATGCACCGGATTGTCTGATGCTGGCCCCATAAAAAAGCCCGACCAGTTGATCGGGCTTTTTTATTTATAACGACTGTTTCACGCGACCGGCTTTTCATCCGGGAGGCCATCGGAGCGGCCAATGTTAGGCGGCGTATCCACCATCAGCTCCTCGGGCACTTCCTCCACGCGGGGGTCGAGCGTTGCGGCCATCGGGCTAACTGTATCCGGCATCGCCACGTGATGCAGTGGTGCTTCATCCACGAGATGCTCATTTGTTACGAAGCGAGGCTGAACCCAGATGATCAAAATGACGGCATAGATCGACACCAGAATGTAGAACATGCCGGGACCAAACTGATTCATCAGCGCACCGGCCAGCAGCGGACCAATACAAGCGCCCACGCCATAGGTGGTCAGCAGCATGGCGGAGAGCTCCACGCGGCGCGAGGGCTCTACATGGTCGTTGGCATAGGCCACTGACAACGGATACAACGTGAACAGCAGCATGCCGGTCAAAAAGCCGGTGCCGAGTAATCCGGCATAGGGCAAGGTGATATATCCCCACATCGGAATTGCCGCAAGGCAGAGCAGCACGGCGTTGGCGCGGATCAACTTGCAGCGGTCGACCCGATCGGACAACCAGCCTAGCGGCCACTGTGCACAAAAACCTGCCACGATGCATATACCCACAAACATACTCGACTGCGCCGTATCGAGCCCATTGCGGTTGGCATATACCGGCGCCAGACCATAGAAGGCACCGACCATCAGGCCAGCGGCAAAGATCGTGACCAGTGACTGCGGTACGCGCTGCCAGAAGAACTTGATTTCAAGGGGCGCGGCGACCAGCTTGGCCGGGTGTACGCGACGCGTCATGGCGATGGGAATCAGGCAGGACGCAAAGCAGATTGCCACCAGCAGTAGCGGCTTGTAATCCAGTGCCGGGTGTACGGCCAGCAAGGCCTGTCCGACCACCAGCCCCAGATCCACCGCCACCATGTAGCCAGCAAACACCTTGCCCCGCTGGTGGTTTTCGGCCTGCTCGTTGAGCCAGCTTTCAATCACCATGTACTGGTTCATCATCAGAACACCCATGATGAAGCGCAGCACCAGCCAGACGCCCAGATGATCGGTCAGGGCGTGAATGAGTACCGTCACCGTCGCGCCGCCGGCGCAGGCGACGTATGAGCGGATATGCCCTACGTTGGCGATCAGCCGGTGGCCGAGTTTGCCACCGCAGACCAGCCCGAAATAATATGCCGCCATCAGGCAGCCGACCCACAGATCGCCCGCCCCCTGTTCGGTCAGGCGAAGGCCGATGTAAGTGGTGAAGAGGCCGGAACCGGCCAGCATCAGGAGCGTAGCAATATAGAGCGCGGGAAATGTGACAAGCGGGCTGAACATGAGTCGTCTGATTTGAGCTGAGCCAATCCTGGCGGGAAGAGAGCGATTGAAGGCACGGCTATCGGCCGTGGGTGCTTCATCTTTAAGCGCATCGATTATCACCTGGATAGTGCGCCATATGCAGACAGACTACCGGCGCCCGGATTTTGTCACACGACAAGTGTTTCAACCGGACGTGCGGGTATTTGATAGAGTACCCCCTTGCCTGATTGGAAAACCGCCATGTCCTCCCGCGCCGAGCAAAAACTGCAAACCCGCCATGCCCTGCTGGATGCTGCGCGCATGCTCATGAGCAGTGGGCGCGGCTTCGGCAGCTTGAGCCTGCGAGAGGTCACCCGAAGTGCCGGCATCGTCCCGGCGGGCTTCTACCGGCACTTTCCCGATATGGATGCCTTTGGACTTGCGCTGGTCGCCGAAGTGGGCGAGACCTTTCGCGAAACCCTGCGCCGGGTACGTCATAACGAAATCGAGCTGCGTGGTGTGATTGATGCCTCGGTCGGCATCTTTATCGAAGCCGTCGCCGAACACCGTAGCCAGTTCATCTTTCTTGCCCGGGAGCAATACGGCGGTTCGCTGTCGATTCGTCAGGCCATCAGTGAACTGCGCCAGCGCATCACTGATGACCTTGCATTGGACCTGTCCCAGCTCAACCGGCTGCCCCACCTTACGTGTCAGGACATCGATGTTCTGGCGGATCTGGTGGTCAAGACCGTATTCGCCACTCTGCCCGAGCTGATTGATGTACCTGATGAGGGACTGGAGCCGCACAAGACGCCCCAGGCCAAGATCATTCATCAGCTACGCTTCATCATGATCGGTGCTAAGCACTGGCGCGGCCTTAACATGCTGTTCGCACCAAATCAGGGCGAACCCCTGCCCTCCGACCCGCTGCTGCACCGAAATCAGGCAAACTGAGCGCACGATCCCCTGTGCAACGCCGGTGAAACGAGCCGTTGCGTTCTGGCAGGCCGCTTGCTGTAGTCTTCATAAAGCACAGCGGATACTGCCTTATGTTGGTCATTCACACCCGTCTGCCCTCCCCCGATACCTGGCACGAAGAAATTCACCTTGGCTTCGAGGCGCGCAGCAAGAGCCGGCTGCGAACCGTGACGGTCAGTGGCGAAGATGTCGGGCTGTTTCTCGAACGCGGCCAGCCGCCCCTGTTTGACGGTGAAGGGCTGCGTGCCCAGGACGGCCGTATCGTACGCGTCTGCGCCCGCCCCGAGGCTCTTTTGCACATCACCTGCGCCAATGCCCATGAGCTGACCCGCGCTGCCTACCACCTGGGCAACCGTCATGTTGCGCTGCAAGTAGGCGATGGCTGGCTACGCATTCTGGATGATCATGTACTCAAGGCCATGCTGGATCAACTGGGCGCTACGTGTGAATCGATCCAGGCGCCTTTCCAACCTGAGCATGGCGCTTATGGTGGTGGGCATCACCACTCGCACCACGGTGAGGCTGATTTCAATTATGGCCCTCGGCTGCACCATTTCGGGGTGCGGATATGAGCCCGGCCTGGGCATTGATGCGTCTGGCCAGCCCGCAATTACCCATCGGCGGTTACAGCTACTCCCAAGGGTTAGAGGCGGCCATCGAGACCGGCCTCGTAACCGACTCAAGCTCGGCTCGCGTCTGGCTCGAAGATCAGCTGGAGCTTAACCTTGCCCGTTTCGAAGCACCGCTGCTGCTGGCTCACTGTCAAGCGGCTGCCTCAGGCGACTGGCTTCGGCTGGCTGAATTGGCAGGCCGCCACTCAGCCAGCCGAGAAACCCGAGAACTGCGCCTGGAGAGCCGCCAGACCGGTTTTTCCCTGACGCAACTGCTCAAGGACTTGCCCGAACTGGACCCCGAAGCACGCGAGCACCTTTTAGCCAGCGAGCCAACGTTTGCCCTGGGTTGGGCGGTTGCCGCGCGTGCCTGGGCCATTGCCCCGGCAGAGGCCGTCTCGGCCTGGCTCTGGGGGTGGCTGGAAAATCAGCTGGCCGTTCTGATGAAAACCCTGCCCCTCGGCCAGCAGGCAGCACAGCGACTGACCTCTGAACTCCTGCCAGCCCTGGACGCAGCCCTCACAACTGCCCGTGCGCTACCGGAAACCCTCTGGGGCAGCGCACCGTTTGGTCTGGCGCTCGCCAGCATGGCCCACGAACAACAATACAGCCGTCTTTTCAGATCCTAGGAGAACAAGCGCGATGAACACTCAACCCCTGCGCGTCGGTATTGGCGGCCCGGTCGGTTCCGGCAAGACGGCCCTCACCCTCGCCCTCTGCCGTGCCCTGCGTGATCGTTACAACCTGGCGGTTGTCACCAACGATATCTATACCCGTGAAGATGCCGATTTTCTCGTGCGTAACGAGGCGTTGGCCCCTGAGCGCATCATCGGCGTGGAAACCGGTGGCTGCCCGCACACGGCCATCCGTGAGGATGCTTCCATCAACCTGGAAGCGGTAGACCAGCTCAACCGCCGCTTTCCTGGTCTTGATCTGATCCTGGTCGAATCCGGCGGCGATAACCTTTCCGCCACGTTCAGCCCGGAGCTGTCCGACCTGACTATCTACGTGATTGACGTGTCTGCGGGCGACAAACTCCCCCGCAAGGGCGGCCCAGGCATTTGCAAGTCTGACCTGCTGGTTATCAACAAGGTGGATCTTGCCCCAATGGTCGGTGCCTCACTTGAAGTGATGGACCGTGACGCCCGCAAGATGCGGGGCGAGAAGCCGTTCGTGTTCAGCAACCAGAAAGTGGGCCAGGGCCTGGAGGACATCATCGCCTTTATCGAAAAGCAGGGCATGCTGACGGCTGCGTAGCGCCTCTATACTGCAAGGCAGATACGCAGTAGAGCCAAAAGGGGTTCCCATGAGTCACGCTGCTGCCTTGCACTGGATCATCGATCTGCTGAACGAGCGACACATCCCCTTTCTTTTATGTGGCGGTCTGGCGGCCCATGTTTATGGCGCCAGACGCCCGCTGAACGATATTGATCTCCTGGTTCCAGCAGACCGTTTGCAAGAAATAGCCGCTGCCGGTGCTGCTGTCACGACCAAGCCCCTTGAACGCCGCTGCGAAGAAAGCTGGGATGTGGAGTACGCGCAGTTCAAAGTTGAAGGCGTGAAGATCGAGATAGGCGGCACGCCCGGTGCCCGGATTTTCGATAAGGGCCACTCAACCTGGAGAGACCTTGAGGCAAACCTGGCCAAAGCCCGCCCCGCCACGCTGCTGGGCGTAGCCCTTCAGGTAATGGACCGTGATGAGCTGGCTGCCTACAAAGCTATGCTCGGACGCGAAGTGGATACAGAAGACCTTATCGCCCTTTCGATGCCACACCCATGACCTTGGTGACGAGTACCGCTACGCTGGCGCCAAGCAAGCCACCGGCGACCACATCGGAAAAGAAGTGGTAGTTACACAGCAAAAGCCCCACCGGTACCACCGCGGCTATTACTACCGCAAGTCCCCTCAGGCGGAGCCAGCACAGGGCAATCGCCACGGCGGCAGCGTAGGCAACTGTGGTATGTCCGGAAGGAAAGGACGCGTACCAGTCTCCGCCGTGAAACCAGTTGAAGCCATAAGCCTGGTTATGGATCAGTGAGGGATTGCCGTGGGTCCAGGTCTCCGGCCAATAACGACCGAAGACAGGCTTGAGCGAATCCTTCACGCCCTTGGCGACCAGTACGCTGAAGGCCAGCACGAAGCAGCGGTGACGATGCACGGGCAACAATCGCTGACCGATGCCCAAGACAATGATCAGCAGTACCGCCAGCACCGTCAGCCAGTCCGCCACATGGGTCATCAGGTTGGGCCACGCCAGGCGGCGCAGGTCGCCTGCATGGGCCCAATAGGCAATGGGCTGGTCGATCACGCCATATCCCAGCAGGATCAGCACAAGGCCACCTGCCCAAGCGATCAGCAGCGGTTTACGTGTCACGGTACAGACTCCTTTCCAGGGTGAGCAGCATTCAGCCCGATACCCGTCCCGTTGGTAATCACGGCATACCGGGATGCGGCTCCGGGTAAGTACGCGTCACGCTGATCATGTCGGCATAGGGGCTGTTCCACAACTGCTCATGGAGCTGGCGAATGCGCTCGGCCATGGCGTAATCCTGCATCACCACCTCTAGGTTGCGGGAGTTATCCAGATAACCGCCGAGCCAATTGCTGGTGCCTACCCAGGCCAGGCGTCCATCGATTTCCATCGTCTTGCTGTGAATCACCCGCGCAAAGGGAATAAAGCCGCTCGGATCGGCCGGCAGCGTGACGATCTTGACCTGTACATTCGGCAGCACGGCCAGGCTTTTCAGGTAGTCGATCTCCGGTGCGCCCGTGTTCCAGTGGGACACCATCAGCTTGATGGATACCCCTCGGGCGGCCGCCGCGCGCAAGGCACTGTCGATCACCGGGTAATACGGGCGGCTCTTGTCCGGTCCGTAGGATAACGGCGCATAGTCAAGCAACTGCACACGCACCTCATGCCGGGCCTGAGCGAGCAAACGCGGCAACTCTAGCTGAGAGTCCCGCACTCCAGGCGGGTTATAACGAGCAGGACTGGCAACCAGATAATTGCCGGTCGGAGTTGGCTGATCTGAGGGGGTATGCCGGGGCTGAGGCACGGGTTTAC
Organism: Pseudomonas sp. MAG002Y; assembly: GCF_019400845.1. Classification (NCBI taxonomy): domain Bacteria; kingdom Pseudomonadati; phylum Pseudomonadota; class Gammaproteobacteria; order Pseudomonadales; family Pseudomonadaceae; genus Pseudomonas; species Pseudomonas sp. MAG002Y. The sequence goes on along the minus strand of NZ_WOEJ01000002.1, from coordinate 114,652 downwards.
CTTTCGCCAGCGCTTCCTGCGCTTGCCAGTCCTGCTCGAAGATGGCTTGAACCTGAGCAGCCACCGTGGGATCACTGATCCGCACGCCTGTTTCGTGGATATGCGTCAGAGAGCGCCAATCAAAGTTCTGGCTGCCCACAAAAGCCTCGCGGCCATCTACGACCAGATATTTGGCGTGAATGATCCCCCCGGTCAGCTGGCCATACGGCAATACATGCAAGGTCAGATTAGGAATGCTGCGTAAGCGGTCCAGCGTGGCAGGGTCCGACATCCGCAGCCCCTTCTCTTCCAGCAGGAAGCGAATCGTCACGCCGCGCTGCCCGGCCGCCTGCAAATGCTCGATCACAGTATCCAATTGTGAACCCGGCTGACCGGACGCATAGAATTGGCCAATGTCGATACGGTGCTGGGCCCGGTCGAACATTTCGCTCCAGACCTCGACCGGGTTACGCAGGTCATTCGTTGCCAGATCGGTCGCCACCGGCACGGTATGCACCAGCTCGAACCCTGGAATCTTGAAATCGGCCCAACTGAGCGTACTGGCGCTGAGTAAGAAAAACCCAAAACACAGGCGTCGAGCGCCACGGATCGGCAAACAGGACAATACAGGCATGGAGGTCTCAAACAAGAAGGAAAAGACTGGGCGAGGACCGACTGGCCCTCGCCGCAACCGATCAGGCGGTACGGTACTGCGCCATCGGCTCTGCAGATTGAACGTGGGCTTCATCCACAGGCCGAGCGCCCATGCTGGCGCGAATCAGCAGGATCTTGAGCTGATCGTTGATGCGCTCCAGGCGATCCTGGAAGAAGTTATGAAAGACCACGCAGCCCAGCGCGATAGCAATACCCAAACCGGTCGCAAACAGCGCCGTTCCGATGCCTGCCGAAATTTGGCCTGGATCAGAGACACCTGCTGAGGCCAGCGCCTTGAAGGTATCAATAATGCCCAGAATGGTACCCAACAGACCCAGCAGCGGCGCCGCGGTCGTAATGGTTTCGATGATCCATAGACTACGGGCCAGCGGTGCGCGGGTTGCGAGGTACTGCGCCTCGATCGTCTCGTCCAGTTCCTTGCGAGTGCCGCGCTGCGCCTTTTGCGCCAGTACCGGCCGCACCATGGTAAGCGGCAAGCTTTCGCGGCGGGTAAAGGACTCCGGCAGATCACGGTCGCTACGCACCTTAGCCGTCAGTAATGACTCCAGTTGACGCGCCTGCCTGCGGGTATAGGCAAAGTACAGGCTCCGCTCGATGATGACGAACAGGGCAATGGCAATAGCGCCGTACATGACATAAAACGTGATGTCATGGAGCAGGTCGGTATTCATATTCAGCACACCTCGTTAAAGAAGGTTCGAAGGTCAGAAGCTGGCTTCCAGGGACACCGTTACGGTCCGCTCGACGCCGACGATGTAAGCCGGGTCGCCGTCGCGGTAGCCGCTGTAGCTCGCTGCGTTGGTCTTGTAGGTGTACACACCGTCCAGATACTTCTTGTCGAACAGGTTGTCGACGTTCAGACGCAGGGTGGCGTCCTTGACGATGTGCTTGTCTACCGGCAGGTATATGCCAGCCCCAAGGTTGAAGATCGTCCGGCCCGGAATGCTCTCGTCATTGGTCAGGTCACCGTAGAGCTTGCTCGTGTACTTGGCGCCGAAAGTGCCGTAATAACGGCCGTCGTCATAACCGATATTGGCTGCCAGCATGTTCTTAGGCACGTTGGCAAACTGCTTGCCACTGGTAGGCAGCTCCACCGCAACGCCATTGTTGTAAGCGGTAATGTCGTCCTTCTGCTTGGCACGGGTGTACGTGTAGGAGGTGTAGTAATTGAAGTTGTGCGGCAGCAGGCCGCTCCACTCCAGCTCAAGCCCCATGTTGTCTACGTCACCCGCGTTGATATCGGCGTAGTCACCGTTCTCGTCACGCGAGGAAACCTGGCGATCCTTGAACTTCAGGTAGAACAGCGTGGCCGACAGGGCCATGTCTTCCTGGGTGTAGCGCCAACCCAGCTCGTTGCTCCAGCTGGTTTCAGGATTGAGATTGATTGAGCCCTCACCTTGATCGTACAGCACGTAGTTGTACGGTATGCGCATGTTACGGGTCAGGTTATAGAAGAACTGGTTCTGCTCGTCGAAGCGGTAGCCGATACCAAAGGTCGGCAGCACCTTGCTGTAGTTCTGGTGACGCTTCTCCGGCAGCTCGGTCAGGCTGCCATGGTTGGTCCCCTTGCGATCGACATCCATGTAGGCCACGCCGGCATTGAGCGTCCAGTCCGGGTTCATGTACCAGGTATCCTGTACCCAGACCTTATGGGCTGGCGTAACGGTGTAACGGTCGCGTCCCTGGATGATGTTGCCGTTGGCGTCGCGGGTCTCGTCCGAGTCAGACCAGACGCTCTCAGGCTTGCCACTGGACTTGAGTGCAATGAACGGCTGGGTCTGCCGCTGACGGGCGCGTTCGTACCAATAACCGAACTGCAGGCTGTGATCGCCCAGGTCCCAGTTCAGCTTGGTCGTGATGCCGGGGCGCCAGGTCTGGGTACGAGACGGCCGATAGTAGACGCCGGTATAGGAGAGCCCATCATTGGCGTAGCTGCTGGCCGTAGGCAGATTGCCCAGGTCGTAGACACCATTGCTGCTGGTTCCGCGGTTGAGCGAATACGCGGTGCTGCCTACGCCGCTGCCGTCCCCCCAGTAGTAATAAGGGATGACCGACAGGGACATGTCATCACGCAGGCGGAATTGGGTGTTGAGCACGCCGGTAAAAGTCTTGAACGGGTTCTGTGCCAGCTCGTAGTACTTGGAAATCTTGCCGTTGGAGCCCAGCGCAGGCGGATTGGGGTTAGGATCGTATTTGCGCCCGTACTGGGTGAATTCATTCTTGGTGAGCTGGCTATAGCTGTTGTTGTCCTGCTCATGGTACTTGAGGATCAGGTTGGCCGTATTGCCATCCCCGGCGTCGAAAAAGCTGTTCCATTCCACCTTGTCGGCCCGAACGGCACCGTGGCCTCGCCACATCTGACCTTCGGTATGCGAGGCAGACAGCCAGTTGGACAGGCCATTCCACTCGCCTGTATTCAGACGGGCAAAGGTCTTGTAAGTACCGTTGCTGCCTGCAGTCTGTTTAACAAATGCACCGGTCTCTTTGGTTGGCCGGATAGTTGTCAGGGTAATGTTGCCGCCACTGGAGCCGATGTGCGGACCGTCGGCATCCGAGGCGCCCTGTACTACGGAGATCTGGTCGAGGTTTTCCGGATCGCCCAGCAGGTTGGAATACAGCGCATAGTTGCCCGAGTCATTGATGGGCATCCCGTCGACGGACATGCCGACCTGATCGGAGTTAAGCCCCCGCAGGGTGAAGCGAAAGCCCGACAGGCCCGTGGCGTCTTCGCTGGAGATGTTCAGTCCCGGTGTGTACTTGAGACGGTCGACGGCATTGGCGGTTGCCGTCTGCTTGTTCATGGCTTCGCGAGTAAGGGTGGAGCGCGACTTGGGGCTTTCTTCAGGGGTCATGTACCCGCTGCCCAGCGTGGCCTTTCCTTCGACACCGATGGTACCGACATCACGCTCACCGGTTTCCTGCGCCATGGCTACACCATGGCAAAGACCAGAGGCAACCAGCGCCAGGTAAATCCTTGTGTACTTCATTGGAATTCCTCGAATCGGATAATCACTGCATGCTGTAACTGAAAGTGGCGGTAAACCGCAGTTGGTCCTTGCCGGCAAAGGCCTCGGACGGGAACGGCTTGACGCTCTTGATACGGTTCAGGCTGTTGGCGGCCGCGCGATTGAGCAGCATGCTGCCAGCCTTGTCCTGTATGCCGGAGTCCAGTACGCGTCCGGCGCGGTCGACCAGCAGCCAGATCACGACATCACCGTGTGGCCGCTCAAGCGATGCCTGGCGTCCGGTGGGGTACTGCTTGTAACGATCCAGCTCGGCACGCAACCCCTGTACGTAGCCGCCTTCCAGTGCCTGGGCATTGACGGTCGGTTTGGGGGGTGTGGCTGGCGCAACCGGGGCGGGTTTGGCCGCGGCCGGCGCAGGTGCCGAAGCAGGCGTTGGCTTGGCTACCGGTTGCTCGACCTTGGCCACTGGCTTTGGCTGTGGTTTCGGCTGAGGCTTGGGTTGCGGCTTCGGCACTGGCTTGGGCTCAGGTTTGGGTTCCGGCTTGGGAGGTGGTGGCAAGGCTGCCTCCTCTTCCTCAACAACAGGCTCCGGCGGAGGCGCATCAACCGGTTCGGCTACAGGCTCCGGCGGTGTAACGACCGGTTCGGGTTCCTGAACAGGGTCCGGTTCAACCAAAGCCAATTCCACGGCCGACTCGTCGTATACCGGCTGAACTTTCAGCGGCGTACGCTGGGCATACAGGGCAATCAGTACCAGCGCAGCAAGCGCAGGTAGCCAGCCCAACACATGGCGGGAGCGATAGAACGTATACATGGATCAGGACTTGCGCGTAGCGATGGAGACGGAGGTAAAGCCGCCCAGACGAAGGGTGTCCATCACCTCGACCAACCGGGCCACCTCCACGCCCTTGTCGCTGTTGACGATGATAGTGGTCTTGCTGTCTGGTTTCTCCTGCGCCTTGAGCGCCACGACCAGGGCATCGACCTGAATGTCCTGACCATCCAGCTGCAGCTCACCGTTAGCGCCCAGCGTCAGGATGGCCTTGTTCTGCGGTTTGAGCTGTTGCGCGCTGCTGGCGCTAGGGAGCTGGGTTTTCATTCCCAATGCCGGGATCACGTTCAGACTGACCAGTACAAAGAAGACCAACAGGAACATCATCACGTCGATCATCGGGATGAGCTCGATATGAGCCTTGCGCTTCTTGGGTTCTTCCCAGGTTCTCATGATGACTGCCCTCCAAAATGATGGGGGCACGCTAACAATCGAAAATGACAGCGGGGTTAAGTATTTTTGACTATTTAAAGCTCTAGATCGGGCTTTTTACTGAACAATCGATACAGCTGTTAACTATTGGATCGGTACAGTGGCCTCTTGCCTTGCTGCATTGGACTGGCCTATGAGACGGTTCCACTCCCTCATCAAGGAGCAGAATCATGCGAACGCTAGGACTTCTTGCGGGCATGAGCTGGGAAAGCTCGGTCACGTACTATCGCCTTCTCAATCAAATCGCCCGACAGCGCCTTGGTGGTCTGCACTCGGCACCACTGCTTATGTGGTCGGTCGATTTTGCAAAGGTTGCCGAGCTGCAACATCACGGCGATTGGGATGGTTGCGCCAGACTGCTGATAGATGCAGCACGCCGCCTGGAAACGGCAGGCGCCGAAGGTCTGCTCATCTGCACCAACACCATGCACAAGCTGGCCGAACCTATCCAGGCGGCAATTGATATCCCATTGATTCACATCGCTGACGCGACCGCAAAAGCGTTAACGAAAGCCGGTATGCAACGCCCCGCCCTGCTCGCCACACGCTTTACCATGGAGCAGGACTTCTATGTCGGCCACTTGCGCGCCCACGGTCTGGACCCTCGTATCCCGGACGCCCCAGGTCGCGAGCAGATTCACCAGATCATTTATGAAGAGTTGTGCCAGGGCGTGGTTCGGAACGAATCCAGACAGACCTATGTGGCAGAAATCGGCAAGCTGGCCGACCAAGGCGCCGACAGCGTGATCTTGGGCTGTACGGAAATCGGATTGCTGCTCAGCCAGAAGGATCTCGCTCTTCCTGTCTTCGATACGACCGAAATTCACGCCGAAGCAGCGATGGATTTCGCGTTGGATAATCAGACGCTGCCGTAAGGTACGGCAGCGTCTATATATTTACTGCTGGAGCACAGAAGCCACATTGTTCAAGCCATTTTGAACAACGGTCGCTGTATCATTTGCACTGGTAATATCGCCATTGACCAAGCCGCCCTGCACAACAGTCGCCATGTTGCCGCTCATGGTCTGTGTAATGCTGGCCTCGTTAACACCACCGCTCCAGCTTTGGGTCAGGCTGGCATTGTTCAACTCACCCGTCTGGGTGATTTCAGCAACAGCCATGCCGTCAAGATTTACGTGGGAAATGTCAGCCTCATTATCATTACCCGTTTGGGTAATCGTAGCTTGACGGCTACCCCATAGCTGATCAATCGAAGCAGTATTGCGGTCCCCCTGCTGTGCAATTCGCGCTGCGCTGCTATAGGCACTACCCACGCCACCGCCCTGCGTTGCACTGGCCTGGTTGGCATTACCGGTCTGGTTGACACTGATCAGACTGGCGTCAGCCTGCTGACTAAGCGTTGCGCTGTTGGCTGAGCCCAACTGATACAGTTCAATTGTACCGTTGATAACGGACTGGTTGAGCGCAACGCTGTTGTCATCGCCAATAGAGCTGCCTGTAATGGAGGCTCCAGTGCCCGTCTGCGCAGCCGTGAGCTGATTGCTGTTACCTTGTTGAAGAAAGTCGAAGTTAGCAAGGCCACCCTGGCTGAGGCTTGCAACGTTATCGTTGCCGAGCTGATCCAATGTTGCACGAGACGTATAGCGTGAGGTGTCTTGATCAACCTGGGCAGCGTTGCCATTGCCATTTTGAGATACCGTTGCAATAGCGCCTGCCCCAGTTCCGCTTTGCTCGAGAGTAATCGCGTTGTTGTCACCCAGTTGCATTGTCTGCCCAATGCCGTAACCGTATTGGGTCACCTGTGTCGTATTGCCATTACCCATACTGGAAGTATTGGCTGAATTGGCGTACCACTGTTGCTCAATGGTATGTGTATTGTTATTGCCTTCCTGGTAGACCGTGGCCGCAGAACCCTGGGGTTCTAGCTGATAGAGCGTCATGCGGTTATCGTCACCTGCCTGCGTCACTGTGGCAGCTTGAGCCTCACCCTCTTGAGCGACATAAGCGGTATTACGACTGCCGGTCTGGGCCAGATCGATTGTATTGGGAGAAAAGTTCGTGTCCTGAACAGTCTCCGCGACGTTGTCATCGCCGTTCTGGACAATGGCAGATCGGCCGAAACTGCCCGTCTGCGTTTGCGTCGCCTGATTTCTCGCGCCCTGCTGCTCCAGCGTGGCCTCGTTGTTGTCTCCTGCCTGACTCTGGGTAGCGGTATTGCTTTCAGCATAGGCATGGCTGCCAATAACAAACATAAAGGCAACAGCCAAGGGTTTTAACCTGAACATATGCACGTCCTTCAGTAGCGTTATTGTTGTTGTCCGGGCCTGTATTTCACAGGGTCGGACAGGCGGTAACGCACGCCCGGACCAAGGCGGTAGCTTTCAGGCCCAGGCGCTGGAGCAACAGACGCGGCAGCGTCTGCTACAGCTACTGCTGCACAATGGAGGCCGTGTTGTTCAGGCCAGTCTGCGCAATCGTTGCGCTGTTACCACCCAGAGTGATATCGCCATTTACCCTGCCGCCCTGGGTAATGCTGGCGATATTGCCGGATACGTTCTGAGTGATCTCGGCCCGATTAGCGCTGGCGGAAACCTGCTGCGTAATCATGGCTTCCAGGTTATCGCCGCTCTGCACGATGTCCGCAGAGTTGCCTCCAATGAAGTCTTCCTGCTGAATGGTGGCCTGATTGGCCAGACCGGTCTGCTCGATGGAGCCAGAGCCGTTTCGATTGACCAGTTGGTTGATCGTGGCTGCGTTGTTATCGCCATTCTGCGTGATCAGCGCAGAGCCGTTTACGTTCTCAAGTGAGAACACTTCGGTTTGAACAACGGTAGCCGCATTGCCAGTCCCTGTTTGAAATACATCCGCACTATTATCAACCCCGGCCTGTGAAACACTTAGCGTGTTGCTATCACCCTGCTGACTGGCTGTCGCATTAAGCGATATTCCATCCTGGATAACAGTCATTACATTGTTATTGCCCGTAGTAGTACCTGTAAAACCACCCCGCCAAAGTTGCTGATGAACACTGGCGGTATTTCCTGTACCGTCCTGAGTGAGCGCTAGCTGAACCATATCGGCATTTTGCGTAACCTCTGCCGTATTAGCGCTACCCAACTGGTTAAGCGTTAAATCGATCTGACCATAGCGACCTGAGGACTGGTATACCGTAGCCGAATGATCATTTCCTTCTTGATAGACCGCCATGTCGCCGCCGGCATAAGTGACATGCTGCTCTAGATCCATTGTGTTTCCATCACCTCGCTGCTCGGCACGCATCGGCTCGCTACCGCCACCGCCGTTCTGGCGTACAGTTACTGCATTACGATTACCTATGCTTATTACTTCCAATTCATTGGCGTAGTTTCGCTGCAGGATGGTATGAGTATTTCCTTCTCCCTCCTGATACAGCGTGGCCACCGATCCGTTGCCTTCCTGCTGATCAAGCGTGACATCGTTGCCATCGCCCCGCTGCGTAACTGTAGCTTCGTGCCCAAACCCTAGGTTCTGCTGGGTGATCGCAGCTGTACTTCCATTACCAGACTGTTCGAGCTGTATCACGTTGGCAGAGGAAAACTGCGCCTGCTGATTAGTTTCGGCGGAGTTGTTGTTGCCAATCTGCACAATGGCCGAGCGACTGAACTCACCGCTCTGGAGCTGCGTAGCAGTATTACCTTCGCCTGTCTGCTCCAGGGTCGCTTCGTTGTAATTACCGTCCTGCGTTTGGGTGGCAGTGTTATTTGCAGCCAGGGCATAGCTGCCGGAGAGCATCAGCAATGCCACAGCCAGAGGTTTGAGTGCGAACATGAGAGAACCCTCTAGAGAGTAAACTGACAAATCCAGGCCATGGAAAGGCGGCCCGCGCCGCCGATGTGCCTGTGCGTCCCGGGTTGGCACCCTCGCTGAAGCGATACCAACCCTCGTCTTTACTGCTGGGTAATCCTGGCTACGTTGCCGGTGCCGTTCTGCATGACGGTAGCCACATTGCCATTACTGAACACGCCGGAAGGACCGGTTTGTGTCAGCGCAACCTGGTTGGCAGAGCCCATCTGGTTAACCGATATGGTGCTTCCATCGCCAGCCTGATTGATTGTGGCCAGGTTGGCATCTCCCTCCTGCGCCAGATCTGCCTGCGTGAAGTAGGACTCCTGCGTGATGCTGGCAACATTGTCGTTGCCTACCGAACTGCCTGAAATGGTTCCGCTGATGCTGAACTGGTCGATGTTCAACTCGTTATTGTTACCCTCTTGGGTAAACCCAACGATGCCAAAGCCACCGTTCTGATTGATGGTCGCGGTATTGGTATCGCCGCTCTGCGTCAGTGCCACCCGCTCAGCCGGATAGCGCCCCGAGGTCTGCGTTACGGACGCCAGGTTGTTATTGCCGCCCTGAGCAACCGTAGTGCTACCTCCACCAAAACTGCCGGTCTGGTCCAGATTGATGATGTTGTTATCCCCGGTTTGAGTGGTTTCCGCCACCATACCCAAGCGCTGGATGGCATTGAGCGCATTGCCATTACCCACCGTACGTGCTGTCAGCTCGTTGCCGCCATAGCCGTTCTGCTCGACATTGTGCGTATTGTTGCTGCCTTCCTGATACAGCGTAGCGACAGCGCCATTACCGCCTTGCTGATACAACGCTACGGTGTTTGTATCGCCCAACTGGGTAACAGTGGCGCTATGCTCTAGATCGAAGCTCTGCTGGTAGACCTGGGCTACGTTGCTATCTCCTGTCTGATAAAGATCAACCGTATTTCCAAGCCCCAGCTGCGTTGTTTCAGCCGCGTTGGTGGCCCCATTCTGAGTAATAGCCGAGCGATGTTCGTTGCCCTCTTGAGTTTGGGTAGCGGTATTGCCTTCGCCCGTCTGCTCCAGTGTCGTTTCGTTGTAATTACCGTCCTGCGTTTGGGTAGCGGTGTTGTTTGCAGCCAGGGCACAGCTGCCGGAGAGCATCATCAATACCACAGCCAAGGGCTTGAGTTTGAACATGAGAGATCCCTCTAGACGTATAAGTTAACCACTAAGGCCCATACCGAGCGCAGGGAATGATCCCTACGCTGGTTAGGTAAATGGGACCGCTACGCTTGGGCAGGCAGTAACAGCCCCAAATGCTCTACTGACTGCTACTGCTGGGTAATCCTGGCCACGTTGCCGGTACCGCTCTGCATGACGGTCGCTGCGCTCCCTTCACCGAATACACCAGCTATACCGGTTTGCATCAGCGCAACCTGATTGGCAGAGCCCATTTGATTGACGGTTGCGATACTTTCACTGCCGCCCTGGTTGATCGTGGCCAGGTTGGCATCACCCTCCTGCACCAGATCTACCTTCGTGTAGTAGTCACCTTGCATGATGCTGGCAATGTTGTTGTCACCGACTGAACGCCCGGAAATGGCTCCGTTAGTGCTGAACTGATCGACATTCAACTCGTTGTTGTTACCTTCCTGGGTAAACTCAACGACGTCAAAGCCGCCACGCTGACTGATGGTCGACGTATTGGCATCGCCGTCCTGCGTCAGCGTCACTCGCCCGGCAGGGTAGCGGCCCGAGGTCTGCGTTACCGACGCCAGGTTGCTGTTGCCGTCTTGGGTAATCGTGGTCCAGCTTCCGCCCATACTGCCCGTCTGATCCAGACTGATGAGGTTGTTGTCTCCGGTCTGGATAGTCTGTGCAAATACACCCTCATTGCGTTGAATGGCATCAAGCCTATTGCCGGTACCTACCGTACGCGCTACCAGCTCCTTGAAACCTCCACCGTTCTGTTCAACTTCATGGATATTGTTGTTGCCCTCTTGGTACAGAGTCGCCACGGAGCCATTACCGTTCTGCTGGTACAGCGTCACGTGGTTCGTATCGCCCAACTGGGTAACGGTAGCGCTATGCCCATACATAAAGCTCTGCTGGTAAACCTGAGCTATGTTGCTATCACCCGTCTGGTAGAGAGCGACCGCATTTTCAAGTCCTAGCTGCGTCGTTTCAGCCGAGTTAATGGACCCATTCTGGGTAATGGCGGAGCGATGCGCTGAGCCAGTCTGGGTCTGCGTCGCAGTATTGCCCTGCCCGCTCTGTTCAAGGATAACTTCGTTGTTATCGCCATCCTGCGCCTGGGTGGCACTATGGCTGGCAGCAAAGGCGGTAGTACCAAGGGAGACGAGAAGAATTAATGCCAAAGGCTTGAGCGTAGACATGAGTACTTTCCTTGATTAGTCATAAGGCCAATAAGCTGAGCAAAAGGCAAAGCTGTAAAACCATTAACTACTCATGAAGGCACACGTGAAGGCGTGCCCGGTGACTCCTGTAGCAGTTGATCGGCAGGTTCGATGTCCAGCATCCCCAGCAACGGATCATCCTACTCACCCGTGCGAGCACGTACGGCAACGCCCCACGGTAACAACCTGATCTCCAGCCTGGAGATACGGAGGCGAAGATTCGTGCAAATCCGTCTTTACGAATATCCATCGAACGGTGTAATACGATGAATGGTATTCATCCTAGACACTTGCGCTGGTTTATAAGACAGAACTGTCAGGCACTCGAATCGCCTGGACTGATCTCCACCAACATAATTAAAAACAGGAGCCACCATGCAATTTGTAGTAACCGCCTACGACCATACCGATCCAGAGGCCTTTAATCGTCGACTGGAAAATCGCCAGGCTCATCTGGAAGGAATTCGAGCCATGGCCAAGGAAGGAACATTTATCAGCGGCGGGGCCATTCTGAACGATGAAGGTCGAATGGTAGGCTCGACCGTACATGTCGAATTCGAGAACCGCGAGGCATTGGACCTCTGGTTGAAGAGCGACCCCTATGTCACCGGTCGCGTCTGGAATGAGATAGATGTACGAGAAATCAAGCTCGTTAACATCACCACATGATGCAAAAAGGGCACCTTCCGGTGCCCTTTGCTCTTAGGCGTTTTTCTTTTTGCCGACCGCAATCAGCATAAGCGCACCCAGACAGCCGGACGTAATCGACCCCAGCAGTACACCGATCTTGACCGCATCCACCAGTTCTGGCGAATTGGGGAATGCCAGCAGGCCGATGAAGAGGCTCATCGTGAAGCCGATTCCACACAGCAGGCCGATCCCGTACAGCTGCTTCCAGGTGGCATGTTCCGGCAGTTCGGCCAGTCCCAGGCGAATACTCAACCAGGCAAACGAGAATACGCCCACCTGCTTGCCAACCAAGAGGCCCAGCGCGATCCCCAGCGGAACCGAGCCCATCACGGAGGCAAGGCTCACGCCATTGAACGAGACACCAGCGTTGGCGAATCCAAAGATCGGAATGACCAGAAACGCGGAGTAAGGGTGCAATGTATGCTCAAGACGTTCCAGCGGCGGATGCTTCGAGCCGGTACGCAGCGGGATGGTCAGGGCCAGCGCTACCCCGGCCAGCGTCGCGTGTACGCCCGACTTGAACACGAAGAACCACAACACGATACCGACCAGCAGATACGGCAGGATTCGCGTTACGCCCAGCTTGTTCATGGCAATCAGCACCAGCAGGGTGAGACCCGCCAGTCCCAACATCGGCAGGGACAGATCTGCCGTGTAGAACACAGCGATGATGCACACGGCGAACAGGTCATCGAGAATCGCAAGCGCGGTCAGAAAGATCTTGAGCGATACCGGAATACGCGAGCCCAGCAGGGAGAGTACCCCGAGTGCAAAGGCGATATCGGTCGCCGTGGGAATCGCCCAGCCTTGAAGTAAATGCGCATCGTCATGGTTGAGTGCCGCATAAATCACCGCTGGCACGACCGCCCCGCCTAATGCCGCCAGCCCTGGCAGTGCACGCCGTCCCCAAGTGGACAACTGCCCGACCAGCATTTCACGTTTGATTTCGAGCCCGACCAGCAGGAAGAAGACGGCCATGAGCGCATCGTTGATCCAGTGCAGGACACTCATGCCCAGCACGTAGCGCTCCAGGGTGCTGAAGTACACACTGGCCAGCGGCGAATTCGCCACAATCAAAGCAATGGCCGCCACTACCATCAGAAGCAATCCGCCTGAGGCCTCACTTGTCAGAAAGGCCCTGTAAAAGGCCTGGAGGCCATTCGAGCCTCGGATCTTGTTGTCTTGCATCTTTTCAACCTCACTCCTGAAAATGTAATCGAAGCCTTAAGGGCTTTTCTCTGATGTGTTGTTATCGGATACGACCACGGCATCCCGCGGCCATGCGCTCCAGAGCGCCTTGAACAGGGTCGCCAGCGGGATCGCAAAAAAGATTCCCCAAAAGCCCAGCGTGCCGCCAAAAAAGAGAATGGCCAGGATAATGGCTACCGGATGCAGATTGACGGCACCTGAAAACAGCAGCGGTGAGAGAACATTGCCATCTAGTATCTGAATGATGGTGTAAGCCAGAATCGCATACAGGAACTGATCGCCCAGACCAAAGCTAAAGCCCGCCACAGCCGCAACGGGCAAGGTCGCGACGGCAGCACCGATGAAGGGAATCAGCACGGACAGACCGACCACCAGCCCGAGCAACATGGCATAGGGCAACCCCAGGATATAAAACGTGGCGTAGCTAACCGCTGCCACGATCACAATCTCGATGACCTTGCCGCGCACATAGTTGGCGATCTGCTCGTCGACCTCCTTCCAGACTCGGGTCATCAGGGTCCGCTTACGGGGAAGTACGGACAGGAAGAAGCCCACCAGTAGGTCCTTGTCCTTGAGCATGAAAAACACCAGGATCGGCACCAGTACCAGAAACGTACCAAAGGCGATGATATTGCCCAGCGAGGTCAACGACAGCCGGACCGCTCGTTGCGCAAGGGCAGTCAGCTCACTGCCTGCCGTCCCGATCCAGCCCTGAATCTGCTCATGAGTAACGACACTGGGATAGCGCTGCTGAAGCTCATCCAAGAGGACCTGAGCCTGGGCAAACATCCGGGGCGACTCCTGCAACAGCGTCACCAGCTGATCCCATACCAGCGGGAGCACAAACAACAAGAGGCCCAGGAATATGCCTAAAAAAGACAGGAACATGAGCGATATTGCCCAAAGCCTGGGTACTCTCCAGTGCTCCAGACGGCTGACGCCACCCTGTAGGAGAAAGGCGACGACCAGCGCCGTCAGGAACGGCGCCAGGGGCTTGCCCAACAACATGACCAGAGCAAAGCCCAGGATAAGCAAGACGCTGAGAACCACCGCTTCATCTTGGGAGAAATAGCGGGCAAACCACTGGGTAATGACGCGCCTGATCGCCATGACTAATGCCCTCCACGCTGGGCAGGTTCAGGTCGGCAACCTGAAAAGACAGCGATCAACGGTGAAGTGAATCTGCTTGGGAAGTCGAAGCCCTCAGGAAACAACTGGACGAATGCGGCTCCTGACATGTTTCTCCTTCGTCATCCTGTTTAACGAACACGATCGGCAAGGAAACCATATTTTTCAGCTTAATGCTCAACAGCTGTTTTTCACAAAATGTCCGAGCTAGTGCGTTTAGGCGCTTGAATTCTGATAATTCAGCCATACCACTAGCGCTTGCGGCAGTGTTTGTTGACCTCAGATACCTCCAAGTACTCTGCCTGAAAGAAAGACTTAATGATCCTGAATGCGTGGATAGGTCAAACTTATGAGATTGATGCCCACATTCAATTAAGTCTAATGTGCATAAGCGAGTATCTTATCCCTCGCCAATTCTTAACCCCTGATGGAGATTCAGTGATGTCTTTGATCAATTCCGAGATCAAACCGTTTAAAGCTACAGCGTACAAGGATGGCAAGTTCATCGATCTGACTGAAGCTGACTTCAAAGGCAAGTGGTCCCTGGTTGTTTTCTACCCAGCTGACTTCACCTTCGTTTGCCCGACTGAGCTGGAAGACCTGGCTGACCTGTACCCTGAATTCCAAAAGCTGGGCGTAGAGATCTACGGCGTATCGTGCGATACCCACTTCGCTCACAAAGCGTGGCACGACACTTCCGACGCTATCAAGAAGGTTCAGTACGCCCTAGTTGGCGACCCGACTGCAACTCTGGCTCGCAACTTCGACGTTCTGATCGAAGAAGAAGGCATGGCGCTGCGTGGTTCCTTCCTGATCAACCCGGAAGGCCAGATCAAGCTGTGTGAAGTACACGACAACGGCATCGGCCGCGACGCGTCCGAAATGCTGCGTAAGGTCAAGGCTGCTCAGTACGTTGCCTCCCACCCGGGCGAAGTTTGCCCTGCCAAGTGGAAAGAAGGCGAAGCTACTCTGAGCCCGTCTCTGGACCTGGTTGGCAAGATCTAAACGCCAACACACGGTTATCTGCGCTTAGGAGCCGGCTTCCGGCTCCCTCTAGTGCCCGAACGCCCGGGCGGAATACGTCCGGGCGTTTTTATTCCCGAAATTTGTCGAGAGGTAATGCCTCATGTTGGACGCCAGTCTTAAAACTCAGCTTAAAGCCTATCTGGAAAAGGTTACCAAACCCTTCGAGATCGTCGCGTCCCTTGATGACGGCGCTAAATCTCAAGAAATGTTGGGTCTGCTCCAGGACATCGTCAGCCTGACTGACAAGATCACCCTGCGCACCGATGGCAATGATGCTCGCACACCTTCGTTTGCCCTGAACCGTCCGGGTGAAAACATCAGCCTGCGCTTTGCCGGTCTGCCCATGGGCCACGAGTTCACCTCGCTGGTTCTGGCGCTGCTGCAAGTGGGCGGTCACCCGTCCAAGGCCAGTGCAGATACTCTGGAAGCGATCCGCTCGCTCAAGGGCGAATTCAATTTCGAAACCTACTTCTCGCTGTCCTGCCAGAACTGCCCTGACGTTGTTCAGGCGCTGAACCTGATGGCCGTACTGAATCCGAACATCCGCCACGTTGCGGTCGACGGTGCGCTGTTCCAGGACGAAGTTACCGAGCGCCAGATCATGGCTGTGCCCAGCATCTACCTGAACGGTGAACCGTTCGGTCAGGGCCGCATGGGTCTGGAAGAAATTCTGGCCAAGCTCGATACCGGCGCCAGTGCCCGTGACGCTGAAAAGCTCAGCGCCAAGGACGCCTTTGACGTACTGGTTATCGGTGGTGGTCCTGCCGGTGCTTCCGCTGCAGTGTATGCTGCCCGTAAAGGTATTCGTACCGGTGTTGCAGCCGAGCGTTTTGGCGGTCAGGTACTCGATACTCTGGCGATTGAAAACTTCATTTCCATCAAGGAAACCGAAGGCCCGAAACTGGCCGTAGCCCTTGAAGAGCACGTGAAGCAGTACGACGTCGACATCATGAACCTGCAGCGTGCCGAGCAACTGATCCCTGCCACCGAGGCGGGTCAGCTGCACGAAGTCAAGTTTGCCAATGGTGCTTCGCTCAAGTCCAAGACGCTGATCATCTCCACCGGCGCTCGTTGGCGTGAAATGAATGTCCCGGGTGAGAAGGAATACCGTAACCGTGGTGTAGCCTACTGCCCGCATTGCGACGGCCCGCTGTTCAAGGGCAAGCGCGTTGCAGTTATCGGTGGCGGCAACTCCGGTGTGGAAGCGGCAATCGACCTGGCCGGTATCGTGGCACACGTGACCCTGATCGAGTTCGACAGCCAGCTGCGTGCGGATGCGGTACTACAGCGCAAACTGCACAGCCTGCCGAATGTGACCGTGATCACCAGCGCCCTGACCAGTGAAGTGAAAGGTGACGGCCAGAAAGTGGTTGGCTTGACCTACAAGGACCGCAACTCCAGCGAGTTCAAGTCCATCGACCTGGAAGGTATCTTCGTCCAGATCGGTCTGGTCCCCAACACCGAATGGCTCAAGGGCACCGTCGAGCTGTCGCCCCGTGGCGAGATCGTTGTAGATAGCCGTGGCGAAACCTCGCTGCCGGGTATCTTTGCGGCCGGCGACGTAACAACCGTACCGTACAAGCAGATCGTGATCGCGGTCGGCGAAGGTGCGAAGGCTTCCCTGGCTGCATTCGATTATCTGATCCGCCAGGTGTAAGTTTCACTGTGTACCGCTCTGCCGGTACACAGCCTTCTCAAAACGCAGGGTATCTAAGATGCCCTGCGTTTTTTATTGCTCGTTGATCAGTCTTTCTGGGTATTGCAGGCCGCAAGGCCTCCCTCGATGGAGACGACTTGGGTGTATCCCATGCGCTGCAGGCTTTCAGCGGCCAACGCTCCCCGATTACCGCCACCGCAATAGCAGACGATCGGTGTGGCCTTGTTGGCTGCCAGCTCGCCGATGTGCATTTCAAGAATTCCCCGACTCATGTGGGTCGCACCGTCCAGGTGCCCCCGTTCGAACTCGTCTCGCTCGCGAACGTCCAGAAGCAGCGCGCCCTGATCGACCAGTTGCTCGGCTTCAACGGGCGAAACCTGCCGAATACGAGACTTGGCTTCGGCTGCAAGTTTGAGAAAATCGTCTGAATGGTTAGCCATAATGCATCCTCTCTTCTGCAGCCAAGCTGCTCCTTGTCACATGAATACGACGTGCATTAACAACCCTACTGTTGCACAGGCTAGCAGCACTTCCATAACTGTGCGCTTGAACCGGAAGAGCGCTATCGCTGCCAGCAGTGTGATCAGAGCGGAGAGTAGGTCGAACGATCCGCTCAAGCCCTGCGGCCAGAATACGTGGTAGCCGAAGAACAAGGCCAGATTCAGGATTACGCCGACGACCGCCGCGGTAATGGCGGTGAGCGGAGCTGTGAAGCCCACCACATTATGGGTGGACTCCACCAGAGGCCCGCCGGCCAGAATGAAAAGAAACGAAGGCAGAAAGGTAAACCAGGTCACCAGCACGGCAGCCAATGTCCCGGCGGCAAACATGTGCTCGCTCCCTAACGCCGCCTGCCCATATCCGCCTAAAAACGCGACAAACGCCACCACCATGATCAATGGTCCGGGTGTGGTTTCACCCAGGGCAAGACCATCGATCATCTGGCTTGGGCTCAGCCAGCCGTAGTGTGTGACGGCGCCTTGATATACATAAGGCAATACCGCATAGGCACCGCCAAAGGTCAGCAGTGCAGCCTTGGTAAAAAACCAGCCCATCTGGGTAAAGGTATGAGTCCAGCCAAACAGATAGACCAAGGTCAGCATCGGCACGATCCAGAGAAATATACCCATGATTAACAGTTGCGCCAGCCGCGACCAGCGAAAACGGGCATGCGCTGGCGGTGGCGTGTCATCATCGATCAGCGCGGGTCCGAACGAAGCCGCCTGATTGGCATGCCCTCCCCCTACCCTGAACCGGTCCGGAGCGTACCTGCCTCCGAGAAAGCCAATAATCGCCGCAGACAGTACGATCAGGGGAAACGGCACGTTGAAGGCAAACAAGGCGATGAACGAAGCCGCTGCAATGGCCCAGAGCCAATGGTTCTTCAAGGTACGTGTTCCGATGCGATGGGCGGCCTGCACAACAATGGCGGTCACCGCTGGCTTGATGCCGTAAAAGATACCTGCCACAACTGGAGCGTTGCCCCAGGCCAAATAGATCCATGACAGGGCGATCAGGATAAGCAGCGAAGGCAATATAAAGAGCGCTCCGGCGATAACCCCACCCCAGGTCCGGTGCATCAACCAGCCAATATAGGTCGCCAACTGTTGGGCTTCAGGTCCGGGCAGTACCATGCAGTAGTTGAGCGCATGGAGAAAGCGTCGCTCGGAAATCCAGCGCCGACGCTCCACCAGCTCCTGATGCATGATTGCTATCTGCCCAGCCGGTCCGCCAAAGCTGATAAAGCCCAGCTTGAGCCAGAATAGAAACGCCTGAAACAGGCCTACCGGGGCAGGAAGCGACAAGCGAGGCTCGGAAGAAGGCATGTTGAATCCTGTCGTTGACCAAGACCCGGTTATATCACTTGCCGCTGTCGCCTACCTCCTCAGCGTACCGGACAGATCCCGTCTCTGTTGATCTCAACCGTGATGTGGACAAGCTCTTCATGGACGGAAAGCTGCTGTTTGAAGTCTTCAGGCGAGGCATCACTGGTTGTGGCGATGCTGACGATGCAGGCGTACTTGCCCTTACCTACCTTCCAGACATGCAGATCACAGATCTTGGCCTCGATAGGGCTCTCTGCGATCACATCCCTGACCTCCTGTACCACCGGATCGTCCATCTGCGCATCCAGCAGCACACGCCCGGTTTGCTTGATGAGCCCAACGGCCCAGATGGCGACCAGTATGCCGCCTACGATTCCCATGACAGGGTCGAGCCAGCTGGCTCCCCAGAGCATGCCGCCAATCAGCGCGACGATAGCCAGGACGGAGGTTGCCGCATCAGTAATGACATGGATGTAGGCCGAACGCAGATTCAGATCCTGATGCTCACCGTGGCCATGATGATGATCGTGACCATGACCATGATCATGCCCGTGAGAATCCTTGAGCAGCCACGCACACACCAGATTGACCAGCAATCCCAGAATGGCGATGGCGATGGCCTGCGTATAGTGAATCGGAGCAGGTGTCACGAGCCTGATCACGGATTCGTATAGCATCAACAGAGCGATGCCAATCAGCGCCAGCGCACTGGTATAACCAGCCAGCACCTCCATTTTCCATGTTCCAAACGCAAAGCGTGCGTCGGTCGCATACCGTCTGGCCGCCGCATAGGCGAACAGCGAAAGCCCCAGCGCCAGCACGTGGGAACTCATGTGCCAGCCATCCGCCAGCAGTGCCATGGAGTTGAAGGCCCAGCCGCCCGCAATCTCGATCACCATCATGATGGCGGTGAAAATCACGGCGCGGCGGGTATTCTTTTCCGCCAGCGGGTTTCCCTCGTTGAAGACGTGCGGGTGAGAACAGGAATGCTCAAGCGAAGATCGGGACATCGGAATGCTCTATCCAGAAAGGCCAGGAAAACAGCGTTAGCCTTTGGACCACAGCATCGCGATTTTCACCCATTTTCCAGGTCCGGGCCTCGCGAGCCCCAATGAAAAAGGCTCGCCGTAGCGAGCCTTTGTTTATTTGCTGGCGAAGTATTCTCGCGTCAGCCGGAGCACCACCGGACTGAGCAACAGCAGCGAGATCAGGTTAGGAATGGCCATCAGACCATTGAGCGTATCGGCCAGCAGCCAGGCGAAGTCCAACTGTGCAATCGCCCCAAAGGGAACGGCCAGCACGAAGATGATACGGAACGGCAGAATGGTCTTGGTACCCGCAAGAAACTCCCAGCAGCGCTCGCAGTAATAGCTCCACCCCAGGATGGTGGTAAAGGCGAATACCACCAGGGCGATGGTCAGGATGATGCCGCCAAAACCGGGCAGCGCCGTCTCGAAGGCCGCCGCTGACAAGGCCGCCCCACTCTGCCCGCTCGTCCAGACGCCGGAGCAGATAATGGCAAGACCCGTCATGGTGCAGATGATTAGGGTATCGATAAACGTTCCGAGCATACCGATCATGCCTGAGCGTACGGCGCTGTTGGTCGTACCGGCTGCCTGGGCGATACCGGCGGTGCCCAACCCGGCTTCGTTGGAGAAGACGCCACGCGCTACCCCGAAGCGAATGGCAGCCATGACCGCCGCCCCTGCGAAGCCGCCCGTCGCCGCCGCCGGCGTGAAGGCATGGGTGAAGACCAGGCTGAGCGCATGAGGAATTTCGGACGCATGGGTCACCAGCACGGCAATGGCCGCGATGATATAGCCTATGCACATGGCAGGGACCAGGGACGAGGCGACCGCCCCGATCCGCTTAATACCGCCCAGGATCACGAGCCCCACAACCACCATCGTCACGACACCGGTCAGCCACAGGGGCACGGAAAAGGTTGTCTCCAGGGCCTGCGCCATACTGTTGACCTGCACCATGTTGCCGATACCGAACCCGGCCAACCCACCGAACAGGGCAAAGGCGCCGCCTAGCCAGGCCCAGCGCTTGCCCAGGCCGTTGCGGATGGCATACATCGGGCCGCCGACATGCTCGCCACGCTCGTCCTTTTCACGAAAATGCACAGCCAATACCACTTCGGCATATTTGGTAGCCATGCCAACCAGTGCGGTACACCACATCCAGAACAGCGCGCCGGGGCCACCCAGGAAGATCGCGGTAGCAACACCCGCGATGTTGCCGGTTCCCACGGTGGCAGCCAGGCAGGTCATCAAGGCCTGGAAAGGGCTGATCTCACCGCTTTCGTCGTCATCCTTGTTCCGGCCCTGCCACAACAGGCGAAAGCCGGTGCCCAGTCTTACGATCGGCATCAGTTTGAGGCGTAGCATCAGATAAAGACCCGTGCACAGGATCAGTACCAGCATGGGCACGCCCCAGACAAGGCCATTGAGGTCGTTGACCAGGGTATGGAGAAATTGCACGTAGAACTCCTTACATTCATTCAACGCCAGGAAACGGGCGCTGAGCCATGAGGTCTAGCCAATGAGCGTCGCGCGCTGGAAACCACGCCAGGAAAGCCGAGTACAACTCAGCGGGAAGAAACGTCTGTGCGGTGCTCAATGAGGCTAGCAATAATGCGGCACCCCGGATCAATGGGTTAAACGTCATCCGGAGCGTGGACGGATGCTAGCACGTGTCTTTCGGAACGGGTCGGAAATTAGCACGTCCGCCGCCCTCTCTTCATACCAGGAGCACGCCATGCCGCTTTCCGCTGAAGTCCGCTGGTTTTGGCCCGCACTGCCGGGTACTGATCTGATCGACTGGTTTCACCGGTCCGATCTGTGGGATCAGCCACCGGGAGGTGGAATACGCAAGATGCACCACTACCTCAAGGACGCCAGTCAATCCGACCTCGGTATCAAAACCCGTGGAGACTCAACCGTTGAGGTAAAGGGGCTGGTCATACCTGACTGGCATACTCTGGACGTCTCGCCGTTTAGGGGGCCTGTCGAGTTATGGCATAAATGGCATTCCGAGGCCTTGACGCTGACACCGCATCCTACGGTTGCCGTTCAGAAGCAACGCTGGCTTCGCCTGTTTACGGTCGAGCAGGCCGCTCTGCGTGAAATCGCATTGGATGAAGACGAATCCCCTTACGAAGCCATGCCGTCCGCAGGCTGTACCGTAGAACTGACTCAACTCTGGGTTGATGGCCATGCGGCTGGCTGGACGCTGGGGCTTGAGGCCTTTGGTGATCGGCACGTTCTAGCAGCACATTTGAACGCGGGGGCAGCCTACCTGGGTACTCGCTGCCCACCGAGATGGCCTGAGGCTACACGCAACCATTATCCCGGCTGGCTGAAGCAGCAGGTGGAGCCTTGACGTTATCAACAGCCGGGCCCTCCCAACGCCCGGCTGTATAGTCTCGTTGAAGCGGTTTTACCGACCCGGACCGATTGCGGTACAGCTGGTGTCGTTCAGATGCTTTCTCAACGTGGGCCACTGCGGACGGCTTTGTCCATTGATAGGCTCGACGGACAGACTGTAATTACCCCAACCCGGACCGGCGGCCCAGTAGGTAGCCGGTACGCAATGCTGCTTGAGGTAGGTCAGCATGTTGTCCATGACCACATTCCAGCGGGAATCGTTATCCGGTACACCAAACTCTCCAATAAAGCCCTTCTTGTTGTTCTGCTTGAGCCACTCCACAAAGGGCTTCACCCGATTGACGCCAGCCTGAGCAGACAAACTGTCAGCGCTCAGCTGGGTGTAGGAACCACCGCCATCGGCGTCGAAATAGACGTGCGCCTCATAGATCAGCTTGTTGACAGGATCCTTCAAGTCCTTAAGAGAGTCGCTCCACACCGGCCACCGTTCGGCGCTGGCCCAGGCATTGCCTTCCACAAAGATCAGGTGAGCCTTGTCAGCCTGCCGGATCCCGTTGATGGCGTACTGCGCCGCTGTAGGCCAGTACGCCACGGCGCCGTTGGGCTCATTCATGATGTCGTAGCCATAAATGGCCGGGTGGCTACCCCACTTCTGAGCGATCCGGTTCCAGACATTCTCGAAGCGATAATACGGTACGCTGCTCGTACCGATGATATGGCCGCGATAGCGCGCATAATTATGCAGATCCAGAATGACCCGGATGTTGTATTTGTGGGCATAGTCCAGTGAACGAGAAATCAGTGAAGCGTAGGTCTGATCGAGGGAATATCCCAGCCCCGGCTGAAGCCGCTCCCACAGAATGGGAAAGCGGACCAGCCTTATTCCTCTTGCACTCCAATTCTTGAAGGTCTCCTCCTTGGCAAAGATATAGTTCTTCTCATTAATACCCGGCAACACCGTACCTGCAAACTCGGCGCCTGCCATATTAAGTCCGACGAGATTAACCTGCTCGGCCTGTACTGTTGTACTTCCCAGAGCTAGTAACGCACATATTGAAAGTGCCTTAGATACGCCTCGCGTTATACCAAAATGTTGGGTTACAGATAAAAAACTCATATTCACCAAATTGCCAGTAACTTTTTTACGCGCGAGCAATGCCCTGACTCAAAAGAGCCATATAAAAAAGTCCCAATTGACCGGCTATATTGTTTTAGCCGACGGTTATTTCATCCTTACGATGAACTTCCCGACCTCAACCCTGAGTGATGGAAGTATTTGCCAGCTAATCATCGAGCTGGCGACAACAATGAACGGCCTAAAAAGCCGCCATTGAGGGCATGCGTATCGGTGAACAGGCATTGCCCGCACAGTCGAAACGCAACTATTTGCCAATACCAGGAATGGCGAATAATGAACGGGGTATGAAAACGCCCGCCGAGAGGTATCGCATGGCATCGAAAACGCAGGATCGTTTAGTGCCTGCCACGCCTTTTACAGCACGTTGGCTGACCCGATAAATACCTTGCGCAGGCCAATATCGATACAGGAACCGGTCCTGGGAAAACCCAGCCAGCATGCGGCCTTTAGCCATCATCCGGGTCGTGTTAACCGGGGGACGCAACCATAAGCGTTTGCGCTGTGATCAGGGCGACCGCTCGTCGAGAGAAGGGAAATTTATCTACTGGATCAAGGATTTAGATCTGAACCCAAAGGGCCCGACAGCAAAAAGCCCGGACCAGTAGGCCGGGCTTTTTCGAACCGCTTTTATTTAAGCGGACCGTATGCGGTGCAGCTGGTAGTGTTAATGTACTTCTTCAGCGTCGGCCACTGCGGACGCTCCACGCCGTTGACAGGCTCTACAGCCAGGCTATAGCTGCCCCAGCCCGGGCCTGCGGCCCAGTAGGTCGCCGGTATGCAGTTCTGCTTCAGGTAGGCCAGCATGTTGTCGACCAGGGTATTCCAGCGCGGATTGTTATCCGGTACGCCGAATTCACCGATCATGCCTTGCTTGCCGTTCTTCTTCAGCCACTCCACGAAGGGTTTCACACGCTCGACGCCATAATTCACGTCCAGCTTGTTTACATCAACGGTTTCGTAGGTGCCGCCAGCGTTTTCATCGAAGTAACTATGGGCTTCGAAAATAATCTTGTTGGACGGGTCTTTCAGACTCAACAGGGAGTCGTTCCACTGGGCCCAGCGTGTCGCTTCGGCCCAGCCGTTACCCTCTACCAGGATAGGCCTTACCTTATCGACTGCCCGGACGCCATTGATCCCGTACTGAGCAGCAGTAGGCCAATATGCCAATGCACCGTTGGGTTCGTTCATGATGTCGTAGGCATACAGTGACGATTGCCCACTCCAACGCTGAGCGATGCGGGTCATCACGTTCTGATAACTGCTGTACGGGACGCCGCTCGTACCAATGATTTGGCCGCGATAACGCGCATAGTTATGCAGATCCAGAATGACCTTCACGTTGTATTTCTGCGCATACGCAAAGGTCTGGTCGATCAAGCCTGCATAGGTTGCGTCCAGATTGCCATTGAGCGTTGGCTGCAAGCGCTCCCACAGGATTGGAAAGCGAATCAGCTTGATGCCCCTTGCGCTCCACTGCTGGAAATAGGACTCGGTTGGAAAGATGTAGTTAGTACCGTTCACGCCAGGCAAAACCTGTCCGGCAAAATCGGCACCGGACATATTGAGACCGACGAGATCAACCGGCTCAGCCTGGACAACCGAGCTGAACAACGCTCCTGCTGCCAGCACAGGCAGCACTTTTTTCAAGACACGAACAGACCTGATTGCATTCAGGACGGACAGAGATTTCATTAAGCTCACCATTACTGCTAGTGATGTTCAAGGCGCAGAAAGCCAGCCCCTGGATCGGGGAAGTCGACAAGATAAATCTGGCGTACGCCGTGAACCGGCCATGGGTGGCCGAGCCGAGTGTCATCCTTACGATGAAACTTTCCGGCACTCAGTCCTGAGCTGTGGAAAGTATTTGCCAGCGCGAACAGCCGCTGACGATAGCAACAGACAATCTAAAAAATTGCCCTGCCAGGCGGGTGTGATACAGCGGTACAACGCTGCTTCGTTACACCCTGGATGCCAATACCTGATGGCGAAATAACCGCTGGGGCCGCGTTGTGAGCAGCTTCAAGTGTTGAGAAAGCTGTCAGTTTTCCAGCGTCGACCCTTACTATTCAATGTCCATGCCAAACACTGCAATTTGGCCTGAGGCACCGCCTTATCAACGGCCGAAAAATACTTGGGCTGAAGAATCGAGCCCTATAAAAAACGGGGACTTAAACGTCCCCGTTCTGTGTTCCCGGATCGGTTACTGGCTAACTACCGTCAGCGCGTTTGGATAACCAACGGCGGAACCGTTGAGAAGCGTCGGGGTGTCCAGGAAAACACTCATGTTGCTACCTACCATCTGTACTGACTTGATCTTGTAGACCTGCCCATTGGCCAACCGTACCGAAGCACCGGTCTTGAAGGCTGACGTGTTGGCTGTCGTTGCCGGAAGCGAAATCGCAGCCGCCTTGCGCATGACACCGTTCAGCCAATCAGTATTGGTGAAATTGTTCATCGTACTGGTCGCAACAACGGCCGGAGCGGTTGGCGCAGGCGTCGGTGCGGGTGCAGTCGGGGCTGGCGTCGGCGCAGGGGTAGTCGCCCCCGTACCTGCCGCGTCCGCCACGGTCAGCTTGTTCGGGTAACCCACAACGGCACCATCCAGTGCCGAGCTGTTTACCCAGACGCTCATGTTGCTACCCACTACCTGAACGGACGAGATTTTGGTTACGAGGCCATTCGCCAGACGTACCGAAGTACCTACCTTGAATGCTGCTGTGTTGCCTGAGGTCGCCGCTACGGAGAAGCCTGCTGCCTTTCTGTATACACCGTTGAGCCAGTCTGCATTGGTGAAGTTGTTGATAGCGCTCGAATAGCCTGTGCTGGTTGAAGGCACGGTGGGTGTCGGAGCCGGAGTAGGCGTCGTCGCAACCGGTGCCGTGAACGGGCCAATCGCTGTACAGGTAGTGTTATCAATGTACTTCTTCAGGGTCGGCCACTGAGGACGATCCTGCCCATTGATCGGCTCGACCGACAGAAAGTAGCTGCCCCAGCCTGGACCTGCAGCCCAGTACGTAGCAGGAATACAGTTCTGCTTCAAATAAGCCAGCATGTTGTCCATGAGCAGATTCCAGCGCGGATTGTTATCCGGTACACCGAACTCGCCGATCATGCCCCTCTTGCCATTCTTCTTCAGCCACTCCACGAACGGCTTCACACGCTCGACGCCGTAGTTGGCGTCCAGCTTGTTCACGTCGATGGCGGTGTAGTTACCACCGGCATCCTCGTCGAAATACGAGTGCGCCTGGAAGATCAGGTTGTTGGACGGATCCTTCAGGTTCAGCAGGGAATCGTTCCACCATGGCCAACGGGTCGCTTCGGACCAGCCGTTACCTTCGATCATGATCGGCTTGACCTTGTCCACCGAACGAACGCCATTGATGCCGTACTGAGCCATGATGGGCCACTGGGTCATCGAATCATGCGGCTCGTTCATGATGTCATAAGCATACAGGGACGGCTGGCCGCTCCAGCGCTGGGCGATCAGGGTCATGATCTGCTGGTAGTGGTTGTAGCTCACGTTACCCGTACCAATGATGGTGCCGCGATACATGGTGTAGTTATGCAGGTCCAGGATGATCTTCATACCGTATTTGTTGGCATAGCCGAACGTACGGTCGATCAGCGCGGTATAGGTAGGGTCCAGTGCGCCACCCAGGGTCGGCTGCAGGCGCTCCCAGATGATGGGAAAGCGGATCAGCTTGATACCCTTGGCGTTCCACTGCTGGAAATAGGATTCAACCGGGAAAATGTAGTTGGTACCGTCGATACCTGGCAATACCTGGGCAGCAAAGCCTGCACCTGACAGGTTTAAACCTACCAGATCAACCTGTTCTGCATGAACAGCAGGGCTGGCCAAGGCTACGGCAGCAGCCAACGGAAGAACTTTCTTAAAAAAACGGGTGGAACTGATTTTATTTAAAACAAAAGAAGCAGAAGTTTTCATCTATTCACCAAACTGCTAGTGTTTTTTAGCACGAGCGTTTCCATAGCCCATTATTAAAGGGCTGGCGCAACAGTCGCGTTTCACGTTGAGTTGTATCTAGGCCGAGCCAATAACTGGCACGGGATTAACTTCATCCTTCCGAATGAACTTCCCTGCACTCAACCCTGAGCTATGGAAAGTATTTGCCGGTCAAAACCAGCAGCAACAATAAACAGCGTACTAAACCGTTATTGTCGGGCATTGCACTCTTATGAACTTTTTGCAAAATGCGAAAAGTTCAGTCGGCAATGAAATGCCAATACCAGGAATGGCGATGAAAACATTCTTCTTTAAACTAATTAACTGTGCCTTATTAATAATTATTAAACTTAATAAGGCTTCAAAAGTTGAATGTTCCCGGTGACCCTAACGCGGCGTCACGTCAGTACTTATTCAAGGGGCGTGCCAATTACCAAGAAACAGGCCAGCCAAAGCGATGACCGTTCGTCGCCCGTTTAATTGAGCGCCTCAAGGAAGGGGTTTAGCGAGGAGATGGAAGAAAAGAAGATAACCGGTTACTAAGGCCATTGAGCCGCAACCCATGATGGCATTATGGTTATTCCTGACGCTATTACTGCGTCATCATTCTGGCATTCTGCTCCTATGTGTCAGAATGCTGACTCCTTGCCAGCATGAGACGAAAAGCTCTTTCAAAAAGACCTTGAGCGTATAAGCTCTCAAGCATGGGACACGCCAATAAGCGGCGCTATATCGTTTCAGCTGTATCGACAGCTATCGTAGACGGCAGAGACATACTCTGCCGTCATTATGCTGTCACTCGCTTCGATGAATATTGAACCCGTTCCAGGCTTGGCAGGTCGCCATAAGCTCGATCCGATTGATATTGACATGCTTGGGCTGGTTCAAAGCCCAATGGATCGACTCGGCGATATCATCCGGTGTCAGTGGGTCAGTTCCGGCATATACGGCGTCGGCTTTGCTCTTGTCGCCACCAAAGCGCACCACGGAGAACTCAGTCTCGGAAAGCCCCGGCTCGATGTTGGTCACACGGACGCCTGTGCCCTGCAGATCGCAGCGCAGGTTCAAGGTAAACTGTTTGACGAACGCCTTGGTAGCGCCATAGACATGGCTACCCGGGTACGGCCAGTTACCGGCAACCGAGCCCAGATTGACGATGCCAGCGCCCGCACCGTAAGCGATCAGTCTGGGTAATAACAAGCGCGTGCAATACAGGACACCCTTGATATTGGTATCGACCATGGTGTCCCAGTCATCCAGATCGCACTGCTGAGCAGGTGTAGTACCTAAGGCCAGCCCCGCATTATTGACCAGACCACGCAGGGTCGAAAACTCTTCAGGCAACCCGTTGACTGCCGCCTCGACAGCTGCACGATCCCGAACGTCCAGCACAATCGGATGCACCTTGGTGTGCGCGGAAAGCTCTTCTGCTAACGCGCTCAGGCGATCCTCGCGACGGCCAGTAATGATCAGGGACCACCCATCCTTGGCAAAGCGGCGCGCAGTAGCCGCGCCAAAGCCGGATGTTGCGCCGGTAATGAACAAAGTCGAAGTCATCGATGCAGCTCCTTGAAGTCGAAAGGAAATACCCGGAGAGTAACGCACTCTTTGTCGCTTGAGGCGGTACAGTTATAGCGAAACAGCTCTAAAATCAGCTATTGGCATCCTGGTTGTTTTTTGATCGACCTCTCAAGAGCCAGACAGTATAAGGGCTGTGTACAACCATTCAGATGTTATTCACAGGCTTACTCGCGTTAACCGTGCATAACGTTGAACCCAGCGATTTCTGCATGAAAAACCTGGCGTAGCGACCCTAGGAGCGTGGATAAACGGACGTACTCTAGCGTTGATCATTTTTTGAGCATGCCTCTAGAGAGACGGTGGTACATGGCGTCTGGCCATGTACCCCAAGGTTATACACAACCTTGCTCGCCGAAAACGTGTATAAAACCAGCATCCTGCATTTGAAAATAACCGCTCATTTTTTAACCAATTCTCGCTAGGCCTTGCCACATGCGGCTTGCGTGGAGTCTTCCAAGTGTTATCAACAGGCTTGCTCATATTATTAGTGGGTATGTTGATAACTATCTGAGGTTGGTTACTACTACCCTCTGTACGATTGATCAAAAAGTAACCATCTATCTGTAAGCCTTATATTTTAAGGGCAGCAGACAGGTATCCTAGGGTTATCCACAAGGTGCTCCACGTGTAACGTGGGTAAGTCAGGACCTTGGCCCAATAGAGCAGACTTTAACTGCTAAAACATGGCGCTAAAGGGTGTTGTTCACAGGTCACATGTTATGCAGTAGGTACTGCGCAGCTAGCAGATCTTCTACCGCATAGCCTACGGATTTGAACAAGGTAATTTCCTGGTCATCGCTGCGTACGCCATCCCCTTGCAGAACGTGCCTCAATTCTGTGTTGAGATCGCTTTCCTGGATCACGCCATCACCAAGCGCGAACAGTAAATCGCCTGCCTCCTCCAAAGCACCCTCGCGGGTATCCACTACGATGCGTGCCCGCGCAACGGCTGCTGAATCGGTCTCACGCATAGAGGGAAGAAAGGCACCGACCAGGTCCAGGTGGCAGCCGGGGTTGAGCCACTCGCCCAACACCAGCGGCTCTCGAGAGGTGGTAACACACGTAACCACATCGGCATGCCCTACGCTCTGCGCCAGGTTATCGCTTGCTGAAACCGGATAGCCCTCCCCCTGCAGGCGCTCAGCAAGGGCTTTGGCCTTGCTGTAATCACGCCCCCAGATTTCGATCCGGCTGTAATCACGCACAGCCGTATGGGCACGCACCATGTGGGCAGCTAGCGTTCCCGTACCTACGATGGTCAGGCTCAACGCATCCCGCCGGGCCAGATAGTCAGCCGCCAACGCTGACGTGCAGGCGGTACGCCGAGCTGTCAGTTCCGAGGCTTCCATCAAGGCAAGGGGCTGGCCTGTCACATCATCAAACAAGGCAAACACTGCCGCAACCGAAGGCAGATCGCGTTGGCTATTTTCCGGAAACACAGTCACCAGCTTGACGCCAATGCCCTGCCCTTTCTGCCAGACCGGCATGTTCAACAGCGATGCCTGTCCCTCGGGTAGCGCGTAAGCCTGCCGGTTGGGTGCAGTGCCAGGGTGAGCCAAGCCACTGCGAAGCGCATCGATCAGCCCGGCATAATCCAGAACAGCGGCCACCTCAGCATTGGTGAAAAAGCGGATGGATGACATGGGAACTCCCCTGTTGGAAACACATACTCGACGGCACGCGGCAACGGCCTGCGTCAGTACCATGGAGCCTGACGCAGGCTGAACGGCGGCTTAATGGCCGCCCAGGTAGGCTTCGCGCACCTGAGGATCAGCCAGCAGTTCCTGGCCGCTGCCCGTCATGCGGATCTCTCCCGTCACCATGACATAAGCCCGGTTCGATAACCGGAGCGCATGGTTGGCATTCTGCTCGACCAGAAAGATCGTCATGCCGGACTGCGCAAGCTCACGCAGGATCTGGAAGATCTGCTTCACCACGATAGGCGCAAGTCCCAGGCTTGGTTCATCAAGCAGCAGGAGCTTGGGTCGGCTCATGAGGGCCCGGGCGATGGCCAGCATCTGCTGCTCGCCCCCAGACATGGTCATGGCCCGCTGGTTACGCCGCTCCTTGAGGCGCGGAAACAGCTCGAACATACGCTGCATGTCCTCGTCCACATGCTTGGTACCGATGGGGATGGTGCCCATCAGCAGGTTCTCTTCCACACTCATGTCAGGAAAGACATGTCGCCCTTCCGGTGATTGCGCGATACCGTTGGAAGCAACGAAATGGGCGCTTTTCTGGGTAATTTCCTCGCCTCGGTAGATGATCTGTCCGTTACGCGCCCGCGGCTGTCCAAAGATGGACATGAGCAAGGTGGATTTGCCCGCCCCGTTGGCACCGATCAGGCTGACCGTCTCGCCCTCATTGATGTGCAGGGAGACGCCCTTGAGCGCCTGGATCGGCCCATAAAATACGTCGACGTTTTTGAATTCCAGCAAGGGTGTAGTCATGCCACCTCCTCCTCATCCGCGCCCAGGTAGGCGGCAATGACCTTCGGATTGTTCTTGATCTCGTCCGGCAGACCCTGGGCGATCACGTTACCGTGATCGAGCACGACGATATGGTCGGAGATGCTCATGACCATGCCCATGTCATGCTCGATCAAGAGTACAGTGATCCTGTGCTCGTCACGCAGGTGCCTGATGATGGCCGACAGCTTCTCGGTCTCGGCAGGGTTAAGACCCGCAGCAGGCTCATCCAGACAGATCAGTTCCGGTCGGGTGCACATGGCACGCGCAATCTCCAGACGGCGCTGCTGACCGTAGGACATTTCCCCAGCAAGGCGGTTGGCGCACTCGGTCAGCCCCACCACCTCCAGCCAGTAAAAGGCTACATCGAGTGCCTTTTCCTCTGCCCGACGAAAACCCGGCGTATTGAAGACGCCCGCCAGCAGGTTGCGGTTGATCCACATGTGCTGGGCTACCAGCAGATTCTCGACCACGGACATTTCCTTGAACAGGCGAATGTTCTGGAACGTCCGCGCAAGGCCGGCACGGTTCACCAGGTGCGTCCCGCCAAACATCTTGTACCAGAGGCGACTGCCGAACTGGGCAGGGTTGACGAAATCGGTGGGCTGAAACGGCTCCCCCATGATCCTGCCCACGTCCGTTTCGCGCCCGTCAGCATTGCTCAAGACGATGCGACCATCGGTGGCCTTGTAGAATCCGGTCAGGCAGTTGAAGACTGTAGTTTTGCCCGCCCCGTTGGGGCCGATCAGGGCAGTAATGGAATGGCGGCGAATGCTGAAGGCCACATCGGAAAGCGCCTTGATCCCGCCGAAACGCATGCCCAATCCGTCAACGGTAAGAATGTTGTCGCTCATGGCGCTACTCCCTTGCGAATCGCGAATCCACTGCGGCTGATGCGGATCAACCCGCGTGGGCGCCACATCATCATCACGACCATCAACACACCAAACACGAGCATGCGGATGTCGCCGAACTCACGCAGCACCTCGAACAGCAGCGTCATGACAAAGGCCGAAATGACCACCCCGACGGTCGAGCCAAGCCCGCCGAGCACCACAATGGCCAGCACCAGAACGGACTCGAAAAAGTTGAATGACGCCGGATTGATAAACCCTTGGTAGGTGGCAAAGAAAACCCCGGCAATCCCGGCGGTGGACGCACCGATCATGAAGGCGGAAAGCTTGACCAGAACATGGTTAAGGCCCATGGCGCGGCAGGCGATCTCATCCTCGCGCAGCGCTTCCCAGGCACGGCCAATGGGCATGCGGGTAAGACGATGCTTGATGTAGAGCACCAGTAGCACGATGAGAAACAGCACGCTGTAGATGAAGATCATCGTGGCGTTGGGGTTGTAGGAGATTCCCAGCAGCTCATGGAGAGGCACGCCGCCCTCCTTGGCCCGCCGACCGAACTCAATACCAAAGAACGTAGGGGACGGTGCTGAAATTCCATTGGGGCCGTTGGTGAACTCCAACCAGTTGTTGAGCACCAGACGGATGATTTCACCAAAGCCCAGGGTCACGATGGCGAGGTAGTCGCCGTGCATCCTGAGCACCGGAAAGCCAAGAATCGCCCCGGCCACCGCAGCCATGACTGCAGCAAGGGGAATCATCGTCCAGAAGCCCAACCCCAGGTATTGGTAACCCAGCGCCAGCCCATAGGCACCGATGGCATAAAAGCCGACATAGCCCAGGTCCAGAAGACCGGCGAGCCCGACCACGATGTTCAGCCCCAGGCCAAGCAGCACGTAGATCATGCACAGGATGACCACGGTCAGCCAGTACTTGGTGGCCAGGAAGGGAAAGATCAGCGCGACCAGAATCACGACAGGCAGGATGTACCGCAGATTCGACTTGTGTCCGGGCGGCAGCACATGCACGCCCCCATCGTTGCGCTTGAACGACTCGATCCAGGTACGTCCCCTGGACGTCTGGCCGAACAGGCTGAGCAGAAAACGCCCCGCCATCACCACCGCCACCATGATGCCGACGCGCTGAGGCTCCAGGTTGAAGCCATAACCGTCGAGCACAATACCTACGATGGGCCCGAACAGGATGAGCGAGACCAGCCCGACCATGAAGGTATCACGCAGGATGACCTTGAAATCGAAGGAAGAAGTCTGGGTCATAACATCACACCTTTGCCACGTGCGGCTTTCCAAGCAGCCCCTGGGGCCGGAAGATCAGAATCAGCACCAGTAGAGAGAAGCTGAAGACATCCTTGTAGTCGCTGTTCACAAGACCCGCGAATTGCGCCTCCGACACGCCCAGAATGATGCCGCCCAGCATGGCGCCCGGCAACGAGCCGATGCCGCCTAACACCGCCGCAGTAAACGCCTTGATACCAATGATGAAGCCGGCATAGAAGTCGAACGTGCCGTAGTTCATGGTAATCAGTACACCGGCCAACGCCGCCATCGCAGCACCGATGATGAACACGTACGAGATCACCCGGTCGGTGTTGATGCCCAGAATCTGCGCCATCTTGCGATCCTGCTGGGTCGCGCGACACATGCGGCCCAATGTGGTCTTCTGGATCACATAGGTCAAAAGGCCCATGCCCACAATGGACGCGACGATGATGAAGATCTTGGTGTAAGTGATGATGACGAAGCCTTCACCAATATGCAGGCGCAGCGCCCCATCGAGCAGCGTTGGTACCCCTTGTTGGCGAGCCCCTTGGGCCAGCTGCACATAGTTTTGCAAGATCAGCGACATGCCGATGGCCGAGATCAGCGGCGCAAGGCGGGTGGAGTTACGCAGCGGTTTGTAGGCGATTCGTTCGATTGCCCAACCATAAAGGCTGGTCACCACTACACAGAAGATAAGCGTGCCCAGGATCAGCACAGGAAAGGAATGCAGGCCGAAAAAGCTCAACAGGGCAATACCGATGGCTGCCAGATAGGCAGACACCATGTACACATCGCCGTGAGCGAAGTTGATCATGCCAATGATGCCGTACACCATCGTGTAACCGATGGCGATCAGCCCGTATACCGAGCCCAGGGTCAGGCCGTTGATGAGTTGTTGCAGGAAGATACCGTCCACGATGTCATTCTCGCGCAAGCGGTTGAGTAAAGACGCGCCAGGACATCACCTCCGGCTTGGTCAGCCGGAGGTGAAAGACGCATGAACGCAGAAAGGGAATCAGGGCAACTGGTTGTATTTGCCTTTATCGTCCCACTCGTACATTACGTAGTCGGAGACTTTGAGGTCGCCCTTGCCATCCCAGGACTTTTCACCCAGAACGGTAGGAACGGTATGACTCTTGAGCCATTCGGAGGCGGCTTCGCCATCCGTGCTGCCGGCGCCCTTGAAGGCAGCCGCCACGGCTTGCAAAGAGGCATAGGAATACAGCGTGTAGCCTTCCGGCTCATAACCCGAGGCGCGCAGCTTATCGACTACGCTTTTACCGGCCGGGCTTTTCAGCGGATCGGCACCAAAGGTCATCAACACCCCCTTGGTATATTGCGGGCCACCGGCGGTCGTTACCATGTCAGCCGAGACGATGCCATCACCTGAAACAAATTTGGCGTTTACGCCCTGCTCTCGCATCTGGCGGACCAGCGGGCCGGCTTCGGGGTGCAGACCGCCAAAGTAGACGACCTCGGCCCCAGAGGAGCGAATCTTGGTTACCAGGGAGTTGAAGTCCTTCTCACCGCGCGTCAGGCCTTCATAAAGCACTTCCTTCACGCCGCGCTTGGCCAGCTGAGCTTTCATGGCATCCGCCAGGCCCTGGCCGTAAGCATCCTTGTCATGGATAACAGCTACCTTTTTCGCCTTTAACGTATCCACGATGTAGTTGGCTGCCACGACCCCTTGCTGGTCATCACGGCCACACATACGGAATACGCCTGCCAGACCGCGCTCGGTGATTTGTGGATTGGTTGATCCAGGCGTGATGGAGATTATTCCTGCTTCATCGTAAATCTCTGACGCTGGCAGCGTATTGGAGGAGCAGAAGTGGCCGATCACCGCCTTGACTCCCTCGGAATCGACCAACCGGTTAGCCACCGCTACCGCTTGTTTGGGCTCACAGGCATCGTCGCCCTGTACCAGTTTGATCTTTTCACCATTGATACCACCCGTGGCGTTAATGTCCTCAGCCGCCAGTGTTGCACCTTTCCAGAACTGCTCTCCGTAAGCGGCGTTAGCGCCAGTAAAGGGACCTGCAACACCGATGATGATATCGGCCTGAGCCAAAGCGGAAAACGAAAGAGCTGAGCCAATTGCGAGAGCCAGAATGCCTTTTCTGTAAATCGTCGACATGGGAGATTTGCTCCAAAGGGTTAGGTTGGCCCTCTCCAGACAGCAATCCACATGCCAGCGCTCTGATATCGTTAAAAATCTTCAAAATCATAGGTTTTTGTGAAAAATCAGAGAATTTTGTAAGAAATCGGCGAAATGCTCCGCCAGCCTGCGACTAAAGCAGCGCTTGCCTATGTATAAGGTCACTCACGAAGCATCGTTCAGGACAGCGAAACGGCCTAGATGCACTGTCCTGATCTTGTCATCCTCACCTCTTGCACCAATAAGTAACACTACGAGTTACACCACAATTCGCAAACACTGCCCCGCGTGATAAAGACTAAAACCGGCTTCGTAGAGCGGGCTTCGCCATTGCCCTACCGGGTTGTGATCCCAGGGGACAAAGGGCATCGGTAGCACTTCGCTGTCACCGCTGCACAAGTAATGGGCAAAGGCCTTGCCTACAACGGTACCGGTCGTTACACCGCGCCCGTTATAACCGGTCATGGCGAGCAAACCGGGTGCCGGTTCGAACAGGCGCATCAGATGATCAGGCGTAAACGCGATGCATCCTGTCCAGGTGCATTCCCACTCGACCTTGCCAAGCGCAGGGAAATAATGCTGCTGAATGCGATCAGCCCAGGCCTCGATGAACCAGCCCGGACGGCTCGCCATATTGCCCAGGCTGCCCAGCAACAGGCGTCCCGCTGCATCGCGCCGGATACTGCTGAGCACCGTGCGGGTATCCCAGGAGCCCTGCGCGCCGGGCAGGATAAAATCGGCTTCAGGCCCCAGCGGCCTGGAGGCGACCTGATAGTAATACCCCGGAAAGAATTGATTGCGCAGGGTAGTCCACTCGCCTTCGGTATAGGCGTTGGAAGCGATAAGCACCTGCTCGGCCAGCACGGCCCCTTGCCTCGTCACGACGCACCACTGTGAGCCCTGACGCTCAAGGCGAGTAACCGGTGACTGCTGATGGAGCTGAACGCCCTGCGCTAATGCCGCGCGGGCCAGCCCAAGGCTGTAGCCCATCGGGTTGATCGTGCCGGCACGGCGATCCAGCAGCGCGCCGGAGACATGCGCCGTGCCACAGGCCTCGATGCAGGCAGTACCGGTCAGCAATTCAACCGGTGCGCCTCGCCGTTGCCACTGCTCGGCGCGGCGTTGCAGGTCAGCAAGGCCCTTGCCGTTATGCGCCATGTGCAGTGTGCCCTGGTGCTGCGCCTGGCAATCGATGCCGTGGCGCTCGATCAGGGAGAAGACCTCATAGGGTGCGTTCCCCATGACCTTGAGCAGCTTTTCCCCTACCGCGGGCCCAAGCGTAGCGACCGCCTCGTCCGGTGGAATCCACATACCGGCATTGACCAGCCCGACGTTACGGCCGGAACCGCCATGCCCCACTTCATAGGCTTCTATGATCGCCACTCGCTTGCCCTGTTCCGCCAGATGCAACGCAGCCGAAAGCCCCGTAATGCCTGCACCGATGATGCAGACATCAGCCCTGGATTCGCCTTTCAAGGGTGGTGCATTGAGGGTATTAGGTGACAGGGTTTCCCACAGACATTGCTGGCGGAGCGGCATAGGTATTCCTTCACACAATGACGATATGAACCGTTAACCTTGAGGGTGAGGGTTTCGATAGATATCGTCAGGGCCCAACCCATCCTACGAGACCGTCCCGGCAGTCCCGCATCAACACCCTACAAAGCTACCCGGTAGGGTGGATTGAGCGCAGCGATACGCATCACTCAAGTCCCACCTCAATCAAACACGATCCCCTGCGCCAATGGCAGCTCGCGGGAGTAGTTCACCGTATTGGTCTGGCGACGCATATAGCTCTTCCAGGCATCGGAGCCGGACTCGCGGCCGCCGCCGGTTTCCTTCTCTCCGCCAAAGGCCCCTCCAATCTCGGCGCCGCTCGGGCCGATATTCACATTGGCGATACCGCAATCACTGCCCACCGCAGACAGGAAGGACTCAGCCTCGCGGATGTCCGTCGTGAAGATGCAGGACGACAAGCCTTGCGGCACCGCATTATTCATGGCGATGGCCTCGTTGAATTCACGGTAAGTCATCACGTAGAGAATGGGGGCAAAGGTTTCAGTCTGCACCGACTCGCTCTGCTCGGGCATCTCGACGATAGCCGGAGAGACGTAGTAACCGTTCGGGTACTGGTCCGCCAGCTGACGCTCGCCACCAAAGACCACACCGCCCTCACCCTTGGCCTGCTCCAGGATGCCCTGCATGGCCTGAAAGCTCTGTGCGTCGATCAGCGGACCGACCAGATTGCCTTCCAGCGGATGGCCGATACGCACCTTGGCATAGGCAGACTTCAAGCGTGTCACCAATTCATCCTTGATGGATTCATGGGCAATCAAGCGGCGCAGTGTGGTGCAGCGTTGACCGGCCGTACCCACAGCGCTGAACAAGATGGCGCGAACTGCCATGTCAAGATCGGCACTGGGCCCAACGATCATGGCATTGTTGCCGCCCAGCTCCAGCAGCGAACGGCCAAAGCGAGCCGCTACACGTGGCCCCACTTCACGGCCCATACGGGTGCTGCCGGTGGCGCTGACCAAGGCCACGCGTGGATCATCCACCAGCGCTTCACCGCTGGCTCGGTCCCCTACGATGACCTGGCTCAGGTAGTCCGGTGCATCGCCAAAGGCTTTGACGGCGCGCTCAAACAGCGCCTGACAGGCCAATGCCGTCAGCGGCGTTTTTTCCGAAGGTTTCCATACCACAGAGTTACCGCAGACGATGGCCAGGGCGGTGTTCCATGACCAGACCGCCACCGGGAAATTGAACGCACTGATCACACCTACCACGCCCAGCGGGTGCCAGGTTTCACGCATGTGGTGACCGGGACGCTCGGAGGCGATCGTCAGGCCATACAGCTGGCGGGACAGGCCGACGGCGAAGTCGCAGATATCGATCATTTCCTGCACTTCACCCAACCCCTCCTGCGTGATCTTGCCCGCTTCCCAGGACACCAGCTCGCCCAGGTCAGCCTTGTGCTTGCGCAGCTCTTCGCCCAGCAGGCGGACCAACTCACCGCGACGTGGCGCTGGTACAGCACGCCAGGCCTGGAAAGCCTTGTCGGCCCGGGTGATCTTTTGCTCCACCTCGGCGGCGCTTTCCAGCGTGACAGCGCCAAGCTGGCTGCCGTCGATAGGTGTGAACACGGCATGGTTGCCGTTCTGGTAAAGGCTTGGGTCAACGCCGAGACGGCTGAGCAGTGCGTCAATCATGGCTGGCTCCTTAGGTCATTATGGGTTCAGTATTAGCCGGGAAGCGGCTGCTCAACAAACGACCTTTGCTCGGTTTATCATTCCTTTTTTTCATGAACGTTCTGCACGCAGCCTTAAATCTGCGCGCCGACTCAGGTTGGAGCTGTCATGTCCCGTCGCCACATACCCTCGATCACCGCCATGCAATGTTTCGAGGCCGTGGCACGGCACCTGAGCTTTACCCGTGCCGCCGAGGAGCTGAACCTGACTCAGAGTGCGGTGAGCAAGCAGGTGGCTCAGCTCGAAGAACAGCTGGGCCATCCACTTTTTCGACGCGTACGCCAGCGGTTGCAGATGACTCCAGCCGGCTCGCTGTACCTGTCTGAAGTCAGCAAGATTCTCACGCAGATCGAGATGTCGACCCATTACATGCGCTCCTATGGAGGTGAAACCGAGGTGCTGCGTGTAGCAACGCCTCCGACCTTTGGCGAGCGCTGGCTAATCCCACGCCTCAAGGGCTGGCGGCTACAGCATCCGATGATCCACCTGGACGTGCGTCATGAAGTCAAGAATATGGACGTCAACGAGCCGGCCTGTGACGTGGCACTGTTCGCCGGCCAGGGACGCTGGCCCGGTGCTGAATGTATTCCGTTGATGACTGAGGACATGGTGCCGGTCTGCGCACCCGGTCTCTGGCCCGAAGGGCACCTGAGCGATCCGACGCAGCTGGCCGATTACATTCTGCTCCAGAATGCAGCTCGCCCCGAGGCGTGGCACGAATGGTTCCAGAGCCAGGGCCTTCACACCGAACACAGCTACCACGGGCCGCGCTTCGATACCTTTACTATGTGCATCCGCGCGGCGCAGGTGGGCTGCGGTGTCGCCCTGGTGCCACGCTTTCTGATCGACGAGGAGCTGGCCGAGGGTAAGCTGGTCACTGCCTGGCCGCACAGCATGACCAGCCCACATACGTATTATCTCGGCTATCCCGAGCATGCCGCAGAAGTCCCCAAGATCCGAAAGTTCGTCGCCTGGATACGCGAGCGGATCGATACGCCTACCGTTTGAGTCATGCTGTTATTGGCACGGAGGTGTTGTGAAGGCCTTGAATGAGGCCGTGCAGGCCGGGGACAGAATGGGCCCAACGCACATCACCCCCGGCTCAGAAACCATTCCAGGTCCACCGGGTCACCCGGCTTGAGCTGCAGGCGCCGACGCAGATCGTCGAACAACGGATCGTAGTCGTCATGCCATGAAAAGACGCAGGCGGTGCGCGGCGCCAGTCCATAGCCCCGCAGGCGGCGGCTGATCACTGACAGAAAATTGCAGGCCACATCGCGGCGCAACTCGAACGTTTCGCGGACGGTCTGCTCACCTACTGTACCGTTGAGGTCGAACCTTACGACCTGTTCGCGCGACGGAGACGTCACCTCATAGGTCAGGCTTAGGCGAAAGGCTGGCTGTTGCGGGTTACCCAGCCGCTGCACGTCAAGACGACCCGGCTCGTACATGATTTTCACTCCTCCCGCCGCTTGGCAGATTGCGTTCACGTCAGACCGTTTGGCGGTCTTCTGGCTAGCGTAATGGATCTGCACGGCCAAACTATTTGCCGCAGAGCACTTCATTGCTTCAGGTCAAT
The DNA here is from genome assembly GCF_019400845.1 of Pseudomonas sp. MAG002Y. NCBI lineage: Bacteria > Pseudomonadati > Pseudomonadota > Gammaproteobacteria > Pseudomonadales > Pseudomonadaceae > Pseudomonas > Pseudomonas sp. MAG002Y. Next base: position 74,404 of record NZ_WOEJ01000002.1, on the reverse strand, counting down.
CCACAACGATCTATTGAGGCATTGATCTCCAATAGCGCGTGTTCAAACAATCGTTCGTCTCCTTGATCCAGGTCATTGGCCATTTTTCCTACAGGTTCCTAATAGGCTCAAACCCGTAAGGAAATGCCGTCATGACCACAGCACAAACACAAAAGTTAAGGCTGGGCGCGCTGACTGCCCTCGTCGTGGGATCGATGATCGGGGGCGGCATTTTTTCACTGCCGCAAAACATGGCCCAAAGTGCCGGCGCGGGCGCCGTGCTGATCGGCTGGGCCATTACCGCTGTCGGCATGCTGACCCTGGCCTTCGTTTTCCAGACCCTCGCCAACCGCAAACCCGAACTGGATGCCGGTGTCTACGCCTACGCCAAGGCAGGGTTCGGTGACTACATGGGCTTCTCCTCCGCCTGGGGTTACTGGATCAGCGCCTGGCTCGGCAATGTCAGTTACTTCGTGCTCCTGTTCAGTACGCTGGGTCTTTTCGTTCCGGCGTTTGGCGAGGGCAACACGCCGCTGGCCATCCTGTGTGCCTCGGCCGTCCTGTGGGGCGTACATTTCCTGGTCCTGCGCGGCGTACATGGAGCTGCCTTCATCAACCTCGTCACCACGATCGCCAAGATCGTTCCGCTGGTGATGTTCATCGTGCTCGCGGGCGTAGCGTTCCGCCTGGATGTCTTCACAGCGGACTTCTGGGGCACACCGGACTCAGGCAGCGTCATGAACCAAGTGCGAAACATGATGCTGGTGACTGTGTGGGTCTTCATCGGGATCGAAGGCGCCAGCGTGTATTCCGCACGTGCCGAGAAACGCCGTGATGTGGGCAAGGCAACCGTGATCGGCTTTCTTGGCACGCTGCTGCTGCTCGTGCTGGTCAACGTCCTGTCGCTGGGCGTCATGAGCCAACCGGAACTGGCCGGACTCAAGAACCCCTCCATGGCAGGCGTACTGGAGCATCTCGTCGGTCATTGGGGTGCGGTATTGATCAGCGTAGGGCTGGTGATCTCGTTGGCCGGGGCCTTGCTCTCCTGGACATTGCTCTGCGCCGAGATTCTCTATGCCGCCGCCCGCGACAACACCATGCCGCGTTTCCTGCGCAAGGAGAACGCCAACCATGCGCCCAGCAATGCACTGTGGCTGTCCAATGGGCTGATTCAGCTGTTCCTGGTGATCACCCTGTTTGCCGCCAGCACTTACACCAGCCTGCTGTACCTGGCCACCTCCATGATTCTGGTGCCGTACTTCTGGTCGGCGGCCTATGCCCTGTTGATCGGCGTACGAGGCGAGTCCTACGAGGCCGCCTCCCGTGAACGCAGCAAGGACCTGATCATTGCCGTCATTGCCACCCTCTACAGCGCCTGGCTGCTCTATGCCGGCGGCATGAAATACCTGCTGCTTTCCGCCCTGCTCTATGCCCCTGGCGCAATCCTGTTCGCCAAGGCCAAACACGAGCTGGGCCAGCCCGTTTTCACCGCTGTTGAAAAACTGATCTTCGCCGCCGTCGTGCTGGGCGCTGCCATAGCAGCCTACGGTCTGTACGCCGGCTTCCTGACCCTGTGACAAGGAGAACAGACATGACCGTTAACTCAACCCCACTCGGCGTGCATTCGGAAGTCGGCAAACTGCGCAAAGTACTGGTCTGCTCGCCCGGACTGGCCCATCAGCGCCTGACCCCCAGCAATTGTGACGACCTGCTGTTCGACGATGTGATCTGGGTGAATCAGGCCAAGCGCGATCACTTCGACTTTGTCACCAAAATGCGTGAGCGTGGGGTAGAAGTGCTGGAGATGCACAATCTGCTCACCGAGACGGTGAAGAATCCCGAAGCGCTGAAATGGATTCTGGACCGCAAGATCGTGCCCAATCAGGTCGGCATAGGCTTGGTCAACGAAACCCGCGCCTGGCTCGAAAGCCAGGAGCCCCGCCATTTGGCTGAGTTCCTGATTGGTGGCGTGTCCGGCTCGGACCTTCCCGACACCAGCGGCAGTGAAATGGTCAAGATGTTCCGGGATTACCTGGGCCACTCCAGCTTTGTATTACCGCCCTTGCCCAACACCCAGTTCACCCGTGATACCACCTGTTGGATCTACGGCGGCGTCACGCTAAATCCGATGTTCTGGCCAGCCCGTCGCCAGGAAACACTGCTGACAGCGGCCATCTACAAGTTTGCTCCGGAATTCTCCGATCAGCACTTCGACATCTGGTATGGAGACCCGGATGTGGACCACGGCCTTGCCACCCTGGAGGGCGGCGACGTCATGCCTATTGGCAAAGGCATATTGCTGATCGGCATGGGCGAGCGCACCTCACGGCAAGCCATTGGCCAACTGGCGCAAAACCTGTTCAAGGCAGGCGCAGTGGAGCGGATCATCGTGGCCGGTCTCCCCAAATCCCGTGCGGCCATGCACCTGGATACCGTGTTCAGCTTTTGCGACCGCGATCTGGTCACCGTGTATCCAGAAGTCGCCAATGCCATCGTGCCGTTCAGCCTGAGGCCGGATGAAAGCAAGCCGGGCGGTATCGACATCCGCCGCGAACCCAAACCCTTCCTCGACACTGTGGCTGAAGCGCTGGGCCTCAAGGCGTTGCGCGTCGTGCTGACCGGTGGTGACAGCTACGAAGCTGAACGCGAGCAATGGGATGACGGCAACAACGTGGTCGCCCTGGAACCCGGCGTTGTGGTCGGCTATGACCGCAATACTTACACCAACACCCAGCTACGCAAGGCGGGGGTTGAAGTCATCACCATCAGCGCCAGTGAGCTTGGCCGGGGCCGGGGCGGCGGCCACTGCATGACCTGCCCGATCGTACGTGACCCTGTCGATTACTAATCCCACCCGCCCCTACCGGAACCTCAGGAGAAATCACATGGCTTTCAACATTCGCAACCGCAACCTGCTCAGCCTGGCCCACCATACTCCGCGGGAGATCCGCTACCTGCTGGACCTCGCCCGCGACCTCAAGCGCGCCAAGTACACCGGCAACGAGCAGCAGCACCTCAAGGGCAACAACATTGCCCTTATCTTCGAAAAGACCTCGACCCGCACCCGCTGCGCCTTCGAAGTAGCCGCCCATGACCAGGGCGCGCACGTCACTTACATCGACCCGACCTCCTCCCAGATCGGCCACAAGGAGACCATGAAGGACACTGCCCGTGTGCTTGGCCGCATGTATGACGCCATTGAGTATCGCGGCTTCAGCCAGGAGACGGTGGAAGAGCTGGCCAAATATGCAGGCGTGCCGGTGTACAACGGCCTGACCGATGAATACCACCCCACCCAGATGCTGGCCGACGTGCTGACTATGCAGGAAAACAGCGACAAACCGCTGCATGACATCAGCTACGCCTACCTGGGCGATGCACGCAACAACATGGGCAACTCACTGCTACTGATTGGCTGCAAGCTGGGCATGGACGTACGCATCGGCGCGCCAAAGGCGTTGTGGCCACACGAAGACTGGATCAAGGAGTGCAAGGCCATCGCCGAGGGGACTGGCGCACGCGTTACATTGACTGAAGACCCCAGGGAAGCGGTTCAGGGCGTCGACTTTGTGCATACCGATGTCTGGGTGTCCATGGGCGAACCCGTGGAAGCCTGGGGTGAGCGCATTCAGTTGCTCCTGCCTTACCAGGTCAACAGCGAGCTGATGAAGGCGACCGGCAGTCCACGGACCAAGTTCATGCATTGCCTGCCTGCCTTCCATAACGCTGAAACCAAGGTCGGCAAGCAGATTGCCGAAAAATACCCGCACCTTGCCAATGGTATCGAAGTGACTGATGACGTATTCGAGTCGCCCGCCTCCATAGTATTCGAGCAGGCAGAGAACCGGATGCATACCATCAAGGCCGTTCTGGTCGCTACTCTCGCTGACCTGTAAGGAGTCGCACCATGCGTATCGTCGTCGCTCTGGGGGGTAATGCCCTGCTTCGCCGAGGCGAACCCCTTACCGCTGAGAACCAGCGGGAGAACGTCAGGATCGCCACCGGGCAACTGGCCAAGATCGTGGACGGCAACGAGCTGGTCATTGCTCATGGCAATGGCCCCCAAGTCGGGCTGTTGGCCCTGCAGGGTGCGGCCTATACGGACGTAAGCCCCTACCCCCTGGATGTGCTGGGCGCGCAGACCGAAGGCTCCATTGGCTACATGATCGAGCAGGAGCTGGGCAACCTGCTTCCGTATGAGGTGCCGTTCGCCACGCTGTTGACTCAAGTAGAGGTGGATGCTGCCGACCCAGCGTTCCAACATCCCACCAAACCCATCGGCCCGGTCTATAGTCGGGAGCAGGCCGAACAGCTCCAGGCGGAAAAGGGTTGGACCATTGCCGCAGATGGCGACAAATTCCGCCGCGTGGTAGCCAGCCCCCAACCCAAACGCATTTTCGAGATTCGCCCGATTAAGTGGCTCCTGGAAAAAGGCACCATTGTCATCTGCGCAGGCGGCGGCGGGATTCCCACCTGCTATGACCACCACGGCCGCCTGAAAGGTATTGAGGCGGTCATCGACAAGGATCTCTGCTCATCCCTACTGGCGCAGGAGCTGGACGCGGACCTGCTAGTGATTGCCACTGACGTGGACGCAGCCTATATCGAATGGGGCAAGCCCGACCAGAAAGCGATTGCCCAAGCCCACCCCGAGGCCTTGGAAGCGCTCGGGTTCGCGGCAGGCTCCATGGGACCCAAGGTCCAGGCGGCCTGCGAGTTTGCCCGTAAGACTGGGAAGGCGGCTGTCATCGGCTCGCTGTCGGACATCGAGGCCATCACGCAGGGTCGCGCCGGAACACGAGTCACAATGGAGACGGAGGGCATCCTGTATCGATAAATCCTGCAGAAACGAAAAGGCCCGGATCAACCGGGCCTTTTCATGAGCGGAGCACTCAGCTGATGGTCATCAGGCTAGCGTTACCGCCGGCTGCTGCGGTGTTGACGCTTACCGCGCGTTCGATAAGCAGACGCTCCAGCGGAATCGCGGTTTCGCCCTGGGACAATCCCTGAACGCCCACGATCGGACCGCTACGCTGGGCTGCCTGCTGGCAGACCTGACGCAACTGATCGGAGTCACCGTGATGCAGGATGGCATCGAAGTGTTCCTCGTCCTTGGTCCAGTCGGACGTCGTTTGGATACGAGCCTGAACAGCCTTGGGCAAACGACCACGCAACGCACGGGACAGATCGTTCTGCACCCACAGCGCGGTGCTGCCGACTGCCAGTACCGCTGCCAGCTGGGCCATCAGATCCGTCTCGTCATCCGCCAGACAGAGCACACGCTCACGTGGCAGCAGGCTGTAGGTGTTGCGCTCACCCGTCGGACCGGCCAGCAGGCGAGTCACACCGCTGACGGTCTGCCTGGCGAATGCCTGGCACAGCTCGGCCAAATCGGTGTTGTTCTGCTCGCCTGCCCACTTCTGCAACGCTTCGAGCGGCTTGCCCTGACGCTGTTCCATTTGGGTACGCAGGGTCAGGTCAGACGGACTTTCCTGATCGTCACGGGCAAACGCCTGGGCCACTCCGTCTACCGGACGGGTAGACAGGAGGCGGTACAGGTACACCGGACCACCGGCCTTCGGACCTGTACCGGACAAGCCTTCGCCACCGAAAGGCTGCACGCCGACCACTGCGCCTACCATGTTGCGGTTAACGTAGAGGTTGCCCGCCTGGGCCTTTTCCACAACCTGGGCAATGGTTTCGTCGATGCGGGTATGCACACCCAGCGTCAGGCCATAACCCGTAGCGTTGATCTGATCCATCAGGCGGTTCAGGTCCTGACGGGCATAGCGCACCACGTGCAGCACCGGACCGAAGATTTCACGCTCCAGCTCGTCCAGGCTTTCCAGCTCGATCAGCGTTGGCATCACAAAGGTGCCGCGATGAGTCGCGCCATCGTTGTTGCGTGCAATCTGGTAAACTGTACGGCCTTTGGCCCGCATGCCCTGGATGTGCTTGTCGATATTGGCCTTGGCTTCGGCATCGATCACCGGGCCAATGTCTACCGGCAGGTTATCCGGATTGCCGATGCGACACTCAGCCATCGCCCCCTTGAGCATCTCAAGAATGCGATCCGCCACGTCTTCCTGCACACACAGGACGCGCAAGGCGGAGCAGCGCTGACCGGCGCTGTCGAACGCTGATGCCACGACGTCGGTTACCACCTGCTCGGCCAGTGCCGAGGAATCCACGATCATTGCGTTCTGGCCACCTGTTTCAGCGATCAGCGGAATCGGACGGCCATGGGCATCCAGGCGACCGGCAATGTTGCGGGAAATAATGTTGGCGACTTCGGTCGAACCGGTGAACATTACGCCTTTCACACGCTCATCGCTGACCAGTGCCGAACCTACGGTATGCCCCTGGCCTGGCAGCAATTGCACCACGCCTTCCGGCACGCCAGCTTCCAGCAGCAGGCGAACGGCCTGAGCCGCGATCAGTGGCGTCTGCTCGGCAGGCTTGGCCAGAACGGTATTACCCGCCGCCAGCGCAGCCGCAACCTGACCTGTAAAGATCGCCAGCGGGAAGTTCCACGGGCTGATGCAGACCACCGGCCCTAGCGGGCGGTGGGTGTCATTGGCGAAATCACGACGCACCTGGGCGGCGTAATAGCGCAGGAAGTCCACGGCCTCGCGCACTTCAGCAATGGAATTCGCAAAGGTCTTGCCGGCTTCACGAACCAGCAGGCCCATGAGTGGCTGAATTTGCGCTTCCATCAGGTTGGCAGCGGTTTCGAGCACGGCGGCACGCTGGTCCGGCGGTGTGGACTGCCAGATCGGTGCAGCAGTCAATGCACTGTTCAGCGCATTGTCCACGTCCTGGACGCTGGCGTTCTGCACATAACCCACCACATCACGGTGATCGGCCGGATTCTGGATGGCCTGGGGAATGCCTACTTCAGCCGGGCAGCCCAGCATGGGCGCTGCACGCCATTCAGTGTTGTTACTATGTAACAACGCACCCGACAACGAGCCCAGTCGATGCTCATTGGCCAAGTCAATACCGCTGGAATTCAAGCGGCCTTCGCCATACAGCTGGCTGGGCAGCGGAATGCGTGGATGTGGCAGGCCTAATTTGCCCTCTTGTGCTGCGATCTGCTCGATCGTCACGACCGGATCGGCCACCAGCTCTTTCAAGGAGATAGAGTGATCGGCAATACGGTTGACGAACGAGGTGTTCGCGCCGTTTTCCAGCAGGCGACGCACGAGGTACGCCAGCAGGGTTTCATGCGTTCCCACCGGTGCATAGATGCGGCACGGGCGGTTCAGCTTGCCATCGGCCACCTTGCCGACGACCTGCTCGTACAGCGGCTCGCCCATGCCATGCAGGCACTGGAACTCGTACTGGCCGGGATAGTAGTTCTGACCTGCGATCTGGTAGATCGCCGCCAGGGTGTGGGCGTTGTGGGTAGCGAACTGTGGGTAGATCACTTCCGGCACGGCCAGCAGCTTGCGCGCACACGCGATGTAGGACACATCGGTATACACCTTGCGGGTGTAAACCGGATAACCTTCCAGACCTTCAACCTGGGCACGCTTGATCTCGCTGTCCCAGTACGCACCTTTCACCAGACGGATCATCAGACGGTGACGGCTGCGGCGCGCCAGATCGATCATATAATCGATCACGAACGGACAACGCTTCTGGTAGGCCTGGATGACAAAACCAATCCCGTTCCAGCCAGCCAGGCTGGACTCGAAGCACAGGCGCTCCAGTAGATCGAGGGAAATTTCCAGGCGATCGGCTTCTTCGGCATCGATGTTGATACCGATGTCGTACTGCTTAGCCAACAGGGTCAAATTCAGCAGGCGCGGATACAGCTCGTCCATGACGCGCTCGTACTGCGCACGGCTGTAGCGCGGATGCAGGGCGGACAGCTTGATAGAGATGCCCGGGCCCTCATAGATGCCACGGCCATGAGAGGCTTTGCCGATGGAATGAATGGCCTGCTCGTAGGACGCCAGATAACGCTGGGCATCCTCCTCGGTCAGGGCCGCTTCACCCAGCATGTCGTAGGAGTAGCGGAAGCCCTTGGCTTCAAGCGCGCTGGCATTGGCCAGGGCTTCGGCAATGGTTTCGCCGGTGACGAACTGCTCGCCCATCAGGCGCATCGCCATGTCTACACCCTTGCGGATGACCGGCTCGCCGCTCTTGCCGATGAGGCGATTGAGCGAGCTGGAAAGACCCGCCTCGTTGTGGGTGGAGACCAGCTTGCCCGTTAGCAACAGCCCCCAGGTCGCTGCATTGACGAACAGTGACGGGCTGTTGCCCAGGTGTGGCTGCCAGTTGCCCTTGCTGATCTTGTCGCGGATCAGGGCATCACGGGTGCCCTTGTCCGGGATACGCAGCAGCGCTTCGGCCAGACACATCAGCGCCACGCCTTCCTGGGAAGACAGAGAGAATTCGCGCAGCAGGCTCTGGACCATGCCGGAGCGGCCACCAGCGCCCTTCTGGTTACGTAGCTTTTCAGCGATGCTGTAGGCCAGCTTGTACGCGGCATCGGCAGTAGTTGCGGGGAGACGCGCCTGCTCAAGCAGCATAGGCACCATCTCTTCTTCCGGACGGCGATAGGCGGCCGTCACGGCAGAGCGCAGTGCAGACTGCGGCAGAATGCTTTCGGCAAATTCAAGGAATGGCTGATAGACCGGATCAGCCAGGGCTTCTACTACTTCGTTGTCACCTTCGCCCAGTCGCGCTGCAATATTCTGCAACTCGTCGACACTTACACCTTTTTCCAATGTTTCCAGGTACGTGTAGATTGCCTGTTTGATCAACCAATGGGGTGTACGGTCGATAAGGCGAGCGGCCTCTTTCAAACGTTCACGGGTGGCTTCGTCGAGTTTCACGCCTAGCGTAGTAGTAGTTGCCATTGAACAGCCTTTTTTAATTGGAAGTGCTACACGGTGGCGGCAAGCATAGAGGCTACCTCTGCATGGTGCAACCAGGTGCAACCCAGGAAACCGACAAAGGCGCAACCGTCTGTCTCTTGACCGCCGGAAGACGCCGCCCCATCTCGTTAGAACCTGTCTACATCAAGGCTTCAAGCCTGCCAGTACAAAATAGCCTGCTCACTCTTGCGTTGTGTTGATTTGCCGCTTTTATGCTGATTCGGACGAGCCGCAAAGGCCGGGTTGCACCTAAGCCTGCTTTGACCTTCTGAAAAGCACTGGTGGTAGCGACAATACCCCTACGATGTATAAGAAAATACGTGACTTGTATATTATCTGCCCGCATTATTCGATGATCATGACGAAACCGTTTCTCATTCAATGAATAAAAAACAGCAGGTTGCAGTCGATACGACCGATATGGAAGAAAGCAGCGAAATCAACTCGCCATTTCTGGACGAGGTGATCGGCTATGCCCTGCGTCGGGCTCAGCTGAGAGTCTTCCAGCATCTGATCAATGAGCTGGAAGCCTATGATCTTCGCCCCGCCCAGTTCACCGCCCTTACGCTGATCGAGCAGAACCCGGGCCTCATGCAGGCCGAGCTGGCGCGTGCATTGGCCATCGAGCCACCGCAGATGGTTATCATGCTGAACAAGCTGGAAGCGCTGGGCCTTGCGCTACGTATACGCTGCAAGGCCGACAAGCGCTCCTATGGCATCTTTCTGAGCAAAACCGGCGAGACCCTGCTCAAGCAGCTTAAAGAAGTGGCTATCCGCAGTGATAACGAGGCCACCGCCGCCCTGAGTACCGAGGAGCGGCAGCAACTGCTGCACTTGTTGCACAAGGTCTACCGGTAGCCCGGCGCATTACATTTACGCGGGCTGCTTGTGGGTGCGATGGGGCAGGAAGGAACCGGCCTTCAGTGACCGCTCGATGTCTTCCAGGCTTCGTCCACCCGTTTCCGGGACCAGGAAGAAGATGAAGACCCAGCCCAGGACATTGAGTCCGGCGTAAACCCACATCGCACCGCCTACACCCAGCCATTGCGTCATGGTCAAGGCAGTCCCGGTCAGCAATAGATTGGACCCCCAGAGCATGGCGGCATGAGCACCGGTCGCCTGATCCCGAATAGCCAGCGGATAGATTTCCGATCCGGTCAGCCAGCCCACCACCTGGATGCCGCCTGCGTTGAAGATCATGAAGACGATCAGGCACCCCACTACCCACCAGCTCTGCGAATCGCCCGCCAAATTGAAGTGCAGCACGGCGCCCAATACCAGAAGCGCCACCACTGCCCCCGGAATCATCGCTAGGCTCAGCGTTCGCCGTCCGACCTTGTCGACAATCAGCTTACCGATTACCGTCATGACCAGATAAGTGATTGCCACGCCAAGGGCTGACCACAGCGCAGCGGACGCGCCAAAGCCGGCATCCCTCAGAAACGTCGGCGTGTAATAGATCATCATCTCGATACCGCTGAGCTGGGTAAACGCCGCTACGCCCAGGCCGGCCACAAGCGCCGGTCGTAACCACGGTTGGCGCATGGCCCGCCAGCCTGTTACCGAATGCTCCTCCTTCTTGTCCACAACTTCCTGGATATCCGCAATCTCTTCGCGCACCTCCCCCGTGGTATCCCGTACCTTGGACAGCTCATGCCTGGCCTCTTTCGGACGGTCCTGCTCGACCAGCCACCGCGGACTTCTCGGCATTCGGGTCATGCCAAACAACAGTACCAGCGAAGGTACAAGCGCAACCCCAATCATCCAGCGCCAGGTAAAGAGGTTCTGGCCAGCCACACCCACAATTGCAGCCAGGAGAATCCCTACACCAATGGAAACGTTGAAATAGGTCACCAGGCGACCCCGCTTTTCGGGAGGTGCCAGTTCAGCGATGTAGGTGGGGACAATTTGCGTCGAGCCGCCGACTGCAAAGCCCAGCACCAGGCGAGACAGCCCTAGGCACCAGACATTGGGAGAGATGGCAGCAGCAACCACCCCCACACAATAGATACCCGCCACGATCACGATGGTCAGCCGACGCCCAAGCCTTGCCGACATACGTGTCGAACTCAGGGCACCGATTACCGCACCCAGCAAGATGGCAGCCGTGACAAGCTCCTGGGCGCGGTGATTAAGCTCGAAGTCCTGGGCAATTTGTGGAAGGGCACCGGAGATGATGCCCGTATCATAGCCGTACAACCCTCCGGCGATGGCTGCAACGGTAGCCACCATTGCCATATAGGCCTTGGGCTTGATATGGCTCTCGGTTGCGGAGCTAACAGCGTCTGCCATGAAGTTACCTGTCATATGGGAGGGATATGAAGGTATGGAGAGAGCCGTTACCCATGTGGTTCCGCCTGCCGCATGACGCTTGCGGTCAGCCTTGACTCGATCAAGGTCTTACAACCGCTCAGACATGGCGCTTTCAGCGCTCAAGGGCCATAAAACGATAAACAACCCCTACAAAGAAAAGCTGACGAAATGCCTGCCATCGCCCCATTATGCCTGCCGTTTTCACACCAATTACTGCCAGATCCCGACCGTTTCGCCACTATCTCCTATAAAGCAGGTAAAGGTGCCCGGCTCACCTTGATAGCGTCCGCGGTCTGCGCAACATTGAGCAGCAGATAGTCAAACGCGAAGCGGGCCGTTTCGCTTTTGGTTCTATAAAATGCATCTTCCTGACGGGACTCGGTCAGCCGAGCCGTACGTGCCCAGACAAATGCCAACCCTAACCAGCCCTGCAAGCGCAGATAATCCAACGCAGCGCGGTAGGGCCATTCCGAATCGCTGGAACTCATCAAGTCCGCTGTCACCTGCCAAGTCTGGTCGCAGGCCTGTCTTAACGCCGCACCATAAGACTTGCACGAAGGCGTTGCCAAACACCGCTCGGCTTCTGCCTGATAGTGCTCCAGAAGCCTGCCCAGTGCTGCTCCCCTGTCGCCGATGACCTTGCGCACGAGCAGGTCATTGGCCTGAATTTCGTTGGTGCCCTCATAGATCATGGCGATCCGGCTGTCGCGCAGGGTCTGCTCAATGCCAAAGTCTGTCACGTAGCCATAACCACCCAGCACCTGCAGCGCCGCACTGGCCTGCTGAAACCCCTGCTCGGTAAAGAATGCCTTGATGACCGGTGTCAGCAGCGATGCCAGTTGATGGGTGCGGGCGCGCTCATCGGCCTCTGTCGCATGCTCGGCCAGATCCAGCAGATGCGCTCCCCAGTACCCCAGCGCCCGCATTCCCTCGCTGCAAGCCCGTAGTTCCAGCAAAACGCGTCGCATGGCCGGATGATGAACAAGCAGATCGGCTGCTTCAGCCGTCTCTTCAGAGCGCTTCGGCGCGCGCATTTGCCTTCTTTCCGAGGCATAGGCAAGTGCCTGTTGATAGGCCGACTCGACATGTCCCAACCCTTGCAGCCCTACATGCAGGCGTGCCGAGTTCATCATGACAAACATTGCCGCCAATCCCCGATGGGGCTCGCCAATCAACCAGCCGCAGGCCCCCTCGAAACGCAAGGCACAGGTTGCACTGCCCTTGATACCCATCTTGTGCTCCAGGCTCTCGCAGTACACGCCATTAGCCGTGCCCTCAAGCACCTTGGGCACCAGGAACAGCGACAACCCGCGGCTGCCGGCAGGTGCGTCAGGGAGGCGAGCCAGTACGAGATGCACGATGTTGGATGTCAGATCATGTTCGCCACCCGAGATGAACAGCTTGCTGCCGTCGAGCAGATAGCGTCCCCCCTCTATCGGCTCTGCCCGGGTACGAATCAGGCCAACGTCACTGCCAGCCTGGGGCTCGGTGATGCACATGGTGGCAAGCCACTCGCCACTTACAAGCTTGCCAAGGTAGGCATCCTTGAGCGCTTCTGAGGCATGGGCGCGCAGGCATTCGTATGCACCATGGGCAATACCGGGATACATGGCCCAGGCATGGTTGGCGGAAACCAGCATTTCCTGAAGCGCCGCGTCCAGCAACTGTGGCAGGCCCTGCCCTCCCCAGGCCGGGTCACAAGCCAAGGCGGGCCAGCCACCCTCGACATAGGCCTGATAGGCCTCGGCAAATCCGGACGGCGTCGTCACCTGTCCATCCTGCAGCTGGCAGCCCTGGCGATCGCCCGAGGCGTTAAGCGGCGCCAACCTGTCGGCACTAAAACGCCCCGCTTCCTCCAGAACCTGCATGGATAGATCAGCATCTATTTCACTAAAGGCTGGTATTGCAGGCCATGTAGAAGGAGCATCGAGCCATTCATCAATAACGAACCGTATATCGCGCAGCGGAGGGTGATAGGTCATGGCATCCTCTTAACGATAGTTCGAGTTTTCAATCAGCACCGCCATGCCTTGCCCGCCGCCCACACACGCGGCGGCAATGCCATAGCGTTCGTGGTTGGCCTGTAGCTGCCGCGCCAGGGTAAGCGTCAGGCGCAGGCCGGTTGCGGCCAGGGGATGTCCCAGCGCAATCGCACCGCCACAGGTATTCAGCCTTTCCGGATCGATATCCAGTTCACGCTGGACAGCCAACACCTGTGCGCCCTGCGCCTCGTTGATCTCGATGCGCGCAATCTCCGCCAGCGTCAGCCCGCTGCGTTCGAGCAGCAGGCTGATGGCCGATGCCGGACCGATGCCCATTACTTCTGGAGCAACCCCGACCGCGGTAGCGGCCAACAGGTTGGCTAGCAGTGGCTTGTCTGTCCGGTTTGATCTTCTGGCCACGACCATCGCCGCAGCACCGTCAACCACTGCACAGCTGTTGCCTGCCGTCTGCACACCGCCCTCGTGAATCGCGGCGAGCCGGGCCAGTGCGTCAAGTGACGTGGGCCGCGGATGACTGTCGACAGCGACAGAAGCGATACGACGTGGCAGTTGAATACCCCGCGTGCGATACCCTTCCAGCCGAAATTCTTCTGTTTGCACAGGAACAATTTCATCCGCAAACCAACCGGCCTCCTGTGTTGCCAGCGCCCGGTTGAAGCTTGCCAATGCATAGGTATCAACCTCGGCACGCGTAAGGCTGTAGCGACGGGCCAGATTTTCAGCGGTACCAATCATGTCGATACCCGGTGCCGGGTCCATCAGGGCCTCCCAGAGAAAGTCCTTGAACTCCACCGAGGCTCCCAGGCGAAAACCGCTCCGGTGCGTATAGGCCGCAATGGGATTGCGAGACATGGACTCGCTGGCGACGCACAAGGCGATCTCGGCCTGACCCAAGCCAATCTGTTCACCCGCCTGACGCAGCAACTCGAAACCGGTGCCACAGATACGCTGGACTTGCAGGGCCGGCACCTCTAAGGGAACGCCCGCATAAAGGCCGATGTGTCGGGGTAACAGGTAAGCATCGAAACTGGCCTGAGCGACAGACCCTGCCAGAACGCTATCAACCTGATCCGGCGCCACGCCACTGCGTGCCAGTACCTCGCGCGCGACCTTGATGCCCAGGTCAATCGGTGAAACCTGCCCCAGCGCGCCGCAGTAATCTACCCAGGGTGTACGGACACCCCCAAGCAGCACCACGTCGTCGAATGCAGAATACAAGCCCTGTTGTCGCGCCATGGCAGTTTCCTATTTGAGGCGGTACACGCGAATCAGTACGGCATTGCGCTGCAAGGGTGCCCTTTCGACGGTTCCGGCATAAACGTAGCGATTCAACCAGCCGTAAGGGCCGTCCGGAGCGGTAATGGTTAGTGTGGAGAAGGCGTAGGGCTTGGTATCCAGCTCGTGGATCAGGGCCTGATTGTGGATTGTCAGGATCGCGCCATCATGGGTGCGCATCTCATACAAGGCATCGAGCTGCTGGACGCCATCGGCACGGACCAGCTGCCGATCCGCCCCGCCCGGCAAGACCTTGCCACGCAGCCTGGGACCAACGAAACGTCCGCCGGTAATCGGTACGATACGACGCTCCCCCAGGGGGCCTTTGCCCAGGGACACGGTATCGGCAATCTCCACGGTCGCCTCGTAAACCAGCTCCGTCTGGGGAGCCACACCGGTGGCCGCTTGGGCAGTGGTCATCATCGATAAAAGCATCCATCCAGTGACGAGTCCCATCACAGTACGCGCCTTGATCCCCACAGAATTGTTCATCGCGCTGCCTCCATCGCCTCGAAACGGACAACCGAGGCGTCATTGCCCTGGCAGATTGTCTTGATCCGATCCGCTCGCCACTGCAACACGGCGCGCTGGTTGATCGAACCCTTGTCCGTAATTTCACCTCGATCGATAGAGGGCGGCTCATCGAGCAGGCAGGCCCACTCCACCCGGCTGGCACTGCCGGTTGCCTCCCGATTGAGCCGCCTGAGCAGCCCGGCAAGCCAGGCGCGTACTGAAGGTGAGGCCAGCACATCGGCGGACGAGGCATCATCACCCAGGCCGGACAAGGCTCGGCACTCAGGCAGACGGGGAAAGATCAGCAGGCCAAGACAGTCGTGGTCCGGGCCGACAATGACCGCATCTTGCACATAGGGCGCGCCTTCCAGCACCACGCGTGTGCGTAACGGCCCCACGCTGACAAACACACCGGACGATAGCTTGAAGTCTTCGGCGATCCGCCCGTCGAACATCAGCCCCAGGTGCGGCTGCTGCGGGTCCGCGAACTTGAGCGCATCGCCGGTACAGTAGAAGCCTTCTTCGTCAAAGGCCTGGGCGTTGTGCTCTGGTGAGCGCCAATAGCCCGGCATCACGTGCGGTCCGCGAAAGCGTGCCTCGAGCTTGCCATCCACCGGCACCAGCTTGACCTCACAGCCCGGCGCCGGTAGCCCGACATAGCCCGCCATGGACAGTGGCCCGGTAGTAAAGGTGCAGGACGGCGCCGTTTCGGTCATGCCAAGCCCGGCCATCATGCGGATACGCTCGCCGCAATGCCGCTCCGCTACACGATCCAGACGGTCCCAGACACTTTGAGAAAGCCCTGCGGCGGCAAAGAAGAACAACTTTATCTTGGCGAAAAATCGCTCACGCAACTCAGGATCATTTTCCAGCGCAGTAACCAACTCCTCCCAGCCCTTGGGTACGGTCAGGTACGCGGTAGGTGAAATCTCCCGCAGATTGCGCAAGGTTTCAGCCATGCCCTGCGGCGTAGGCTTGCCCTCATCCAAATAGAAGCTGCCACCGTTATAAAGCACGATGCCGATGTTGTGGCTGCCGCCAAAGGTGTGATTCCACGGGAGCCAGTCCACCAGCACAGGCGGCTCCTCACCAAAGGTGGGAAAGGTTTGCAGCAGCATCTGCTGATTGGCGCAGAGCATTTGCTGGGTAGTGACTACCGCCTTTGGCAGCTTGGTAGAGCCGGAGGTGAAGAGAAACTTGGCAATGCTGTCCGGCCCTGTGGCCTCAAAAGCCGCATCCGCCTCGGCGCCGCCGGGCTGGGCGAGCAACTCCTCGAACGCAATACAGAGCCGCCCGTCAAGATCACCCCGCGTCAGGATTACGGGCACCTCCGCTGGCACACGCGCCTCGATGGCGCGGCGGTACAGCTCACCGTCACAGGCGAACACCATGCCAGGATCAAGCAGATCGATTACATGCTTGAGCTTGCCCAGATCCTGGGAAAGCAGCGAATACCCTGGTGAGACCGGGCAATAGGGAATACCTGCATAGAGCGCGCCCATGCACAGCTGAAAATGTTCAAGATCGTTCCCGGACAGGATGACCAATGGGCGCTCGGCAGAAAGCCCAAACCCCAGCAGGGTTTGTGCGATGGCACGTGCGCGCTGGAGCATGTCGGCGTAGGTGATGCGCCGCCACTCCCCGCCCTGTTCACGTGCCGCTACAAAGGTTTGATCGGGCCGTACCCTGGCCCAATGGACCAGGCGATCAAGCAAGCGCTGCGGTAACGGCGCCAGGGGTTCCAGAGCCTGCATGCGGATAGTGCCATTCTGCTCATGGCGGATGTCTACGGCCGGATGGCCGATCGACACCGAACGGTATCGGGGCTTGGCCGCACCGACCTTTTCAATGCACAGCTCGGACTCGCAGTTCACGTCGCATACCTCCTGTTGGCACGCAGGGGGCCGAGCACGACTGAATTCGCGCATCAGGCCCCATGCATGGCCAGCCTGTTTCAGGCCGGTGTTGTCATTGTTGTTGCCAGGAATAGCGTGGGTTCAGATGGGGTAATGTCGGGGAGTTGTCTGGAGCGTAATCCAGCGCAGCTGGGTAAAATGCTCGACCGAAGCCGCCGAGCCAAAACTGCCATAGCCGCTGCCTTTCACACCGCCGAACGGCATCTGGGCTTCGTCATGCACTGTCGGCCCATTGATATGGCAGATGCCGGACTCGATCCGCTGAGCCAGCCCCAGAGCGCGGTTCACGTCGCGGCTGAACACGGCGGCAGACAGGCCGTACTCGGAGTCGTTGGCCACGTGCAGCGCCTCTTCGTCGTCCTTTACCCGAATGACTGACACCATCGGGCCAAAGGACTCTTCGCGGTAGAGCTTCATGTCGGGCGTTACGCCATCGATCACAGTGGCCTGCATCAGGCAGCCATTGATCTCTCCGCCTGCCGCCAGACGTGCGCCCTTGGTCAGGGCGTCATCCATCAGGGTTTGCAGGCGCTCGGCCGGGGCCCGGTCGATCAACGCCCCCAGGACCGAGGTACTAGCCTGCGGGTCGCCTGCAAGCAGCGTTCTGGCCTTGTCGGCCAGCTTGCTCACGAACGTATCGGCAATGGACTCGTGCACGATTAGCCGCTCGGTCGACATACAGATTTGACCTTGGTTAAAGAAAGCACCAAAGGCAGCAGCCTCTACCGCAGCATCCAGGTCCGCATCGTCCAGCACCAGAAGCGGCGCCTTGCCGCCCAGCTCCAGCACCGCCGGGGTGAGATGGCGCGCTGCCAGCTTCCCGATGATCTTGCCTACTCTTGTGGAGCCCGTGAAATTGACGCGGCGTACCGCCGGGTTTGCAATCAGTCGCTCGACGATAGCCGGCGCATCCTCTGGTGCGTTGTGGATAACGTTAATCACTCCGTCACCCAGCCCGGCTTCATGAAGCACATCACCGATCAGGGCATGCACGGCCGGGCACAGTTCGGAGGCTTTTAGTACTACAGTATTGCCGCAGGCCAGCGGCATGGCGATCGCACGGGTCGCCAGGATGACCGGCGCATTCCATGGTGCGATGCCGACGACCACGCCACAGGGCTGGCGCACCGCCATGGCCATCGAGCCAGGCAGATCGGAAGGGATGATCTGTCCGGTGATCTGGGTTGTCATGCAGGCCGCCTCACGCAGGATGCCTGCGGCCAGATGGACATTGAAGCCATACCAGTTGGGCATAGCGCCCGTCTCGCCTTGTCCGGCCGCCACGAACTGATCCGCGCGACTGGCCATGAGTTCAGCGGCCTTGAGCAAGCGTGTCCGGCGCTCATTAGGGCCCAGCGCCGCCCAGGCCGGGAACGCTGCCTGGGCCGCCGCGACAGCAGCATCAGCGTCTTCAAGGCTGGCTGCGGCTGCGCGAGTGACGGCTTGCTCGGTCAGCGGATTGCGACGCTCGAACTGACGCCCATTGGAAGCCTGCACGTGACGGCCACCAATCAGTAGGGAAACCTCGTACATGATGCGATCCTCGTTTTTGTAATTGTCAGGAGCTGCACATAACAGCATACGTTCGAACGCCCGCCTGGGCAGCTCAGTGGCTACACAGGCGCAAGGGTATCCGGCGTTTTAACGACGGTAGGTTTGCAGACCCGGCTTGATGCTTTTCTCATCGAGGAACTGCTTCATGCCTTCTTCACGGCCATGCTCGGGATCGCGCAGGCGAGCCTGGTCAAGCTTGGCGTACAGGTAGTCTTCGTTCTGCTCCCAGTTGAGTTCACGGCAGCGCTTGAAGCCGATCTTGGCCGCCCGCAGCACCACCGGATTCTTTTCAAGCAGCTCACGCGCCAGGGTGACGGTTTCCTCGCGCAACTGCGCCAGCGGGACACTCTTGTTGACCAGCCCCATCTGGGCAGCCTTGACCCCATCGAAGGTACGCCCTGTCATGATGTAATAGAGCGACTCACGATGGCCGACTGTATCCGCCATCGCCTTGCTCACCAGATTGCCAGGCGGAATACCCCAGTTGACTTCGGAGAGACCAAACGTGGCCTCATCGGCGGCAATGGCCAGATCACAGGCCACCAGTGGACTGAAGCCTCCGCCAAAACACCAGCCGTTGACCATGGCAATGGTCGGCTTGCTGTACATTCGCAGCAGCTTCCACTGCCATTCGGAGGCCTCACGGCGGATTTTTTCCTGAAGAATCTCAGGGCCTGCATCCACCTCGCGGAAGTACTCCTTGAGGTCCATGCCTGCCGTCCAGGCATCGCCGGCCCCGGTCAGTACCACTACCCCGGCATCGGCATCCTGTTCCAGCGTTTCCAGAATCTCGCGCATTTCCCGGTTCAGCGTCGGGCTCATGGCGTTGCGCTTTTCGGGACGATTAAGGGTCACCCAGGCAATGCCCTCTTCGACCTTCACCTCTACCGTTTTCCAGCGACCTTCGTAATTGCTCATGGCGGAACCCTTGTTGTTGTGCTTCTTGTGAGTCCAAGCTAAGGCAGAAAAATAGTTATGTCAATTAACTATTTTTAGCTTTTTACCATTATTTATGCCCCTCCTATGCCGCCAAGATCCGGTCTCCTATAGGCATGTTTTGAGGCGTCATCCAAATAGTTAATCCAATCAATCACTTGAGAAGATAGGCGTCATACACCACAGCCTTGCCCAGGCGCATGGCACTGCCAACGCCGATGGCCCGATTGAGCCAGTCATACTTCTCGGCGCTGGTTTCAAATGTCATCGTGACCTTGAAAAAGTATTTGCTCGGATCGACAGGCTTTCCGGCGGCCACATCCTTCATCACCTCTGGCGGACCGTAGCGGTACCCCTTGGTTTGCAGGTAAACAAGCGCGCCGTCATCGGTCTTGAGCAGATAGCGTGTATCGATGATGGCCAGCCCATCGTCGGTCACGACCTGCCAATCTGCGCCGTTGTTAAGAATTTCTCCCTTGAACGATGGCCCCTCAAAGCGGCCACCGGTAATCGGGATGATTCGGCGCTTGCCCAGCTCGCTCGTCTTGCCAAGCTCCCAGACAGGCGCCGTCAGATCGACCTCAAACCGGGCCAATCTTTCCAACCCAAGCGGCGGCGGATCAAAGGCAGGCTTTTCCCGTGCTTCCTCTGCCAGCGAGACGCCTGACAGTAACGTGCTAGCCGTCAACAAGGCGGCTACCCATAGAGATCTGAACATGGTTTCTCCTTAATGAGCCGGTTCACCTGCCAGCACACCTGTGCTGACCGGCTTGGCGGCCTGTCGGTTGAGCAGGCAGAGCACAGACGCCGCAGCGATCAGCACGCCGGGGGCTGTTGCGATGACCAGGGTCGATGCCGCGCCGCCCATGGCCAGTACCTGACCGGCCAGGAGCGGGCCGGCCATGGCGCCTAATCGTCCTATCGCCACGGCTGAGCCCACCCCGGTCGCTCGTACGGCCGCCGGATACACCAGAGGCGCCAGCGCATACAGCACCAACTGGCCGCCTACTACAAAGAGGCCCGCCAGGAATCCCGCCATGATGACCCCGGCAAAGCTGCTCGAAAGCCCAAGCCCCGCGAGTCCGGCCAAGATACCGGCGTAGATGGCGACCACGACAATCCGGGGTTTCCAGCGGTCCATCAGCAGACCGAACAGGACCGAGCCGATACCGCCACCGATATTGAACAGGATCTGAACCGTCACGGCCTGGCTGCGGCTGAACCCCTGCCCGACCAGCAGTGACGGCAGCCAGTTGAGCAGCATGTACATCACCGTCAGGGTAAAAAAGTAGCTGACCCACAGCATCAACGTGGTGGATGCCCTTACCTGATGAAAGAGGCCATCCCAGGTGCGAATGGACTGCTCGGTTGCCCGGGCCGCCTGCCGGCTTTTGACGAACGCCGATGACTCCATCAGATACACGCCCAGCAGGGGCGCCACCAGAAGCGGCGCAAAGCCTCCTACATAAAATACTGTTCGCCAGCCCAGACCGGTTTCCAGCAGACCGACAATGGCCGCCAGCGCACCACCCAGCGGTACGCCGCAATACATCAGGCTTACCGCTGTATTACGGGCACGCTCGCCGGCCGACTCGGAGGACAGGGCAATCAGGTTGGGTAACGCCCCACCCAGCCCGATGCCGGTCATGAAGCGTGCGATCAACAGGCTCTGCATATCCCAGACATGAGCGCTGGCCAGCGAAAAGAGACCAAACAGCACAACCGAGGCAATCAGCACTTTTTTGCGCCCGATCCGATCGGCGCACCAACCTCCTAAAAAGGCCCCCGGCAGCAAGCCTAGAATGCTGGCACTAAAGACCAGCCCCATCTGCGCCGGCTTGAAGCCAAACGCGGCAGCCATACTGGGCGCTGCGATGCCCATGGCCTGCAGATCCATTCCCTCCAGCAGAGCCACTACAAAGCACAACCCTATGGTCAGGCGTGTACGGGCATCAGCCATCCCGAGCGTAGTCATAGCGAAACCTCCTCATGGGTCAGGCGCATCAGAAACGGAACGTTGTTGAAACCATGCCGAAGTGGGTATCTGAGCCATCGGCCTGCCGCACGGCCTTACCCGCCTGGAAATAGCTGTATTCCAGGTCCACGGTCAGGTTGGCGGTCGGTAGCCAGCGCAGATTGTTGCGAAACAGGTTGCCCGTTTTGGGCGATGAGCTGTTGGGCGTTCCCGGCACATAGGACATGCCCGGCAGATAGACGCCATCGCGGGTGCTTTCACGCCAGACGGCAAAGGCACCGGCTTCCAGCTGCAGATACTGGCGTGGGGCGAATGTCAGCAGCGGGCCGATCAGATACATGTTCGAAAGGGTGGTCAGCCCCGAATCTCCATAGAAACCATTCTTGGGAAACAATGGGTCGAATGTGCCAATCTTGTCATCACCAAAGCGGTCATCACCGCTGGCTGCATCGAAACGCACCGCCAATCGTGGCTTCCAGGGCTGCCTGAAGGTATATCCCGTCTCGCTGCTGATACCCCAGGCACGAATACGCGCCCCTTCCAGATGACCACCCTGGTAGGCCAGATCCCATGTCCAGTCCCAACCGGCCTGCTTACCAAACAGCCGCACGCCTCCGGTGTAGCGCTTTTCGCTTCCGGTCAGCCCATCCAGGGTGCGCTCGTTGGTTTCCAGGCCAAATCCGTATACATCCATTTTCAGGATGGCTGTCAGCGGTAGCGTGCCGTACAACCCATAAAACTTGACGTTATTGTTGGAGCCATCATCAAAGCTGTCTTCGCCTGTCTCGACGGGACGCAAGCCAAAGGCATCGAGCTTGTAGCCGCCGGGACGGGAATAGCTCAGGCGTACCCCATCGAAATTGAGCCGGATATTGCGTGCATCACGGTAGGTAACAAACGCCTGGTTGCCGTAACCCAGCTCCTGGCGCCCTACCCGCGTCATCAGCCGCCCGCCCAGGGTATTGGTATTGATGTCGATAAAGGCCTGATGCAGCTCCGTCCTGCTCTGGTCATACGGCCCGTAAAGCGCCTTGTTCCAAGCCCGGGTGTTTTCCAGCTGGACGAACGCACGGACTTGGTCATCCAAGAGATGCAGATCACCATGGACCTGAAGCCGCTGCTGAGTGTAGGAATCCTTGTTCACACCACGCAGCCCAAAGACGGGGTTATTGATGGTATCCGCCCGGTAGCGCGCTTCCGCACCAAACTGGACCCAGGCTGAATCGGACAGCCGCTGATAACGGAGCGGATCAAAAAAGTCGCTCCGCTTGGACGCATCGTCCAGAAACCGATAGTCCTCCGCCCAGCGAGGCGGCCCGGGTGGTAGAGGACGTGCTTTTTCCAGAGCATTATCGAGCGGCGCAGGACGTGACTGCTCCAGTACCACCGAAGGGGCAGCCTGAGCCGCCAGGGAAACTCCAGATAACGCAACAGCAAGGCATGAGGGCGCCAGCGCGCCGGCACGCCAGGAAAGCGATAAGGACATGACCGATACCTGTTTATTGTTGTTGTGGATCAGTGCTGGAAAACGAAAGGTCTTGGTCAGCCGGAGAGCAGCGACACGTCGTTAACGTGCCGAGGTAGCCGAAAAACGGTATGAAAACAGAAGGTGAATAACGCAGGGTAAGCGGGTGAATCGGTACGAATGAACATAGACTAGCCCCATATTGTTTTTATTATTAACTTTTGGATGAATGCCGTTGGCTTCATCTCTATGTGCTTGCCTTTTGGATACTTGACGTCAGCCTGCCTACCGTCAAGACATTAACGGACTTAACGATCGATTATCGAACGTTATAATTATTAACTATTTAGATGGCTAAGCATGCAAATGGATGTATCGCGCGCAAAGCAGCATGCCAGACAGGAAGGGATAGAAAAGGCGAGAAGATAGGCAAAAAACCGCCACCCCCTTAAAGGCAGATGGCGGTCAGACGGGTCAGAAACTGATCTTGCCTGCGCCAGCCTCGGAAGGCACCTTGGAGGCCACGAGGGAAGCCGCCATCTTGGTGTATTTGTAAGGAGGCGTCCAACCGATATTGGAATTCCATGAGCATTTCATGGAAACGCCATTGATCAGCGAGCCGGCGTCCTTGTAGACAGAGCCGCCATTCTTGGCGGTGATCTTGTCACAACTGCTAATGCCGCTGATGTTGAAGGCATTGGCCTCGGACAGGATAGCCGATGACTTGCCTACTCCATGGGCGGAATAGAACGGATAGACCGCGTCCTTTGTGTTACCTGTGTGCAGGTTGTTGTACAGGTGAACCTGACCAAACCGTACACGCGGCGCACGCTGCGTAACGTTCTCGAAGACCGAGTTATGGATAGTGACCTTCAACTTGCCCTTGTCGGTCGAGCTGGCACTGTCGCTGGAGCCAATCAGGATGTTCTTGTCGTGCAGCTTGAACACGGTGTTGGAGATGGTGACGTAGTTGGCGCCCTTCTTCACGTCCAGCGCCCCGTCATGATGCTGCACATGGCGACCCTTCCTGATCTCGCTCGGATCATCAGGGCGGCTACCGTCGGTAAACGTCATATGGTCGATCCAGACGTTACTCGCGCCCTGTACCGTGACGCCGTCGTACTCAGAGTTCCAGTTACCGGCATCGCCATCATCCGGGTCGAAAACCGGTGTGGGGTCCCATGGATTTTCGATGGTCAGGTTACGCATGATCACGTTGTTTTCCTTGATCATGAAAAACCCGTTGACGATCTGCGCAGTAGAGCCCAGACCCACAATTGTGGTGTTACCAGGCACAACCAGCTCAGCGCGCTTTTTCATCTCACTGGTACTGGTATAGGCCTTGCCTTCACTGATATCGATCTTGCCAGAGACCTTGATGATGCGGCTGCTGGCCGAGGCCTTCAACGCGTTCTTCAGGTCATTGGCGGTGCGTACGGTATAGATATTGGCGGAGGCTGCAGCTGCGCCACCCTTGGTTCCCCCGTTTTGCGTAGCCCAGCCTGTACTGGCCGCCTCACGCATATCCGCTGCAAAGGTGCTGGCGGCCGCGGTCAACAGCACCACGCCTGCGCCCAGTAAAGCCGGCTTCTTGAGCGAGCCTGATTTCATGGTCATGTACACGTCCTTACTGTTTAGTGTCTGTAACGCGCACGCAGGCTCAACGCAAATGAGTTTCACTGCAATAATGTCATATTGGAATTTTTAGATTTCTAAAGATAGCTCTCAACCAAAATGAGTAGCGTCTCTGCTTTCGTCTGTCGACGCGTCGAGGTTCCATGACATGCAGGCCGATAAACGACGCACAACGGCTTGTGTGGTAGACAAGAAACCCCTCTAGCAAAAGCACCAGAGGGGCCAGAATCGTCAGCAGTCAATCAGAAACTGATTCTGCCTGCGCCAGCAGAAGACTGAACGCTGGAAGCTACCAGCGAAGCGGCCATCTTGGTGTACTTATAAGGGGGCGTCCAACCAATATTGGCGTCCCAGGAACAGCTCATCGTGGCGCCGTTGATCAATGAACCAACGTCCTTGTAGACAGAGCCGCCGTTCTGCGCAGTGACCTTGTCGCAGCTGCTGATACCACTGATGTTAAAGGCATTGGCCTCGGACAGAATCGCTGAAGACTTGCCGACACCATGGGCCGAGTAGAACGGGTAGACGGGATCCTTCGTATTGCCGGCATGCAGGTTGTTGTACAGATGTACCTGCCCGAAACGCACACGTGGGGCACGCTGAGAAACGTTTTCGAAGATCGAGTTATGAATGGTGACTTTGAGCTTTCCGCTGTCCGTCGAGCTGGCGCTATCACTGGAGCCGATCAGGATATTCTTGTCGTGCAGCTTGAAGATGGTATGGGAGATGGTCACGTAGTTCGCGCCCTTCTTCACATCCAGCGCACCGTCGTGATGCTGTACATGTCGCCCGTTCTTGATCTCGTTTGGATCATCCGGACGGCTGCCATCAGTAAAGGTCAGATGATCAATCCAGACATTATTCGCCCCTTCGATGGTGACGCCATCGAACTCCGAGTTCCAGTTACCCAGACTACCATCATCCGGATCCCAGACCGGCACTGGGTCCCATGGGTTCTCGATAGTCAGGTTGCGCATGATCACGTTATTTTCCTTGATCATGAAAAACCCGTTAACGATCTGCGCAGTAGAGCCCAGGCCCACAATGGTCGTGTTAGCCGGTACGTTCAGTTGTGCGCGGCTTTTCATGTCGCTGGTCGTGGTGTAGGCCTTGCCGTCACTGATATCAATCTTGCCGGAGATCTTGATGATACGGCTGCTGGCGGAGGCTTTCAGCGCATTCTTGAGTTCTGTTGCATTGCGTACGGTGTAGACATTGACCGACGCCGCCGCCGCGCCGCCTTTCGTACCGCCATTCTGCGTAGCCCAGCCGGTACTGGCGGCTTCTAGTACGTCGGCGGCAAAGCTGCTCGAGGCCATGACAGACATCAACAGACCCGCGCTCAACGTTAATACCTTGAGTTGCCCACACTTCATCTTCATCTTGTTTTTCCTACGTTGGGTTCACTGCCACTCATTTATAAATCTAACAATCTAAATACCGGCATATTGGTATTAGGCTGAACAAAAACATCTTCGAGAAACACCTGAGCCATAACGCTCAGGCATTTAATGTTCAAAAGGATGTTTAAAGCCAACCGAGACGAACGCTGGCTCGCTAGAAGTTGATCCTGCCTGCACCGGCTCTCACGGGTACGGCAAGCGGTACGAGTGAAGCTGGTAACCTGGTGTATCGATACGGCGGAGCCCAACCGATATTCGGATCCCACGAGCAGGTCATTTTCCGACCATTGATGAGCGAACCGACATCCTTGTAAACCGTGCCACCCCAATTGGCCGTTACCTGTTCACACCCGCTGATACCGGAAATCGCGAAGACATTAGCTTCCGAGAGAATGGCGGAGGACTTACCTACTCCGTGGGCGTAAACAAAGGGATAAACAGCGTCCTTGGCGCTACCAAGATGAAGGTTGTTGTACAGATGCACCTGCCCGAACCGTACCCGTGGAGCGCGCTGGCCTACATCCTGAAAAACCGAATTGTGGATAGTGACTTTCAGCTTGCCGCTATCAGTAGTGCCGCGGCTATCGCTGTTACCGATCAGGATGTTCTTGTCGTGCAGTTTGAATACGGTATTGGATACAGTGACGTAGTTCGCACCCAACACTACATCAAGAGCGCCGTCATGATGCTGGATATGAACACCATTGCCGATCTCATTCGGATCGTCCAGGCGCCCGCCGTCCGTAAAGGTCAGATGATCGAGCCAGACGTTACTGGCACCGCTGATCGTGACGCCATCGAATTCCGAATTCCAGTTACCCAGATCACCGTCATCCGGATCCCAGGTAGGCGAAGGGTCCCAGGCATTTTCGATCGTGAGATTACGCATGATCACGTTGTTCTGCTTGATCATGAAGAACCCATCCACAATACCGGCCTGCTTGCCCAAACCAATAATGGTCGTATTGCCCGGAACATTCAGCAGGCCGCGTTCGGCCATGTCGCTCGTACTGGTAAAGGGTTTTCCGTCACTGATATCGATCGTTCCGACAATCTTGATAATGCGCCCACTGCTTGCAGCGTTTGCACTTAGCGCCTGTTTGAGCTCGGTGGCAGAACGTACAGTATAGATATCGGTTCCCATGGCGGCAGAGCCTCCACGTGTACCACCGTTCTGGGTTGCCCAGCCGGACGTCGCCACTTCGCGCATATGGGCTGCCAGACTGCTCGTGCTGACTGCCAGCAACAACGCGCCTGTCACCCATGTAGATCTAGCCTGCAGAATAGACTTAGTTGTCATACCAGCTTCCTGTTTTTATTAGTATGGAATTGCCGCTTACAACAAAACTACGCAATAAAACCTTAAATGTGACTCTAGACGATAGCTATATGCTGTATGTCGTCATACCACAATAGTCCATCTTAATTTCTTGTAAAGCAACTGCCCGAGATAAGTTTTACCGACAGCTGGTCGGCTGATGAACGAACAGAGGCGTCATCTTAGGGTGCCGGATGACTAAATCATGAGACGTAAGATAGAGAGAAGCCATTGCTATATAAATATATAGAGTGATAGATAAAAATATCGTAAATCAGAAGAGACCAAGCAGCCCTCTCTCAAAAAAATTTCAATAAAATCCCTAAATTTCAATAAGTTAAGTTTAAAGACAAGCGCTTTTAAAACAATGGCACGCCCTCTGCTATATCCAGGGATATGAAGGTTGCAGCGTGTTTGCCTGCATCTCACAGACAACCCATGGAGTAGCGTAGAAATGGACAAGCAGAACTATCAGCTTCTTGAAGTAGCCAACGGCAAGCCTATCAAGATGTGGACCGAAGGCGTCCCGGTCGAAGGCGATGCCAAACAGCAACTGATGAATACAGCCAAGATGCCGTTCATCTTCAAGCATCTGGCAGTAATGCCGGATGTCCACCTGGGTAAAGGCTCCACTATCGGTAGCGTTATCCCAACTGTGGGCGCCATCATCCCTGCGGCGGTGGGCGTCGACATCGGCTGCGGCATGATTGCGGCGCGTACGTCCCTGATGGCTTCAGACCTGCCTGACAACCTGCAACCGCTACGCAGCGCCATCGAAAAGGCCGTCCCCCATGGCAAGACTTTTGGCCGCCGCGACCAGGGTGCCTGGCAGAACGTACCTGATATGGCCGATCATGCCTGGTCCAGCCTGGCCAAGCGTTTCAAGGCCATTACCGATAAATACCCGAAACTGGAAAAGACCAACAACCGCAACCACCTGGGTACCCTAGGTACCGGGAACCATTTTATCGAGGTCTGCCTGGACGAAGCCCAGCGGGTCTGGTTCATGCTGCATAGCGGCTCGCGCGGGGTAGGTAATGCCATCGGGAACCTGTTCATTGAGCTGGCAAAAAAAGACATGCAACAGCACATTGCCAATCTTCCCGATAAAGACTTGGCGTACTTCGAGGAGGGCAGCAAGCACTACAACGATTATGTCGAGGCTGTCGCCTGGGCGCAGGATTTTGCCAAACAGAACCGCGCCCTGATGATGCACGCAGTGATCGATGCGGCCCGAAAGGTCATCACCAAGCCGTTTGAGGCAAACCTGGAAGCGGTCAACTGCCACCATAACTACGTGCAGAAAGAACAGCATTTCGGTCAGGAGGTACTGATTACCCGCAAAGGGGCGGTATCAGCCAAGAAGGGCGAATTGGGCATCATTCCCGGCTCCATGGGTGCCAAGAGCTTTATCGTTCGCGGCCTGGGCAATGAGGAGTCATTCTGTTCCTGCAGCCATGGCGCCGGACGAACCATGAGCCGGACCAAGGCTAAGAACCTGTTTACGGTCGAGGACCAGGTACGCGCTACCGCACATGTGGAATGCCGAAAGGATGCCAACGTCATCGATGAAATCCCGATGGCCTATAAAGACATCGACCGTGTAATGGAAGCCCAGCGCAGCCTGGTGGAAGTGGTGCACACCCTGCGTCAGGTGGTATGCGTCAAAGGCTGATCAGCTTCACTGGACGAATGAAAGCAGATTGAACTGCACGACAAAGAAGGTTTTAACCATGGAAGAACTACAATTGGACGGGTCGATCGGCGGTGGTCAGATCCTGCGTAGCGCCTTGAGCCTGTCCATGATCACGGGCCAGCCGTTCAGTATCATCAATATTCATGCGAAGCGGAGCCGCCCTGGCCTGCTTCGCCAGCACCTGACAGCCGTGCAAGCGGCCGCCGCGATATGCGATGCAACGCTTGAGGGTGCGGAGCTGAGCTCGCTGAGCCTGCGTTTTCAGCCTGGCGCAATCAAGGGTGGTAATTATGAATTTGCCATCAGCACGGCAGGCAGCTGTGTACTTGTCCTGCAGACCGTGTTGCCCGCCCTGCTCAAGGCACCTGCTCCCAGTCGCCTGAGACTGAAAGGCGGAACGCACAACCCTGCTGCACCGCCAGTCGACTTCCTGCAAAAAGCATGGCTGCCGCTACTGAAACGGATGGGCGCCCATATAGAGCTGGACCTCATCCGTCATGGCTTTGCTCCTGCGGGTGGAGGTGAGATGACGGTAGTGATCCAACCCAGCAGGTTGAGTCCGCTGATATTGGAAGACCGTGGTCAATTGGTCAGCCAGCAGGCGCAAGCGCTTCTGGCAGGCCTGCCCGAGTCGATAGGCACGCGCGAGCTGAACCAAGTAACACAACGTTTGGGCTGGTCTCAGGACAACCTGCATACCGTTCAGCTACAGAAGGCGCAGGGGCCCGGAAATGTAGTGCTAATCGAGCAACAGTACGAGGCGGTTACCGAGGTGTTCGCTGCGTTCGGGCAAAGCCGCGTAAGGGCAGAACAAGTCGCCAATCTTGCCATTGATGAACTGCTCGCCTTCGAGCGCAGCGGCGCTGCCGTAGGCGAACATCTGGCGGACCAGCTCTTGCTCCCCCTGTTGTTGGCAGGCAGTGGTCGTTTTACGTGTCTATATGCGTCTGAGCATTTGCGTAGCAATGCCGAGGTCATCCAGCGGTTCTGCCCGGTCCGCATCGTGATCGAGCCATTGAGCGGTGACTGCTATCAGGTACGGTTAGAGTCACGCTAGGCCAGAAACCAAAAAAGGCGCCTGACAGGTGCCTTTTTCATAAACAGGCTGCCTACTTTTGCAGCTCTTGAATTCGTTCCAGCAACGCAACCGTTTCAGGCGCGCCCATACGTTGTGCAGCTGCAAGAGGCGTTACACCGTTAGCATCCTGGGCGTTAATATTGGCGCCTTTTTCGATCAGGTATTCGGCGATTTCGGCCCGATTGAACATCGCAGCCATCATCAGTGCGGTCTTGCCATCCGGGGACACGCCTTCCACATCGGCACCCTGCTCAACCAACAGCTTTACCATTGGCAGATTGCCCTTGAAGGCTGCACCCGCAATAGGACTCTGGCCGTTATCGTTGCAGATATTCGGGTCAGCGCCATGATCGAGCAATGTACGTACCGCATCAAGCTGTCCATGGTAGCTGGCCAGCATTAGCAGTGTGTCACCTTTGCTGGTGCGTAAGTTGGGGGGCAGCCCCTTATCCAGCAGCTTGCCCAATGTGACTGCATCGCCACTGCGCGCTAAATCGAGTACTTGATGGGCGAACTCAATCGCCTGGTCTTCGGAAAGTTGTGCGTCGCGGTTTTCTTCAGTCATCTCGCTTCCTTGATATGCGGTAATAACAGTGCCGTTTATTGCGGCTGCGTTCCGCCATTTTAATTCGTCCTGATGAGTGCCGGGGTGAAGAACGTATCTATCGGCTCACGCAAGGTTTTACATAAGAACCCTGCATGGCAGGGTGTGGTGTCAGACCACAGCCAAGCCATGCACGGGTAATCATCTAGCAGAAAAGCGTCAGACTTCTTTCTTCTGCGTAGCCATACCAGAGCCCAGATCAGCCCCAGTCAGAGGGTTGCTGGCCGGATCGGACGCTGTGCGCTTGACCATCTGCTCGACCACTTTCATGTCTTTGGCAGGCAGATTGACAGTAGCCAGGCCATCACCGCCATCAACAGCAGGTTGCGGGCTTTCTACGTATTCCCACTCGCCACCCTGGTTCCAGGGACCACGCATATCGCCTTCGCCCTGGGACATACTGAAGTACACGTTGGCGAACTCCGGCTTGCCTGGCAGCTTGCCCTGCGGGAAGTTGGGCTGCATGGAGTGTAGAGCTTTCTCAAAGGACTTCTGGTGAGCGATTTCGCGCGTCATCAGGAACTGTAAGGCATCTTTCACGCCTACGTCGTCAGTGAGGTTGATCAGGCGCTCATACACAATCTTCGCACGCGCTTCGGCGGCGATATTGGAGCGCAGGTCAGCAGTCGGCTCAGTGATGGTATCGATATAAGCTGCTGTCCACGGTACACCTGCAGAGTTGGTGAGCGGTGCGCCGCCACCGTACAGAACCGATGTAATGTGAGAATCGTTACCCGCTCCGGTGATGCTACGGTACAACTCGGCTTCTTCTTCGATGCCTTCGGCCAGTTGGCCTTTGTTGCCCTTGTTCAACATACCGACGATAGAGCCAATAATTTCCAGGTGGCTAAGCTCTTCGGTCGCGATATCCATCAGCATATCTTTACGACCTGCATCGTCTTCGGCCAGACCCTGGGTGAAATAGCGCATCGCAGCCGCGAGTTCGCCTTGAGGACCGCCAAACTGCTCAAGCATTAGATTGGCCAGGCCCGGGTTGGGACCAGCTACACGAACGGTATACTGAAGTCGTTTGTTATGAACGAACATACAGCTCTCCTATCCAGATTTAATCACGCTGTCCTTATCCCACTACTTCCTTTTTGATTTTGATAACACCAATGGTGTAGGAGCCTGCTTAACGACGTCATGTACAGGCTCTGTAGAAGTGGAGGCAGTTTGGCTCCAGATAGTTCAGAGCAGGCGACCATTAGCCTGAATGCTTTTATCTATCAAGCTAATTAGAAAGTCTTATTGAGTAAACGCAGCGAAGCGGCTTTAGGCCAGTATTTTCGGAGCCTGCAAGGCGTTTCCGTGTCATGATAAGCAGGCTTTAAATGGCGCTTTTTATCCTTTAATTCTCTCTGCCGCTGGTCGGCTGAAAATCTTTCCCTACCTCGTGACTTACTTGTTCGAAAACAGACCTATCAGTCACTGATTGAGACAAATCTTTCACGGCTTCTCCTATTGCTGCTCCGTCTATGACGTCATCTGCTCCATTCGTCGAAGCACAACCTAATATGTTTTAAGAAGGTTGATAGACTTCACAAATTCCCTTCTCTAGCAGGATGCTAATCAGCCAAGGATTGGTCAGGTTTCTTGATTCTCGATTGCCGCTTATCCCTGGCAATTCCAGCGAATACATCCCTACTTCTCTTTCTTCGTTGCATACGGCAAACGCTAGAGCAGTGTGATCTGCTCGCCTACGGTTATTACTACGCACAGACGGAGTGATGGTAATAGCCTCAACTTCAGTAAAGAGAAGTACATGAAAAAGAAGGTTTTGATTGCAAGCGCCATTAGCTTGTCGGCTCTAATGTCTGGCTGCGCAACCGAAGAATCCCGGACCTTGGAGGTTGCCAAGGTGACCTCCGCTCAAAGTGTCTACCAAGGCATACGCCAGCCTGTTTCCGTAGGTAAATTCGACAACCGCTCAAGCTATATGCGGGGCTTGTTTTCAGATGGTGTCGATCGTCTCGGCGGTCAAGCTAAAACCATTCTGGTGACTCACCTTCAGCAGTCCAACCGGTTCAATGTACTGGACCGTGACAACATGAGTGAAATAGCGCAGGAAAGTGCCCTCTCGAAAAAGGGCCAACAACTGCGTGGTGCTGATTATGTGGTTACCGGTGACGTAACAGAATTTGGCCGCAAGGAAGTAGGCGACCAACAGCTCTTTGGCATTCTTGGTCGCGCCAAATCACAAATTGCCTATGCCAAGGTCAACCTCAATATCGTCAACGTTCGTACGTCTGAAGTGGTTTACTCAACCCAGGGTGCTGGTGAGTACAGCCTGTCCAACCGGGAAGTGGTTGGCTTTGGCGGGACAGCCAGTTACGACTCGACGCTGAACGGCAAGGTACTGGACCTGGCCATTCGCGAAGCAGTCAACCGCCTGGTTGAAGGGATTGATAGCGGTGCCTGGAAGCCCGTGCAATAAGCTTTACGTTCTAAGGAATGGATATGAAAAGCGTTTTACAGCCCTGCGCTGCATTGTTGTCGCTTACCTTGATCGCGCTGTTGAGCGGCTGCGCTGAACAGCCCAAATCGCTTTATTACTGGCCTGGCTATCAGGATCAGGTGTATCAGCACTTCACCAAAGAAACCGGCCCTGAACAGCAAATCATCGCGATGGAGGCCGGTTTGCAACAAGCCCGCTCCAAAGGCCTAACGCCTGCGCCTGGTTATCACGCACAGCTAGGCATGCTCTACGCCGAAGTAGGCAAAATGGATCAGGTCCGCCAGCAATTTGAAACTGAAAAGACCTTGTTTCCAGAGTCCACTGCGTACATGGACTTCCTGATGCGCAACTTCAAGAAGTAGGAGCTATCCCATGCGCAGTTTTTATCTCAAAGCGTTGTTTATCCTGTCTGCTTTCGGCTTGCTGGCAGGTTGCGCTAACCAGCAGCAGCCCTATGACTACACGGCCTTCAGGGAAAGCAAACCAGCTTCCATTGTCATCCTGCCGCCAGTCAACAAGTCTCCCGATGTGAAGGCGACATACAGTGTACTCTCACAGCTGACCTACCCTCTGGCCGAAGCCGGTTATTACGTTTTACCTGTCGCCCTCGTGGATGAAACTTTCAAGGAAAACGGCCTGTTAACCCCTGACGAAATGCAGGCGGCGCCGCCTGCCAAGCTTCGCGAAATCTTTGGCGCAGATGCTGCCATGTATGTGGAGGTCAGCCGCTATGGCAGTACATATGCCATCATCAGCAGTGAGACGGTTGTAACGGCTTCCGCCAAACTCGTCGATTTGCGCAGCGGCAAATTGCTTTGGCAAGGTGCGGCAAGCGCAAGTACAGCTGAGCAGCAGCAAAATAGCGGTGGCGGTCTGATTGGCTTACTGATCACAGCCGCTATAAACCAGATTGCGAACTCGATCAGCGATAAAGGCCATGAAATTGCCGGAATCACTAGCCTTCGTTTGCTGTCGGCTGGCCGTCCCAACGGCATCCTGGTAGGCCCGCACTCGCCCAGCTACGGCCAGGAGCCCATTGCAGGACGCTAGTCAGCGCCTTTTATTGGGCGGATTGCCAGACAATACCGCCCAATGCCTGTATTACCTCGCCTACGCTGAAATACACGCAGCTGAATGGAGGACTCGATGAGCAATCAGAGGCTTATCGAAACGAGCAAATTTCTGAGTTACGTCCTCAGGCATGAGCCTCAGGCAATCGGCATAGCGCTCGATAGCGAAGGTTGGGTTGAGATCACCACGTTGATCGCAGGCGCAGCCAGACATGGCCGAGAACTCAACGAGCACCTGATACGAGAAGTTGTAGTTGGCAACGATAAAAAGCGCTTCAGCTTATCGCCCGACGGAACGCGTATACGGGCGGCTCAAGGTCACTCCACCTCACAGGTCACTCTTCAGCACATCCAAAAAGTACCGCCCGAACGCTTGTACCATGGTACAGCTGTCCGTTTTCTGGAATCAATACGAAGGAAAGGTTTGATTCCAGGCTCACGCCACCACGTTCATCTTTCTGATAATACCGATACTGCCATCAATGTCGGCAAACGTTATGGCCAGCCGGTAGTGCTCGTTATCAGAGCCCTGGATATGCATCAACAGGGCCATCGATTCTTTCAGGCTGACAATGGCGTCTGGCTGGTAGAGCATGTGCCTGCTGATTTTATTTCAGAGCCATGAGCACAGCTGGCTGACAGCATGCCTCACGGCTCATTTTGGGAAATACATGTCCGCTTCACGTCCCCTTTTTTACCTGCCCCCACTCCAAGCCGAACTTCGCCAGATATTTGCGTAACCGATCGGCATCGTTCGGCTGGGCCTTGGCCTGTCGTGAGACGCCGAACAGTCGACGCCCCGCGTCAGACAGGCTATCCGCCTGCTGGCAGATGCGGATGACAGACACGAGCTGCAGACGATCAAAGAGGTCCATTTCCTCGGCCCGCTCGCCCAGAAGCAGATCCAGCCCATCGCTTGACGACTGAAGCCCCCAGGCACGGCGCAGCCGGTCGATCTCCTCCTGCACGTTTGCCTCATCGATTCGTCCGCTGTCCGCCAGAGTCGCCATGCGTGTAATGGAGGCGGATAGCTCGCGGAAGTTGCCGCTCCATGCAGCCTCGCTGGAAATGGCAAAATTCAGGTAACGACGCCGCGCTTCCAGATTGAAGCGCACCAGGCGTCCTTGCTCCCGAGCGTGACGCTCCAGCTCAAAGTCAATGTTGGGCTCAATGTCCTCTCGCCGCCCCGCCAACCCGGGTAAGTCGAACGTCCAGAGATTGATGCGGGCAAACAGATCTTCACGGAACAGCCCTTCCGCTACGCGGCTGCGCAAGTCCCGATGCGTACCCGCCATCAGTAGAAAATCACTGGTCACTTCTCTATCCGAGCCCAGCGGAAAGAAGCGCTTTTCCTCGACCGCCTTGAGCAACATGGCCTGTTCATCAAGGCCCAGCTCACCAATTTCATCCAGAAACAATACACCGCCGTCAGCCGCACGAAGCAGCCCCTCGCGCGCGCTCTGTGCGCCAGTAAAGGCCCCCCTTGCATGACCAAACAAGGTAGACATCGCACCGTCGCCCCTGAGCGTGGCGCAGTTGACCTCGACAAAGCGTCCATCCACCTGATGTCGGCTGCGCTTGAGCTCATAAATGCGGCGCGCCAGAAAAGACTTGCCGGCGCCTGTAGGCCCTATCAATAGCAGAGGCGCTTTAGAGCGTAGGGCGACGCGCTCGATCTGCTCGATGGTCCGGTTAAAAGTCATGTTCCGCGTTGCAATGCCTGACTTGAGAAAAGCCAGACCTTCCAGACGCTCATGCTGAAACCGGGTAGCGATACGGTCATAGCGAGACAGGTCAAGGTCGATCAGCGCATGGGTTCCTGATACCTCATTGCCTTCATCACGACGCCTGGCGGGTGACGTTTGAATGAGTCTTGCAGGCAAGTAGCGGGCCTCGGTCAACAGAAACCAGCAGATCTGCGCGACATGTGTGCCCGTCGTGATATGCACGAGATAGTCCTTATGCTCGGTATCAAAGGCATAGCCCACCGCAAAGTCATGCAGTGCGCCATACACCTCTTCGAAATCCCAGGGATTACGTAGCGACAAGGCATGCAGGCGCACCTCGGTTTCCGGCGATACCTGATGGATGTCTTCTCTCAGCCGCTCGGCAAGGTTCACATCTCGCGCATCAGTGCCATGAATCAGCTCAAGCCTGTGGACAAGCAGATCCTGCTGCTGGCATAGCCCAACCGTTGGACGCCATTTACTCCAGCGATTGGCGCCCTGGCCTACCCGATCCAGCGTCGAGCCGATAAAACCAATGGCAACTGTTCTTTTGCCTGACATCCCTATCTCGTCTATTAAGCGAAGTGACCAATACTAAACAGGTTCCGGCCCTGGCGTCTCAATGGATCAAGCGGCCGGGCTTAGCAGAACCGCCCCCAAGCCCGTCAGGCACCCGTCGTTTGTGCGCAGAACGTGATCATAACCTTCTGGCTCTCTTACTGCTGGGATGCAGAGAAACCTGGAATGCTTCCTGCCGAATGCCACTCTTGTATCACTTGCGTCAAGGCGCTATCGCCCCGGCGCTAGCGGTATAGAAGCACCAATACTCACCCAACCAATCGATAACCACCTATCAGTTAGATAGCTAACTATTATTGTCATTAACTTCAGTCTGAATTAAAGTGAGCTTGCTATGTAACATTATAGCGTTATGTTCAGGAGTATCTTTATGACTATCAAAGCACGCAATCGCTGGATTCATTCTTCTATTTTTTCTGTATTGGCTGCCTTTTCTTTTCACGCTATGGCAGACACCAGCGGCCCTATTTCTACAGCCGGTATCACTGGCAGCTATGATCAGTACAAGCTGAAGTCCAACCTGGGCTCGCAAAATGGACATCTGCCTAAAGCTGGCGTGTTCTATAACTACGGCAACAAGATGACCGGCGGCGAAGGCCTTATCTATCAGGCAGGCGTTGAAGGCAAGTTTGGCGAGAAGCACAGCAACCGCCTCAAGGAAGGTCGTGGCCAGGCTGATCTAGGTTGGAGAATGGCAATCGATAATCAGAATTATGTCGATGCGCTTGTCGGTGCAGGTTACGACTGGTCTCGCTATGAACCTGATACCAGCGGCAATGATCTACGCCTGACCGCAAAAGGGCCTTTCGCCAAGGCAGCCCTGGGTTATAACCATGCCTTCGACAACAACACCACCCTGCGTCTGGAAGGCGGTGTGCGTCGTCAGCTGAATGAGCGCGCCCGTTTGCATGTCCAGCATGAAGGCGGCGAAAGTGTAGATATCCATGACCGCACCAATCCTTATGCGGAGATGGACATGCTGTTCAACCAGAATGGCAAAGGTCTGCCGATTACAGCAGGTCTGTACTACGAGCACCACGAGGATAAGCTGAAGGATCGCCTAGCCCTGGCCGATAACGTCAAGCTCAAGCATGACGAATACGGTGCAAAAGTCGGCGTAGCGTTCTAACGCTTCAGCCCTCTTCTGGATGCTGACCATAACGGTGGCATCCAGAAGAAAACGATACAGATCACCTCGCCACCCTTCTGCTCAACCTTAGCTTTTTTCCGCCCTGGTATACCTCTCATTTCCCCGCCAGCCCCATGCGCTATTTGTCGTGCGAGCACCTTTCAATTAACGCTTTGCTACCTGCTTATAGCGGCTTATGTTTGCACGCATATGAGCTGCCTAATTCGTAGTTAACATATTTCGAGCAGTGCGATTCTTATAATCAGTCCTTCAACTGAGTAGTGCTATGTATGCAGCCATGTATGTAAGCATGCAACACAATCATTTTGATATCAAAATAAATAGCAGAAACTTATTCATTGGCGCTATTAATTAAAAATTCACTATATCGCCTTGATTGCTGACGCATATCGTCTATTTTTTTGAACTTATAGACATAGCGCCATTCGTAATACGCGCCTGTTGCGATTTACTGTTTTATCTAGGAGAGTCGATCATGTTTCCTTTCTTCGGAGCCCGCTGGGTTCAGACTTCTGCCGTAGCTGCTTTTACCATCGCTTCATCCTATGCAATGGCCGCTGATACCGGCCCTATTTCCAATTTGGGTGTATTAGGCAGCTACAGCAAATATAAACTTGAGTCTGACGTAGGCTCCGATAAAACCCATATGGGCAAAGGAGGCGTCTTCTATAACTTTGGTAACAAGATGACCGGCGAGGAAGGTTTCATTTATCAAGGCGAAGCCAAGGTCAAGTTTGGTGAAAGACACAGCAATAAACTCAAGGAAGCTCAAGGCGATGTCGATCTTGGCTGGCGCATGGCCATCGACAACACCAACTACCTTGATGCTCTGGTAGGTGGCGGCTATGGCTGGACACGCTATGAGCCTGATACTAGTGGCGAAGATGTCAAGCTGACCACCAAAGGTGCATTTGCCAAGGCTGCACTGGGCTATAACCATCAGTTTGATGAGGCGACAACCTTCCGCCTGGAAGCCGGTGCACGCCGCACGCTCAACGCCCGGGCTCGCCTCAAAGTTGAAGATGTAGGCAGCGACCGCGTTGATCTTCGCGACCGTACCAATCCGTACGCCGAGATGAGTGTACTGTTCAACCAGGGTGCCAACTCCATGCCTGTCATGGTCGGCGTTTACTATGTTCATAACGAGTACAAACTCAAGAACAACCTCGACGTCGCCGACGATGTCAAACTCAAGGCCAATGAATACGGTGCAAAAGTAGCACTGGCCTTCTAACGTTTGGCTATACGCCTATATTCGACGAAACCCGAGGAAACTCGGGTTTCGTTCTTAATGAGATATCGCTTATTCTGCTGGAAGGCTTCAATCAACAATTAATTGAATCACCATTTTACAAACAACATTATAAAACCTTTACATCACTGATACACGCCGATCTAATTGATATCGATTGGCCAACCTTTACAAACAGCGTGCTGGCTTACCGAGGCCATATTTGCTTGTCTGATAATGCTTACCCAGCTCGAAAAAAAGTCGCTAACGATTCAGCGATCGACTATATCGTCTAATTCTTGTTAAGGCTTTTGCCATATGAGGGTGCCATGCGCTTTCTCAAACTATAAATGCCCCTTCATTCATTACTGAAGGCTTCGCTTAAATCACGAAATATTTAAAAATATTTTATCATCTTCTTCTACTGGAATATCTAGAACATGTTTTCCGACCCATATCAAATGGCAGAAGGCATTAGTTTCCTAGATGACCATTTCTGAAATACTGTGTCGTTAAAGCATAGGCCAGCGCCTCGTGTAAATGAACAAAGCTGCAAACTTGAAAGCAGATTTTAGACGTTACGATTGCCAGCGAATCCTTCACTCTTTATAAGGTCCAAGCGCTTTTTGCTTCCAACCCATGAGGACGACCATGAAACGAATGACAGGGATAGCCATGACGCTGGCACTGGTGAGCAGCTTGGCGCAAGGGGCGTTTGCTGCTGATGGGGATGAGCCCATCAAGGCGTTGGGTATTGGATCCAAGACCTGCCGTGACCTGCTCAGTACCTGGAGCGCTGACAAGCCGTATGCCAGTGAGTGGGTGTCGGGTTATTTCACCTTCTTCAATGAGTCCACCCGCAGTGGAATCAAGAATATTTCAGAAGGCATGGATGACGGCCTGCGCATGCAGTGGATCAGTGACTATTGCCGCAAGCGTCCGATCGATACGCTTCAGGATGCCACCGAGGCGCTGGGCAAGGAGCTGGTGGATTATCGCCAGCGCATGAACCAGTAAGCCGCCCTTCTCATGAGGCGCTCTGGCGGGTGCTTCATGGGTAAAACTGCTTGACTCGCCAGCAGCATCAGCCGACGCTCAACGTTTTCCTTTTTCTGGAGCCATCATGTCGGCCTCTGTTGAGCATCTTGCCCCGGCTGCAGTTTTCCGTCATTTCGCAGCACTTTCCGCTATTCCCCGCCCCTCTTTCCACGAGCAGGCTGTTGCCGATCATTTGATGGCATTTGCTGATCGCCATGGCTTGCAGGCCGAACGTGATGCCTTGGATAACATCATTATCCGCAAGCCAGGTAGCGCTGGTTATGAAGATGCGCTTGTAACCATC
This sequence comes from Pseudomonas sp. MAG002Y, assembly GCF_019400845.1. Lineage (NCBI taxonomy): Bacteria > Pseudomonadati > Pseudomonadota > Gammaproteobacteria > Pseudomonadales > Pseudomonadaceae > Pseudomonas > Pseudomonas sp. MAG002Y. Next base: position 34,296 of record NZ_WOEJ01000002.1, on the reverse strand, counting down.
CTGCAGGGGCATACCGATATGGTGTGCGAGAAGAACGAAGGCAACCCCATCGACTTCAATTGCGACCCCATCTCGCTGCGTATCGAAGGCGACTTGCTCAAGGCTGATGGCACTACCCTGGGCGCCGATAACGGCATTGCCGTGGCGTTCATGCTGGCATTGCTGGAAAGTCATGACATTCCGCACCCTCCATTGGAAGCCATTTTTACATCTCAGGAAGAGGTAGGCCTCAGAGGCGCCTCGAAGCTCGATACATCTACCTTGAAGGGTCGTCTGTTCCTCAATATCGATAGTGAGGAAGAAGGCTTGCTATTCACCAGCTGCTCGGGCGGCAATCGCAGCGATATGCGTCTTCCGATCCAGTGGAGCGACGTTCCTGCCGGCTCAAGAGCCATGAAGCTGCACGTACGCGGCCTTAAAGGGGGACATTCGGGCCTGGATATTCATACGCCACGTGGTAATGCAATCTTGCTGCTGGGCCGCATCCTGAGTGATCTGCTGGTAAAGCATGATGTTCACGTTGCGCATGTACAGGGAGGCTCGGGCAAAAGTAATGCGATACCCCGCCGCGCTGAAGTCACGCTGCTTATCTCTCCAGACAACATCGACGCTTTCGACGCCACCTTGAAGACATGGTACGAACGGCTTTCACAGGAATACGTGACGGCCGACCCTGGCCTTGAACTCGCATTGGAAGCCGCGTCCATGCCGGAGCGCTGCTTTGCCAAAACCACGACCACGGCCCTTAGTGAAGCCCTGATCCTGATGCCCCAGGGTGTTCAACGTATGAGTCCGGATATAGCCGGCCTTGTAGAAACCTCTACCAACCTGGGTACGCTGGATATCGTAGGCGACGAGATCAGCTTTGGCAGCGCCAGCCGTAGCTCGCAGCCCTCACAAATGGATGCGACCGTTGCCAAGCTTGAAGCCCTGGCACGTGTGATCGGTGCACGCTTCGAACTGCATGATGGTTATCCTGCCTGGCCCTTCCGGCCGGAATCCCCGTTACGCGACCTGTTTGTTGAACGCTTCACCGCTCAATATGGCCGCGCTCCTGAAGTGGCGGGTATTCATGCAGGACTGGAATGCGGTGTGTTTAGTGCCAAGCTGCAGGATGTCGACATGATCTCCTTCGGCCCGGACATCCGTAACGCACACTCGCCCGATGAATGCTTGAGCATTTCGTCTACCGAGCGTACATGGACGCTTTTCCTTGATCTGGTGGCGCATATCAAGCCGGGCTTCAAGGTTTCCTGACGCCCGTTGAGCCTGACCACATGTCATGGTGCCTGGCTTATTGCAGGCACCATGACATATATCAATACCTCCGCCTCGCAACCTTATTAGGCTACAGCCATCGATTCGTGCCTTTGCGGCGATATCAGCGCGGTAGTCTATGCTTCTAGCAAGCCCTCCGCCGAGGGGCGCTGTTATCGATAACACTAGCCTGATGACAACAGGGCCGCCTTTTGCAGCGGCCTGAGAATACGGTAGGAAGCCTTATGAGCCAGCCTTTATCACCTGAAACCATTGCTATTATCAAATCGACGGCGCCTGTCATTCAGGAGCATGGCGTCGCCATTACGACCCGAATGTACGAGCGTCTGTTTGTCGATCCAGAGATAAAGGCACTGTTCGACGAAGCCGCCCATAAGTCAGGCGAACAACCCAGACGCCTGGCTGCCGCCATCCTGGCCTTTGCCAAGAATGTGGACCATCTTGAAGCGATTCAGGGTGCTGTGGACAAAATCTGTGCTCGGCACGTAGCGACACACGTTAAGGCCGAACACTACCCTGCGGTTGCCAATGCCCTGCTCCCAGCCATCAAGGATGTACTGGGTGATGCGGCCACTGACGAGATCCTGAATGCCTGGGGCGAAGCCTATTGGTTCCTGGCAGATATCATGATCAACCGTGAGAAAACGCTGTACGGCGAAGCCTGCTAACAGGCAGGCTCCAGCAAAAGGCCCGCGCTTGGCGGGCCTTTATTTTAGTGGACGTGCGGGTTCATATCGTCCGGGCCGTGATTTGCTCTCTCTGTAACAGGAGGCTCAACCAGCAGGTGGGTCCCTACGCTTGCATCTAAAACCTCATGCTCCATGGTCTTTTCCTCTTTGCTCAACTGCTTGGTAGAGACAGGCCCTTCCCTTCGTAGTTGATCAAGCTCATGAATAATGGGATCGAGCTGTGTACGAGGGTTACGGAACCAGTCCACTGACCAGATTCGGCGGATCCGCCAGCCCAATTGCTCCAGGACGCTTTGACGCAGCCGATCCCGGTCCCGCGCGGACTTGGCTGAGTGGTAAGCCGCCCCATCACATTCAATTCCCATCAGGTAACGCCCTGGCTGTTCAGGATCACGCACGGCCAGATCGATGAAAAAGCCTGCCACACCAACCTGCGGCTCACAGGTGTAACCGTGGCGAGACAAGGCGTCCATGACGGCAATCTCGAAGTCGCTGTCCGGGGCGCGTGCGGTTTCTTCCACGCGCGGCAGATACCCCGTCTCGGCATAGTGTAGGAAGTTACGCAGCGCGTGTACGCCACGACTCGACGTACCGGTAACAAGCACATCCGACGCCGTGAACGACGTGAAAATGTGCATACGCTTCTTGGAGCGAGTGAACAAGACGTTCAGCCGTCGCCAACCCGAGTCGCTGTTGATCGGGCCAAAGCGCTGGGGCACCTTGCCACCGGCCTCCATGGGGCCGTAGGTGAACGAGATGAAAATGACGTCTCGCTCATCCCCCTGCACGTTTTCCAGGTTCTTGATGAACAGCGGCTCGGCCAGTCCCGCATTACGCTCCCAGGCAAGCTGAAGCTCCGGGTTCTGCTTGGCGCGCAGCTCCAGTAGGCGCTCGATTTGTTCAGACTGTTTGACGTTCATCGCAACCACGCCCAGGGACTCCTGTGGGCGATTGAGCAGGTGATGCTCAATCGCTGCTACAACTGCCTCGGCTTCCTCTACGTTGCGCTGCTCGACGAAACGGCCGTTGCCGATACGCTCAAACTTGACGCCAAACTCAGCCGACTCGCGATGCGGTGAGGGATAGACCACCAGGTTACCGTCATAGAAGGCCGCGTTGGAAAAGGCGATCAGGCTTTCATGCCGCGAGCGGTAGTGCCAGCGCAGGCGGCGCAGCCGGAACAAGGGCATGGCCGCATCCAGGATACTTTCGGAATCCTGAGCGAGGGACAGGTCCTCATCTTCTGCATCGTCTCCTGTTCCCTGGCGTGCAAAGAAATTGGTGGGCGGCAGCTGTTTCGGATCACCGACGACCACGAGCTGACGACCACGGGCAATGCTGCCCAAGGACTCTTCGGGACGCATCTGCGAGGCTTCGTCCATCACCACCAGATCGAACTCCACTTCGCCCGCGGGCAGATACTGCGCCACCGCCATTGGACTCATCATGAAACACGGCTTGAGTGCCTGCAGCGCCTTGACGGCGCGCTGCATGAGACTGCGAATCGGCTGATGGCTCCGCTGTTTGCTGGCTTCGTGTTCCAACAGCGCCAGTTCGGTACGCTCCTTCACCTTGCCGGAGTTGTTGCCGGCAGGCACTTCTACCTGATCGATGTCGTACGCCACCTCGTCGCGCTGAATCTGCTTGAGCGCCTGGTCGATTTCGGCAAAGCGCGCCCGAATAGCCTCCTGCTCCTTACCGGAAAACTGCCCCAGTGCCGGATTGTCCTCCAGGATCTGGCAGGCCCAGCGGTCCAGCAGGCCCAGCAGGCAGCCGTCAGCGCATTGATCTGCCGTCAGACGCTGCCGTTCGATGGCCACAACGGTAGACTCGAAACCAAGATCAGCCAGCCGGCTACGCAGTCGACGGTATTCGAACCAGTGGTCGAGCAGGTCTTCACGTTCGGACGCCCGGCGCAAACGTGCTTCCAGCGCTTCGAATGTCGGCTCCGTAACGACTTGCCACCATTCGTCAGGCTCGATTTCTCCTCGTACCAGGAAAGCGTCCAGACGGTCTTCCCAGGCTGCCATGCCCTGCTGAATGACCGCAGCCTGCTCTTGCCACTCCTGGATCAGGCGTTCGGCGCCGTCCGCGTCCTCTTCGGCCAGACGTGCCATCAGGTCACGCCCAACAGACAACGCCAGCAATGGCCGGGCAAGCTCGACGGTATGACGCCAGGTGTTGAGGGTGGCGCGGGCGCTTGAGGCTTGCTCCAGGGTCGGTAGCTCGCGGCCTTCCAGCACAGCCGCAAGCTGTTGGTCCTGACGCAGCTGGGTAGCGCTTTGCTGCCACGCCTCCAGGGTTTTGATCTGTGCCTGCAACCCATTGAGCGTTGGATTCTGCTCCCGAACATGGGGCAGCATCGCCTTGAGTGCCCCACCCACGCTCTTGAGCAGGCGGACCAGCACACCGTCAGCGGCCAGCAGCGGCTGTGTGCGCAGATCATGAGCATCAAAGGTAAACAGGGTTTCGAGGTCCTGCCTTAAATCCTCTACTTCTCCTAGATAGGCCAGCAGTGTATCGGCCTCACCCTGTAACGCGGCGATGTCCGCAGCGTCTGCCTTGGTCAGGTAATCCGCAATCCATACCTTGACACCAAAGCCGCGCCCGCAGGTTTCACGGACCTGACGATACCAAGCGCGCAGACGCAAGAGATCATCCACTTCGGTCTCAAGCCCTTTGAACAGCGGCCCCAACTTTTGGGCATAGCCGGTATTCTGCGCCAGCGCCGTGCTTTCACGCTGAAACGCGACGGCCTCTACCAGCGCGTCGATGCCTTCGCCCAGCTTCACACCGGGCCGTATCAACGTCAGCAGTTCTGCCTTGGCCGCTCGCCACTCGCCCTTGAACCAGCGCAGCAGAGACGCATCGGACAGCACGCGATGCAGATCCTCCAGACGCTGGCTATCGGGCAGGCGGCTGAACGAAAACACCTTGGACAGATGCTCACGCTGACGGCGCAGTTCGGGCAGCTGATCCGCGAGCTTGGAGAGTAGGATATCGAGCGCCTCGTCTTCATAGCTTCGCTGACGCGCCTCGACCAATTCGGCCGGCAGTGCCTGCGCCAGGAGAAGCAACGTACCCAGCTGCTCCAGTCCCTCCCGGTCGCTTATCCACTCGCCTGCCGCGCCCTGCTCTTGCAGGTGTTGCACGGCCGTATTGACCTGAGCAGCTGCCTGCATCAGATCGCGGGTTCGCTTCATGAGGTCCAGCGCCTGTGACAGGTCCAGCTCTCCTTCCACATGCAACCGTAGCGCAGCGCAAGCCCGGTTAAGCAGCTGGCAGATATCGGCGGAACGAATGGCGTCAGGCTTGAAACGGCGCGCTAGGGCCTCCTGCCCCTTGAGCAAGGCATCGAACCGGTCCAGCCAGTCACCCAATGCTGTACAGGATGATTCATCCAGCAAGGGCAGCAATGTCCAATCCTCGTCGCCTTGCGGGAGAATCAACGCGGGAAGGCGCTCCGCCAGATCAGCCAGTGCCTGGGGCGTGAACTGCGCGAGCGCCGGTGCCCCCATCCGTTCGGCCAGTGGAGCCCTGAGCGCAGCAAAGCGGGTCAGCGCTTGCCGGGCATGCTCAAGCGACGACATAAGGCCTTCCCGCTCGGTGCCGGTCAAACGGGTGAGGCGGCAGCCAAACCAGGGATGGGTTTCCAGCCGTCCCGGCTCGCCAGCTTCCTGCGCAGTCTTGCGATAATAGGTGGCGTAAAAGTTGGCTTGCTCTTCCAGCTGCACACGCGAAACAGGCAAGTCATACACAGGATGCAGTTCGGAAGGCGCCACAGGCAGGCTCTCACGCAAACGGGTCGCCTGCATGAGAATCTGATGCGCCGTCATGCCAACCTGCTCGTAGGGAGCGTGCAATTGCTCGACATAGCGGTTGAGCTGTCGCTTCAGACGTTCATAGTGCTCGATCTGAGCCTGTCGCTCCTTGGGCGAACGAAAGGTACCCCGTTTCTGGATTCGCTGGCGGATACTGGAGATCACCGCCTGCTTCTGGCTTTTATGGCTGTGCAGCTCCAGGCAGAAATCACCCAGCCCTGCCCGCTCTAGACGATTCTTGACTACTTCCAGCGCTGCGCGCTTTTCTGCCACGAACAGCACCTTCTTACCCTGAGCCATGGCCGCCGCGATCATATTGGTAATGGTCTGGGACTTGCCGGTACCAGGGGGCCCTTCGATGACCAGGTTTTCACCCCGGATGACATCCACCAGAGCACTGTGCTGGGAGCTGTCCGCATCGTCGATCAGCGGATAATGCTCGTGCACCTCGGGCAGTTCATCAATTGCATATTCAGCACTGAATCCAGCCTCGGCCAGAGGCTCCTTTTCATCCACCGAGGCGCCTGTCAGGCGCTGTACCAGCGGATGCGTCCCCAGCTGCCCTTCGCTCCAGCGCTCCGAATCAAGATCCAGATACATCATCAGCTTGCCGAATTCGAACAGACCGAGCGAGGCAAACCGGCGCACCTGCCAGGCAGGCTTGGCCCTGAGGATCGTATCCTGTACCAGACGGAAATAGGCCTCGGGCGTTAGCTCCTCGGTGATGGAGTGCAACGCAATTCCAAAGTCCAGTTGCAACTTTTCCCTGAGCGACAGATTGGTCAGGATATCTTCGCCGGTGTACTGGATACGGTATTCGAAGGTCGCGGTTTCCGCGTTGAGCCTGCCTTTTTCCAGCTGCACGGGCACAAGCATGAGCGGCGCCAGACGCGTACTGTTGCTACCGGCTACAGATTCGTCCCACTCCAGAAAGCCAATGGCCAGATACAGGATATTCGCACCGCTTTCTTCCAGCGCGACCCGTGACTGGGCATGCAGAATCTGGAGGCGCGCCTCGAGTTCGGGCGGAAAATAAAGGCTCTGAATGGACTCATCCGAATGCTTGCGCTCCCGGATCTCCTCCAGCACGGGAGGTTCTTCGATCAGGCCTCCTTCGTTTTCAAGCCGCAGAAGGCTGTCATCCACGACAGGCGCCTCGGCCAGTATCGGCATGGGAAGTTCATAGCTGGAAGCCATGCCCAATACCGCAGCCCACTCTTCTGCAGTAGGTAGTTTTTTAACTTCGCGCATTTGCCCCGTACAGGGGTCTTTTTCCAGAAAGCCATGCTGGAGCAGCAACGCTTGCGTAGGCTCAGGCACGGCCGCAAAGCGCATCGAGCGCTCGGAAAGCAGCATCTCGAACAACTGGTCCGGAAGCTCGTCGATCACGCGAACGAAACGCTTGCTCCGCGCATGGGAAAAATTGAGCAGCCGGTTACGGGCGCTGAGATCGAGCAGACGGCTTCGCAGCCGCTCGAGGTTGGAGAGATGGCTGACGGATGAGCCTGTAGTGTCGTCCACGAACAACGTCCTCAAAACAGCAGACCGACAGCCAGGCTGTCGGTATTCAAATCAACGGTCATCAATAGATAAGTCAGTCTGTCGGTGAAAAGATGAAGAACAGAAAACACTGACCGTAATGGCGAGCGCCATACACTGTGCGCTTTAAAGCGCCTTGATCCGCAATGTATCGATACACATCAGATACTGTACATAAATACACCTGAAAAGCACGCGATATCCGGAAAAGTTCTGCTTAAAGCATGGCAATTTCTTGGGACATGGTCGGACATGGCCTTATCCGTGTAGCCTAACGATGCATTTCTGCCTGCAACAAAGCCGTAGAGCGGCTCCAACAAGCCCTGTGCATATCACCGGTGCATAACGACTGCCATGAATAACTTGTCTGCCACCCGATTCGAATCCCTTCGCCTTGCCAACGGCCTGACCGTTATTCTGGGACAGGTGCCTCGACTCAAACGGGCCTCGGCCGCCATTCGGGTCGCCGCAGGAAGTCATGATGTGGATGGCGCATGGCCCGGGCTTGCACATTTCCTTGAACACCTTCTTTTCCTGGGCACGCAGGCCTATCCCGCCGATGAAGGCCTGATGGCTTACGTGCAACGCCATGCCGGGCAGGTCAATGCCAGTACACGGGATCGCACCACGGACTTTTTTTTCGAGGTGCCACCTGCCGCGCTGGAAGGTGGAGTTGCCCGTCTGTGTGACATGCTCGTCCACCCGCGTCTTGCCCACGAAGATCAACGCCGCGAGCGCGAGGTTATCCATGCCGAGTTTATTGCCTGGTCAAGGGATACCCGCACGCACCGCCTGACGTGGCAGATGCACCCGTTGTCGCGCCGCCATCCTGTCACAGCATTCCATGCGGGCAACCGCTACAGCCTGCTCGTGCCCAACCTGCGTTTTCAAGCAGCACTGAAAGGCTTCCACGAGCGCTTCTATCAAGCCGGACAGATGACGCTGGTCTTGGTCGGACCACAGCCCCTGGATGAACTACGCCAGCTGGCAGACCGTTACGGCGCTAGCTTCAATGCGGGGGAGCGTATCGAACCATTATCGCCCCCTGCGCTTCTTCCTCCAGAACGCATCGCACCGGTAGAGCCTCCGGATACAGAGACGCTCAGTTTGCTGTTCGCCTTGGAAGACCTGCCCGCTGATAGTCGTGAGGTCATTGATTGCCTGTCCCTCTGGACGCATGCCGAACATACCGGCGGCCTGATAAGCACCTTGCGAAAGAAAGGATGGATCAAGACGCTGGCGCTGGAGCCGCTCTATCACTTCAGGCAGCAGGCGGTACTCGCTGTTGAAATAGCCTTGACCGAGGCAGGCATTAAAGCGTCATCACAGATAGCTCATGCCTTTTTCGACTGGCTGACGTTCCTGGAACGCCAGCCTGATCTGACTGAGCTACAGGCGGAATACACGCGCCTCGCGCAGCGAACACGTGCAACCAGCGCCGCATTGCCACTGGCCCGGTCACTCCTCGAAGACGGGTTGAAAGCACCGGGCCTATCAAGCGCTGGCGTAACCGCCCTGCGACACCTGTTCGAGCAATTGAAGCCTGAACACAATTTGCTTCCTACTCCAGGCGCATGCGAACGTCAACAAGCGCCAGCCCTGAACTGGACGCTTCCACCGCTCAACCCGTTCCTCGTGCCTGCACAGATCGAGACGGGAGCAGATTCCGTTTCGCTACCCGCTCTTCAGAATATCCAGGAAGCGGCTGCCAGCCTGGGTGAAGGTGCACTGTATATCCGCTGGCACTTTCTGGAACCAGCCGCGTATCAACCGGCTCTCGTCCGCACACTCAACCACGCACTACAAGCTATCAGCCATCAGGCACGCCAGGCAGGTGTTGAGGCTTCCCTCAGCACGCTTGGCCAGCAATGGCAGCTTAGGCTGACCGGCTTGAGTGAGGCGATTCCGGCTGTACTCCATGCGCTCATCCCTATGCTCCATAGGCCCAGTCACGAAGCTTGGCAAGTCTTCAGCCAGCCGCCCGCTGAGCCGAACAGCATGCCTATCAGGCAGCTCATAAGCCGGCTCACCGATCTGATGGCGGAGCCTCCTCAGACCCAGACGGATCAGGAAATGGAAGGCCCTACCCAGCTTGCTGGACAATGGTCTGTTGCACAGTGGGATGGCTTGTCTATCGGCTTTTCGGAGATGGAGCTGAACTCGCTTCGCCATTGCTTGCTGGACTTGCCCGGAGTACCTGCGCAGCGCCCCCCAGTCCCGCCGAGCCGTAGTGGTCGATGGTGGCACACCGTTCCTGGGCACTCGGCTGAACATGCCGTTCTGCTGGCCTGTCCGGCACCGCCCCATGACATCCGGCAGGAGGCCGCCTGGCGGTTCCTTGGCCATCTCGTGCAACCGCGCTTTTACCAGCGCATGCGTGTGGAGCTGCAGCTGGGGTATGCGGTATTTTCCAGTATTCGTCAGATCGCGGGACGGTCAACGCTCGTGTTTGGCATCCAGTCTCCAACGGTGACGACCGCAGACATCCTTAATCATATCGAGGCGTTTCTTGCCCGGTTGCCGACCGAAATCGCCGCACTGACCCATGAGCCATTCGGGCAGCAGCAAAAGGTCCTTGCCGATCAGTTCCTACCTAGTGCACTCGACACCCACCAGCTGGGTGAAGAGCTATGGAGCGCTCATCAAGGAGGTTATCCGCTGACCTATCTCGATGATCTTCGCAAAGCGATCCTGACTCTACACCCTGACGACCTTCAGTACGCTCTGCATGCCTTACACAGCGCCTACCACGGCTGGACCTGTTTAGCCAACCATGTCTCGACAGAAACACATTGGCGAACCCTGTAACTATACGTCGCACCATATCAGGGTAAACTAGCTTAAGTGCGTTTCAGGATGTGTTTATCCTGAACGTATGCAAGGTATTTTGTACTAAGTAAATCGGACCTTTCCGATATCACTTTGAGGGGTATTCATTATGTGGACTAAACCTGCTTATACCGATCTGCGCATTGGCTTCGAAGTCACCATGTACTTCGCTAACCGTTGATTGCGTGATCCAGCGCCCCGGTTATCCGGGGCGTTCCTTTTCTAGCCACCTTAGAAGTGGGTCATGCCTACCGTGAGGCCTGTTCGGCGCAGCCGGACCGCCAACAGGAGCTTCTCCTGAATGTCCCTCGCCGCTCGTGACAAGTTCTAAGTTGGCCGCATTTCATAGATAAATCATGTATATCCAGATTCTTGGCTCCGCTGCAGGCGGCGGCTTTCCCCAGTGGAACTGCAACTGTCCCAACTGCCGTGGTGTTCGTGACGGCAGTCTTCGTGCGCAACCTCGCACCCAGTCGTCCATAGCCCTGTCCGATGACGGCGTAAATTGGGTGCTGTGCAACGCCTCACCGGATATCCGCGCGCAACTGCAGAGTTTCGCCCCCATGCAGCCGGGCCGTGCGCTACGGGATACCGGCATCGGCGCGATCATTCTGCTCGATAGCCAGATCGACCACACGACAGGTCTGCTCAGCCTACGCGAGGGCTGTCCTCATGAGGTCTGGTGTACCGACATGGTTCATCAGGATCTCACGACTGGCTTCCCGTTGTTCAACATGCTGGAACACTGGAACGGTGGCCTGCGCTGGAACCGTATCGAGCTGGAAGACAGCTTCGTTATTCCGGCATGCCCGAACCTGCGCTTCACGCCTCTACCGCTGCGTAGCGCTGCACCGCCCTATTCGCCGCACCGCTTCGATCCGCATCCCGGTGACAATATCGGGCTGATCGTTGAAGACCTGCTTACGGGCGGCAAGCTGTTCTATGCGCCAGGCCTGGGTCAGGTGGATAACGCCCTGCTGGCCAAAATGGCCGAAGCCGACTGTCTGCTGGTCGATGGAACCCTATGGGAGGACGATGAAATGCAGCGCCGTGGCGTTGGCACCCGCACCGGCCGCGAGATGGGCCATCTGGCTCAGAACGGCCCCGGCGGCATGCTTGAGGTCCTCGACCAGCTGACCTCGCCACGCAAGGTGCTCATTCATATCAACAACACCAATCCGATTCTGGATGAGGACTCGCCCGAACGCGCAGAAGTCGAGCGACGCGGCGTCGAAGTCGCCTGGGATGGCATGAGCATCGAGCTGTGATCCGCGTGCATCCGGTCATTTTATCTACCGAGGAGGCCAGACATGCCACACGCCCTCACCCCTGAAGAGTTCGAACAGGCCCTGCGCGCTAAGGGCGCGTATTACCATATTCATCATCCCTATCACGTAGCCATGTATGAGGGTCGTGCAACACGCGAGCAGATTCAGGGCTGGGTGGCTAACCGCTTCTACTATCAGGTAAACATTCCTCTAAAAGATGCCGCCATCATGGCGAACTGTCCGGACCGCGAGATTCGCCGCGAGTGGGTTCAGCGTATTCTTGACCATGACGGTGCTCCTGGAACGGAAGGTGGAATCGAGGCTTGGCTACGCCTGGCTGAAGCAACAGGACTCCACCGTGAGCAGGTTCTCTCGCAAGAACTAGTGCTCCCTGGCGTACGCTTTGCGGTAGATGCTTACGTCAACTTTGCGCGCCGCGCCTCCTGGCAGGAAGCAGCCAGCAGCTCGTTGACCGAACTTTTTGCTCCGCAGATTCACCAATCGCGTCTGGATAGCTGGCCCCAGCATTACCCTTGGATCGACCCAGCCGGCTATGAATACTTTCGCACACGCCTTGGTCAGGCACGCCGCGATGTGGAGCATGGCCTGCACATCACCCTCCAGCACTACACCACTTATGATGCCCAGCAGCGCATGCTTGAAATCCTGCAATTCAAGCTCGATATCCTCTGGAGCATGCTGGATGCCATGAGCATGGCCTACGAGCTGAAACGGCCGCCCTACCACACCGTAACCGACCAGCGCGTCTGGCATAAAGGAATTCAACTATGAGCTTCGACCGCACCCAGGTGCCGCGCTGGCGCCCGGGCTATCGCTTCCAGTTCGAGCCCGCACAGAACGGTTTTGTCCTGCTCTATCCGGAAGGCATGATCAAGCTGAACGAAAGTGCTGGTGCCATTGGCGAACTCATCGACGGCCAGCGTGACGTGGCCGCCATCATTGATGCGTTGAACGAACGCTTCCCAGGCGTCCCGGAACTCGGTGACGATGTGGAGCAGTTCATGGAGGTTGCTCGTGCAGAGCACTGGATCCAACTCGGCTAACCTGCCTGAGCAGCCTGCGGTAGGGCTGCCCTTGTGGCTCCTTGCAGAACTGACCTACCGCTGTCCCCTGCAGTGCCCCTACTGCTCCAATCCCCTGGACTTTGCGGCTCAAGGCAAGGAGCTGACCACTGAACAGTGGTTCACCGTCATGCAGCAGGCCCGGCAGATGGGCGCAGCACAGCTGGGCTTTTCTGGCGGCGAGCCTCTGGTACGCCAGGATCTGGCCGAACTGATCGGCGAGGCTCGTAGGCTGGGGTACTACACCAACCTGATCACCTCCGGCATCGGCCTTACCGAGCAGAAGATCGCTACCTTTCGCGACGCCGGGCTTGATCATATCCAGATCAGCTTTCAGGCCAGCGACGAAGAGGTAAACAACCTGCTCGCCGGCTCCAAAAAAGCCTTTGCCCAGAAGCTGGAGATGGCCCGCGCGGTAAAAGCCCATGGCTACCCCATGGTGCTCAACTTTGTCACGCATCGGCACAATATCGATAAGATCGACCGTATTATCGAGCTGTGTATCGCCCTGGAAGCGGATTTCGTCGAGCTTGCGACGTGCCAGTTCTATGGTTGGGCGCAGCTCAATCGGGTCGGCCTGTTACCCACTAAAGAGCAACTGGTACGCGCCGAACGCATCACCAACGAATACCGCGCCAAGCTCGAAGCCGAAGGCCATCCCTGCAAGCTGATCTTCGTGACGCCGGACTATTATGAAGAACGTCCCAAGGCCTGCATGAACGGTTGGGGCAGTATCTTCCTTACCGTCACGCCGGATGGTACCGCATTGCCCTGCCACGGCGCTCGCCAGCTGCCGATCCAGTTTCCGAATGTGAAGGATCATAGCCTTCAGCACATCTGGTATGACTCCTTTGGCTTCAATCATTTCCGCGGTTATGACTGGATGCCAGAGCCTTGCCGCAGCTGCGATGAAAAGGAAAAGGATTTTGGTGGCTGCCGCTGCCAGGCCTTCATGCTGACCGGTGATGCCGCCAATGCTGATCCAGTGTGCAGCAAGTCCCCACATCACGACGTGATCCTCAACGCCCGTACCGAGGCTGAGCAGGCCACTCAGACCATTGAGCAGCTGAGCTTTCGTAACGAGCGGAACTCCAGGCTTATCGCCAAAGCCTGAGTCTTACATAGCAACGGAGAAGCACCATGGCTTACCAGCACCCTGCTTCTACAGACGCAGACGGCAGCACCTTTACCGCTCAACAGGCCGTCGCGGCAGGCATCGATTTTGCCGAGCTACAGGTATCGGCCTTAGGCCTTTTCTGGAATCAATATGACCCTGCAGACGGCGCTTGCCGACTTTGGCACTGGCACGACCGTAAGGCACACTGCCTAACGCCTGATGGTTACAGTGCACGCAGCCGTGTGTATGAATACGGGGGCGGCGCGTTCTGCCTGACCGAAACGGATGCTGTTTTTGTCAACGACTCGGATCAGCAACTCTATCGCCAACCGCTTGATGGCAGCCAGCCCATAGCCCTGACCCAAGGCAAGCGCCGATATGGTGATTTGCAGCATGCAGCCAACCTCATTATGGCGGTGGAAGAAAGCCATGAAGACGACGCGGTCATCCACCGGCTCGTCGCCATTCCACTGGCAGGCGGCCAACGTCAAGTACTGACCGAAGGCGCTGACTTTTACGCCTCACCTACGTTGAGCCCCAGCGGTAAGCGTCTGGCCTGGATCGAATGGAGCCGTCCGCACCAGCCGTGGACCTCTACACGACTCATGTGCGCCGAGCGCCTGGATAATGGGCAATGGGAGGCGCCGGTCTGCATTGCAGGCCGCGATCCGGAGTCGATTCAACAGCCCCGTTTTGATGAACAGGACCAGCTCTACTGCCTGTCCGACCGTGACGGCTGGTGGCAACCGTGGGGAGAGTGCACATCAGGTGTCAGCAGACTGACTGCCATCAAGGCCGATCATGCGGCCGCCCCCTTCCAGCTGGGCGGCAGAAGCTGGTACAGCCTGGGCGGCGAGCGTTACATCGCCACTTGGTTCGAAGAAGGCTTCGGCCACCTGGGCAGACGCGAGGCCGATGGTCGAGTGCTGCGCTTCGCGGAAGACTTCACCCGCTTTCGCAGCCTGGCCCTGCATGATGGATACATCTATTGCATTGCCGCAGCGCCCAATCGTCCCTCGTGCATCCTTGAGATCAACGGGCAGAATGGCAACATCGAGATTCTGGCGGGCGGTATTGCGCCATTGCCTAACGAGCGCATCAGCCAACCCAAGGCCCTGCGTTACCCCAGCGGCGATGGCGAAGCGCACGGCTTTTTCTACCCGGCCATGACAGGGGAGGCCAAGCCCCCCCTGGTAGTATTCATTCATGGCGGCCCTACTTCTGCCTGCTACCCCGTCTTCGATCCCCGTATCCAGTACTGGACACAACGCGGCTTTGCCGTTGCCGATCTCAATTACAGAGGCAGCACCGGCTACGGACGGGAGTACCGCAACGCGCTTCACCTGCGCTGGGGTGAGGCCGATGTCGAAGATGCCTGCGCTGTAGTGGATTATCTGGCCGAGCAAGAATTGATCGAACCGGCCCACGCCTTTATCCGAGGCGGCAGCGCCGGTGGCTATACGGCTTTATGCGCGCTGGCGTTCCATACTGTGTTTTGCGGCGGCGCCAGCCTGTACGGCGTAACGGATCCGGCCGCTCTGGCTCGCGTGACCCACAAATTCGAAGCCGACTATCTGGACTGGCTCATTGGCGACCCCAAGAAGGATCTGGAGCGTTACCGGGCGCGGACGCCTCTCCTGCATGCCGACACGATCGATGTCCCGGTCATCTTCTTCCAGGGTGAGCTGGACGCCGTCGTTGTCCCGGAGCAGACACGGGCCATGCTTCATGCACTCAAAGATCGCGGCATTCGTGCCGAAGGCTATTTCTACCCCAACGAACGCCATGGTTTCAGGCAGGCCAAGAACCAGGCCCATGCCCTTGAACACGAATGGCTGTTCTACCGCAGTGTGATCGATCAGAACGCCTGATACAGGCGGCTTTCGGCGCTTCGCTGCCGGAAGCCGCCTCCTTGACGCTTGCAGCACACCAACCGACGACGGTATAAACCACTCGTCTCTTGGACGAGGTCAGGCTCTTGCGCCTAAGTGCCAGTAGCGATACATCTTGCCTCGAGCGTGCCATATTCCTGCACAGGTCACATGAGGAACCCCGCGATGGAACCGCAAGTCCGCCCTGCTCCCACCCTCACCGATTACCTCTACGCCTCCCCTGTCAAAAACGAGCTTGATGAGAGCCTTGATGTTGTCGAACGCCTGTTGACCCGCTCTGAGAACCGAGTTGCGGAGTTGATCGAACTGGGCAATATGAGCAGCGACCTCAAGCTGATTCATATCCAGAACATCGAATCGATGATTACGGCCGCCGTGCGGCAGACGGAAGACTCATCCAACCACATGCGAGCTCATGAGGTCATTGAATTCTGTCAGCACCTTCGAGGCACCTTGCGCCTGAGTTGAAGAGGTACGCCTCCCATGTGCCAACCATGCAACATACCGATGTGAGAGTTCGCCCGGTTTTGCAATAAAGTTGGCATCCAGGGCTTCACAGATGAACTTACCCGATATGATTTAGGCGGTTGATTATCCTCTGTGAGAGCCAAGGAATGGACTCCCTGCATAGCCGTACCGCATCTTGTCTTGCTGTTTCCCTGCTGGTGGTTGCCGCCTGGTTTCTAGGACACGAAACCCAGGCGCAACCTTCACCCACGCTTACCACTAACCTGTCTGCCTACCCCAACGCACCTGCTGCACTGCCCAGCTCCGCCACACAGGCCGAACTTTCCGTTCGCCCCTGGAGACCTGCCAGCGCCAATATGCATCAGCGCCCGCAACGCTGGATTTTTTAACGCATATCACACGTTCCTGCAGGTCGTGCCCGGCCTGCAAAGACCTTGTCTTACACAACATCCGCCGCTTCACGTGTCGAATGAGCACGCGTTACGAAATAAAGCACCACGCCGATCCCGAGCAGAATGCCGGCACGCAGCCAAGTCTCCGCGCTCTGCTGACTCAAAAGCACCAGACACGACACGATCGCCAGCAACGGCACCAGCGTAGGGGTCCGGAAATGCGGCTGATCGACCTTGTCGCGGCGCAGCACCAAAACGGCCACGTTCGTACTCATGAATACAAAAAGCAGTAGGAGCACAACCGTCTCGGCCAGAGCCGACAACGTCCCTGTAACAGTCAACGCCATGGCTACAAGCGTTGTGGCAATAATCGCTACCCAGGGCGTACGCCGACGCGGCAGTACACGCCCCAGCACTGGGGGCAGCAGCCCCTCCTCGGCCATGCCATAAGCTAGACGGCTTGCCATGATCATGGTCAACAATGCGCCATTGGAAACCGCCAGCAAGGCCGCCACGGCAAACAGCTGCGGGGGTATGCCGTAGCCGGTTGCCCGAACCACGTCCAGCAACGGCGCAGAAGATTCCACCAGTTGTGCAGGTGATAAAACGATGGAAGCCGCCAGCCCCACCAGAACATATATTACGCCCGCGATCAGCAGCGCACCGAACAAGGTCCTTGGGTAAATACGTCTTACATCTTTCACTTCTTCGGCAATGTTGGCCGACACTTCAAACCCTACAAACGAATAGAAGGCGAGCAGCGCAGCGCCTAATACCGCCAGCGGTGGAGAAGTCCCCTCGGCAAATTGAAGAACCCGCGCCGGCTCTCCCTGCCCATGACTTACATACAACGCGGCTAGAATAACGACCAATAAAAGTCCCGACAGCTCAATCAGCGTCATGACCAGATTGGCATTAAGCGACTCCTTGATCCCACGCGCATTGAGCAGAGCCACCAGCGTTAGAAAGACCAGCGCTGTCATCGTGGGCGAAACGTGAATAAACGCCCCGAGATAATCACCCGCAAAGGCCAGGGAAAGGCCGGCAGCACTCGTGACACCGGCGGCCAACATCGAAAAACCCACTAGAAAGGACACAAGGGGATGCTTGAAGGCCCGTGCGGCAAACACCGCAGCACCTCCAGCTTTTGGATATTTGGTGACGAGCTCTGCATACGAGGCCGCCGTCAACATGGCAAATCCCATTGCCACTACCAGAGGCACCCAGATGGCTCCGCCTACCTCACCTGCAATCTTCCCCGCCAGTGCATACACCCCGGCCCCAAGCACATCCCCGAGGATGAATAACAGCAGCAAAGGACCTGTAATCGCGCGGCGCAGTTTTGTATCGGGCTCGGGTGAAGACGTCGACATATGTAA
Source organism: Pseudomonas sp. MAG002Y (assembly GCF_019400845.1). Taxonomy (NCBI): domain Bacteria; kingdom Pseudomonadati; phylum Pseudomonadota; class Gammaproteobacteria; order Pseudomonadales; family Pseudomonadaceae; genus Pseudomonas; species Pseudomonas sp. MAG002Y. The sequence continues at coordinate 16,542 of NZ_WOEJ01000002.1, read as the reverse complement.
TCTTCCTATGAATGTCAGGCTCTGACAGGTGAATTGGCAAGTCCGGGTCAGAACAGGACATTCACTGCACGCCGCTGTAACCCTTCCGTCTGACCACGCCTCTACTGGCAATACATATTGAAGGCTTCATTCATCGACCGCATGACGCTGCTGTCGGTTCGATATCCTGTCGATATATCCATTAGGATGCTATTGGTTTTCGGAACCAAGTAGGGCTGAGCGTTATCAGCTTAGTAACATCAAATAGACCTCATCCAACTTGTTATCTATTTAGTGGAGAACGCATATGTCAGCTTCCAAGGTTGCCCTGGTCGTTGGGGCAAGCGGCATCATCGGTAATGCCGTTGTTGAAACTCTGGCCGAAGATCCTGAATGGCGGGTCCGCGCCGTCCGTCGTACCTTCGTACCGAACGTTGAAACCATTGATCTTGATCTGACTGACGCCAACGCTACGGCCCAGGCGCTGAGCCAGGCGGGGGATACAACTCATGTCTTTTATGCAGCGTTACGCCCTGATAGCAGCCTGGCCAAGGAAGCCGACATTAATGGCGCCATGCTGCGCAATCTATTGGACGGCCTGAAGTCTGCCGGCGCTAAGCTACAACGCGTCGTTCACTACCAGGGGGCCAAGGTTTACGGCGTGCACCTGGGTCCAACAGCGGCGCCTTTTTATGAGGACGACCCGCGCCACCTCTCGCCTAACTTTTATTACACCCAGGAAGACCTGCTACGCGAGCGCGCCGCCCAGGGAGAATTCGAGTGGTCTATTCTGCGTCCTGATGTGGTGGTGGGTGATATTGCAGGCAATCCCATGAACATCGCGCTGGTCATCGGGGCCTTTGCAGCCCTGAGTAAACAAGCCGGTGTGCCCTTGCGCTTCCCGGGCTCGATGAAAGCCTACCGTGGGGTCTTGGCTCAGCTGACCGATGCACACTGGCTGGCACGAGCCAGTGTATGGGCGGCGCTGGACCCGGCCGCTCGCAACGAAGCGTTCAACCTGGTCGGCGAGCCGTTCCGCTGGGAGCGGCTCTGGCACAAGATTGGTGAAGCTCTGGATATGGACGTCGCCGATCCGCAGCCTTTCTCACTGGCAACACAGATGCCGAGCAAGGCTGACGACTGGCAAAAACTGGCTGAGCAGCACCAGCTGGAATCCGTACCGTATGAGAAGCTTGTAGGCTGGAAGTTTGGCGATTTTGTCTTCAACACCGAGTTCGACATGATCTCGGATATGGGCAAGATTCGTCGTGCAGGCTTTACAGAAGCGGTCAGCACCGAAGACTGCCTGATAGGCGCAATCAAGCGCCTACAGGAAAAGAAATATATACCTTGAGTCATAGGTCTCGCCCAGGGCTCTCCTTGGGCGAGCCTCCCCTGCTACTGAGCCGAGGCGTGCATTGCCTTGTCCGGTGAAGTCCGCAATGCTGGTGACAAAGACTGAACTGCTTTCCAGGCAGCCTGCTGCAACTCTCCTGCGTTCGCCTTTTCCAGCCGCTTGGACTCTGCTGCACTAGGCTGGGGCGGCATCTGACCGTAGATCAGCGAATAAAACACCGAAGCGCCTATGTACGAGCCGATGAAGGAAGGATGGCTACCGTCAGGCAGGAACAGCGACGGTTGAGGCTTTTCCGCCAAAGCAGTCTGCCAAGCCTGCCCCACTGGCGCCAACAGCGCACCCAGCTCATTGGCCAGTGTCGTGTACGCCTTATCCAGCTTGGCCTGCATCGCCGGGTCGTTCTGGCGAGCCCACGTCAGGTACAGGATTGTCTTGGCACCGTTCTTTTTGACCTCAGCATCGATCAGCCGGGCATACTTGTACATGAAGTCTGGATTCTTGACCGGCAACATGCTGTGCTCCTGCAAGACGACGTAGTCCCACTTCTGCTCCTGCAACGCCTGCTGAACGTCCTTTTTCGTCCAATGCTGCTCAAGCGATGCGCCCGAGAAAGCCAGTGTCTTGGTCTCGATCGGGCGGGCCTGCTTGCCTTGCCTGGACATCTCACTCAGTACGGCTGGCAAGTCATTGACATAGGTATAGCTGTTACCTACAAACAGAATTCTAATTGGATCCGACTGGCTCTGCTGAGCCTGAGCATATGCCGCACCTGCCAGAAACATAAGGAAGAGCATCGTGATCTGTCGAATGCTGATTCGCATGCGTGTCCTCTCTGCGCATTAAAAATGAAACGCCTCGAGGCAACCGATGCCACCGAGGCCTTCACTCTGACAGGCATTACCCTGCTTTTGTTAGCCTGTAACCGTGCGTTACCTCGCACAACACAAACGTTTATGAAAGCAGGCATGTTTTTAAGTCCCTCAACAGGTGAGTAAAAACGCTCGTCAAGCGTGCCGTTTAAATAAACTATTTTTAATTCAAAAACAAAAAGAGATGCCTTGAACAAGTATGCAAGGCACCTCTTTTGATCAGAAAATATTAAATAAAATTAAATCAACAATTACATCTGACAATCAAATAGATTAAATAACCCTATTAGTTATCATTACAACCAGAGCCCGAAACCTGATACTCCATTACATGAACTTTGTCATTATGGTCTTCATATGTCATGCGTACAGGACGGACACCACAGAAACTGGTGATATCGGGACTGTCGATGACACGTTTGATATCCAGGTGGTCTGAATACGTGTAATGCTCGACAACAGGCGTGCTGGCGGCATCGGAGGGGATTTGGTCAGCTAATACGGAACTGCTGGCAAGGACAAGGGCAGCTACAATCAAACCTTTCATTTTCATCTCGCTTCCAACTATAAAGTTACCTTCTCCCTGATAAACAAGCAGGCGAATACCTACTTATAAACAGGTCCGGAGTTTGTTCTTTAATTATCGGAACGGGGCAGCACAGGGAGATGACGTAATGATTACAGAAAAGTCATTGTAGATATAATGCCCAGTGGACAAATGAATATTGCCTAATAAGTAACGAATAGTCCTTAAGTGCCAATACCGTTTAAACACCCCTTTCAAATTGAGAAACAGTTCATTCTTTAAAGGTGCTAAAGGGCAATTTGGGGCAAGCTCATGAAGCCTTCGTCGTCCTTGACCGGACATACACGGGCGTCGCCGTTGCCTCTCTGCTGACTGATAGCCGCAACGGCACCCTTGCTCTAACCTTTTGACTTGCGTGGATCGGCGCTACGAGGATAGGTACGCTCCTCCTCAAGGGTGCCATCCACCTTGTGAATTTTGACTGACGCCGTCTTTCCCTCAAAAAACTCATGCATCTGCTCTACGAGCTGCGCCTTAGTCTCAGCGCTTTTGGAGGCACGGGCTGCGCCTTCCTTTTTCAGCTCCCAACCCTTGTCGCCTTTAGTGACGTGATAGTTATCCATTGCTTTCTCCTGGTCTAGAAATACGCCTTTAGAAGACGCTCCTGTTAAGGACTGTTACGACCTGAACAAAGTTTACTTAACACACTGCCCTTATCGGACCGAAACGAAAGCGCCTTTCCAGGCGCTTTTACCAATGCAGTCGCCCATCTATAAAAAAACGTTAGTTTTTAAGCAATTAAATGAAAAAGAGGGGTTGACACAGGGCTTTGGAGAAAGAATAATGCGCGCCTCGGATGGCTACGTAGCTCAGCTGGTTAGAGCATAGCATTCATAATGCTGGGGTCCGGGGTTCAAGTCCCTGCGTAGCCACCACCTATTTCTAGGGTCTAGCTTCGGCTAGACCCTTTTTTATTGCCTGCGAAAAATTTCCATAAAAAAGCCCGCTACATTGCGGGCCTTTTTAAGCCTTTGCCACTTAAGCGCCTGTAGCTCCTACTGCACGCAAGTTAGCTACAGGCCTGGCCTTTACCGCCCGCAAATCCTTGAGGAACTTGTCACGCCAGGAGGCCAGATCATTCTTGCGGATAATCCGCATCATGTCCTCATAGCGATCCTTACGCTCCTGTAGCGGCATACTAATGGCGCGATCAAGGGCTTCGGCCATGCCCACCACATCGTAAGGGTTCACAATAAGCGCCGAGTTGAGCTCACGGGCTGCCCCTGCAAAACGCGAGAGTACCAATACGCCAGGATCTTCTGGATCCTGCGCAGCCACATATTCTTTGGCTACCAGATTCATACCATCTCGCAGCGGCGTTACCAGACCAATATCAGCAGAGCGGAACAGCCCCATGACGGTACGGCGGTCATAGCTCTTGTTCAGATAACGAATCGGTGTCCAATCCAGCTCGGAGAAGCGACCATTGATATGGCCCGCCTGGGACTCAAGCTGTTGACGAATATGCTGATAGGTTTTCACATCGGAGCGAGAAGTCGGTGCGATCTGGACAAACTGCACCCGCTTGCGGTGCTCAGGAAACCGTTCCAAAAGCTTTTCATAAGCGCAAAAGCGCTCCACCAGCCCTTTTGAATAATCAAGACGATCCACGCTGACAATCGTCTTATAAGGCACACCTTCGATACTGCGCGAGATGAAGTTACGGCGTGCGCGGTAGGATTCGGCTTGCTTGATAATATCGTCCGGTACAGTACCGATCGGATAGACCTCGGCACGGAAGTTATGGCCATACGCCGTAAGGCTGCCATCGCTCTCCAGCACGCCACGAACCTCGCGTGTAATGTAATCCTGGAATGCCAGCTTGTCCGTTTCCGTCTGAAAGCCCACCACATCATAGAAGCACAACGTCTTGAGCAGCTCATTGTGTGGCGGAATGGCTGTCAGGATTTCAGGCGCCGGGAACGGCGTGTGCAGGAAGAACCCGATACGGTTGCGGATACCAATCATCTGACAGGCTTCTGCAAAGGGAATCAGGTGGTAATCATGCACCCAAATGATATCGTCAGGCTTTAACAGAGGCTTGAGACGCTCTGCCATGGCTGCGTTGACACGACGGTAACCATCGTACTCTTCCCGGCTGTAGCGTGAGAGATCGACACGATAGTGAAAAACCGGCCACAGCGTTGCATTGGCAAAGCCGCGGTAATACTGATCATAGTCACGCTTGTTGAGCGCGAAGGTATGATAGGTGATGTTATCGTGTGTCTCGTTCTTGCCGGGCGGCACTTCCTCATTGGAAACATCGCCATTCCAGCCCAGCCAGATACCGCCTGACTGCCGCAATGCGTCGAGCACGCCTACTGCCAATCCTCCCGACGGAGCCTTTCCCGGTTCAATGGGTGCTACACGGTTAGAAACTACCACCAAACGGCTCATCTTCAATCCTCTTGTTCTACGCGTGCGTTACCGGCTTGTTCTGCCAGGCCGCACAGCCAATCGGCTACAGCTTCGACCGACTCCAGTCGTTGCTGCGCCACAGTCGAGCCTTCTCCGATTTTGATGGAAAGGCCTCCCATTTCATTGATGACTTCAAAGCCAGCCTCGTCGGTCAGGTCGTCACCGAGAAAGACAGGGACTCGTCCATCGAAGGGTGCCTCACGCATGAAGGTACGTATCACCGCGCCCTTGCTCGCGCCTTTAGGCTTAAGTTCAAACACGCTTTTGCCGGGCTGCAACGTCAGCTGCTGCGGATAACGCTCAACCAGAGTTTCGGCAATCCGCCGCGCTTCATCTTCCAGCTCAGGCGCCTGACGATAATGCAGCGCAAACGCCATGCCTTTGCTTTCCAGATAGAGTGTAGGATGCGATTCAACGGCAGCGCCAAGCTCTGCGCCTACGCGCGTTAGCAGATCAGCGTCGAGCGCCAGACGATGCATCTGGCCTGAATAATCGCGGCGCTGGGCACCATGAATGCCTCCGGCTGGCAATTGCAACGGCTTGACCAGATGGTCAATATCATCGATTCGGCGTCCAGACACTACCGCGACAGGAATGCCTGCCTGGGTAAGCGTATGAATTGAAGAAAGCGTTTTTTCAGGAATAAAAACCTGTTCCGGGCGGGGCTGTAGGGCAGCAAGCGTTCCGTCCAAGTCGAGAAAAAAAGCGCAGCGCTGAAGAGGTACGGGTAATTCGATCTCTGAATTCATCATGTACGCTCTGACTGTGAATTTTCATCATCGTTCGAAGGGTTTTCGACAACTCCTTGGCAGATCGAGCATAGGCGAACAAAAGGAATCCCGTCGCCTAAATGGGGTCACACCAACATGACCCGACTGTATGGGATAGCCGAATCTCTTGAGGAGACGCTTATGAAAAAGCCTGATATGAACCGAGACCCTCTGCCCATCGACGATAACGAAGACCGCATGGGCGGCATGCAGGAACTGAACTTCAACGATGAGCTATTCCATGGCAAAGACCGAGGCCAGCAGACCGAAGAAGACTACGAAGGCCAGTTCCCCCCGGAGCGCGTCAGTGAAGCGGGCATGACGGAAGGCGAAACAGCCGATCACCACGTTACCCTGGATGACATGACGCCTGAAACCTTGCTGGACGACTCTGGCGCACGTAATCCGAATGAATACGGTGATGCATGGCCTGTCGACAAGGAGCTGACCGTAGTCAGTGACAGGGACATCGGCGGTGGCGTTGGCATGGACGAAGCCGAAATGGGCCGCGTCCTGCCGTTGGATGGTGAAAAATGGGACGGCAACCCGGACGAAGTCAACGAGGCCGACCAGCGCCGTGCCGAGAACTCAGCCGACCTGGATGCAACCGACCTTGATATTGAGCAGCCTGCTGATGGTTTTGATCTGAACGAGAAGAAGCCAGGACATTAAGTCCTGGCTTAGTCCAGCAGCGTGCACGCCATGACCAGGGCATCTTCTCGCCCGCCGGCGGCAGGATAGTAATCCCGACGACGGCCTATTTCATTGAAACCATAGCGTTCATAGAGTCGATAGGCCGCTTGGTTACTTTCGCGAACTTCAAGAAAGCACTCTCTGGCATCAGCCAGGCGAGCCTGCTTCATAAGGTGATCCAGGAGCTGGTAACCCAGGCCTTTACCCTGGCTTTCCGGCTTTACGGTGATGTTCAACAGATGGGCCTCATCCAGAATGACATTGATCACACCGTGTCCCACTTGCTGCTCACCTTCAAACATTACCCAGCAGTTGTAGGACTTAAGGCCGTCCAGAAAAATACCGCGTGTCCATGGGTGACTAAAGGCAGCATATTCAATCTTGAGAACAGCATTGAGATCGGCTTCGGTCATCGGCCGAAAATGAATGGAATCGCTCATCTAACATCTGTCCAACGGGGGCGGATACGCTGCATGGCACGCCATACATCAGCTTTTAGGCGGGGTTGCTCCATGAGGGCTTCAAGCCCCGGAATGACCCAGGCAGAACCGAGACTATCCAGTCGGATTTCCTGGCATTCGATTTTCACATCATCGCTTGAAACAAAGCGAGCGGCGGCGCTACCAACCAACCAGAGGCAATCGCAGGTTTCGGTTTCCAGTTGAGAGGCCACAACACTCTGCACAAAGGTTCGCGCTTCGGCAGGCCCCTGATCAAGCGCTGCATTGGCCAGTAACGGCCAGCGAATAGGCTCACCCAATGACTGGGGGCTGTCAGGCAGACCAGCCGCATGCAGCATGTTTCTGAGGAGTACATAGGCAGGATCGCGTCCTGCCAGGGAAGCGCCTGCCGGTAGATCAACCAGCAGAAGGCAAGATCCGGCTCGCAGTAATTGCAGGGAAAAGCGAGGCGGCGCTTCTCGCTTGATCGGCTCAGGACGAGATTCAGACTCAGGCGGCGTGGCGACCTTGGCCGAAGAAACAGTAGGACGCTCCGGCCGAACCAGCTTTGCAGTCGGCGCCTCCACCTTGGGGGCTGGCCGAGCGACAGTCGGTGCTGGCTCCTCGGGCAAGGCAGTTGGATTGACATATGCCAGCAATTCCGGACGGGAAGGTGCAGCAAAAGGCAGCGTCGTTCGTGGCAGCCAGACGTCTATCTGCATGGCGCGCAGATACGCGCGGCGCCGATCTTCGGCCATCATTGGCAGCATTCCGTCAGCAACAAAAAAGTCATACGGCTCATCATAGATCAGCGCCGCAGCGGACGCTGTAAAAAGACCAATTATCGCGCGCCTTGCTACCTGACGGAAAGGCCAAAGCGTACTCATTACGCAAACTGGCCGACCACATGTCAAAGCTGATCCTTTAGCCTAGGGCCATACAGTACAATTGACTCTTTTGTGCAAACGGCCCCGTCATGATCGATCCCAAGCGCGTTCTCCGCGCACTTGCCGAACACTGGGCGCAGCTGGACCCACTGTGCGAGCACTTCGACAGCGGCACGCTGAGCCTTGTAGAACTCCGCACCCGGCTTGGAGCCCAGCTACCTGACAGCACGCCAGTCGATATCACGGCACTACTCGATGCGTGGATCCGCCTGGATATTCTGGTCCCGGTTGCCAAGAGCCCCAACCGTTTCGAGCTTAACGCACAGATTCATGATTTCCTGGCCTACCTGCGTCGCGAACACCGCTTGGGGCTGTGCCTTGAAATCGAAGCCTACCTGCGCCACCTGGAACGGCTTGCCGCTCATATCCAGGACGCCTTCGAAGCACGAGACAGCAACGAGCTGGCCCGACAGCTGCGCCTTTTGGATATGCGTGTACGGGACGTCCTGAAAAAGCTGAGTAACGACGAGCATGCCCTTGTAGGGGTCGCCGAGCGGGCCAAGACCAGTGATCGTCAGATCCCGTTGCGGCAGCGTTACGCCGAAGTCCTGGCTACCTGGGACGAATATGTCGAACCCATGATTCAGCTCGTCTCGGCCGATGGTATCTTCGAGAAAGGCGTCAATCGGGTCGAGCACGTCCTGTTACGCCTGATGGGTGAGCAACATCGCCTGGGAAAGCTGGTCGATGATGATCTGCTGCTACGCACCCATGCCCGAATCCTTGAAATGCAGACGACGGCCCAACTCTCGCTGCGCCGTGCACGTGAACTACTACTGCCGCTACGTGAAGAAGCCCGCCGCCATAATGCCATTACTCGTGGCGCGGCTCTAGCGTTGGCTGCTATACGCCGTAAAGGTCTGGATGCCGTTCCGCAGACAGCCATGCCCCTCTTCAGTCGCCCCCAGAGCGTCTTCCTGGGTACAGCCTCTCAGGTGGAAAGCTATGTATACGCCCTGGCACGCTTCGAGCCCAAGCCAGCGCAATTTCCCAAGGCAAGCGATTCACGCAAGGAAACCACGAAGCCCAAGGCACCTCGTACCGCCCGTGAAATGCTGGATCGCTGCGAAAATGCCCTACCTATGCCGGACCTCATGATCTGGCTACTCGAACAGGAGCCTGAAGGCGCCACCGACGAGCTCCTGTACTGGTTCTCTCGTCTCTCCCGTGACAGCCGCTTCCAGCGCGAGCGTCTGCCGCGCCGTGATTACGATACTGCCGAGCACCGGGTCAGCCTGTGCTCTTTCGCCCTCTCCGCCCGAGATACTGCGAGCACCACCCATGCACATTGATTTAACTGAACTCTCCTTGCTTGCGCCGATTTTCCGCGAGCTGCTCAAGGGCTTTCATATCAGCCGCCGCGAGCCCGAGCTATACGCACAACTGTCCAACCTTCAGGATGCCTATCGAACCCTCTTTAAGGCGCTGGGCTTCGAGCTTGTTTGCGATACACGTGGTTTTTATTACTTCGTGCCTGAACAAATGGGCGCCCAAGTAAACAAGACGGCCCAGCGCTTGGCGCTGTTCACGTTCATCATGGTCGAGCATCTGGCGGATCAGGGTCGTGATCCGCTCAGTGTTCTGGATGGCGGCAGCTTAGGTCGTGACGAACTGCCGGCCCTGCTGGAAAAGTACCGAGACCTGTTCCTGCAGGCTGAAGTACAAACGCAAGATGAGCTGGAGGAAAAAATCCTGCGCCGCCTGACCCAGCTTGGCTTTGCCTCGGAAGACAACGGTATCTATCGCTTCCTGCCGCCCATGCACCGCTTTTTGGACGTCTGCCTGGCAGTTCAGCAGGACCGGGATCTGGCCGCCACGCTCCACAGCGAGCTGCCCTTGCCCGCCCCCGAATTGCTTGATGACGATATCGACGCCTTGACGACACTTGATGAGGAGGACGAGCTGGCCCGAGCCGCCGCAGAAGAACGCGCTTACCAGGAGACCGACGCATGAGCCTGACCCGTTACGGCATCCGCCGCTTTGCCCTGCTCAATACAGCGGGTTACAGCCTGGGGCTTTTTCCGCTTGAACATCCGCTGTCAGTCTACGGCGCCAACAACCTGGGCAAAAGCGCCTCAATCAATGCGCTTCAGTTTCCTATCCTGGCGCGCATGTCTGACATGAGCTTTGGCAAGTACAACCTCGAGCAATCACGCAAGTTTTACTTCGCTACCGACACCAGTTACATCCTGGTAGAGCTTTCTCTGCCCCACGGCCCCCATGTGATTGGTGTAGTAGGCCGAGGACCGGGAGGCGGTTTTGGCCACCAGTTTTTTGCTTACGCCGGCGAGCTGGATCTGGCTCACTACCAGAAAAACGGCACCTGCCTAAGGCAACGCGAGCTGTTCAAGAATCTGGAGCGAGAAGGCATCAAGGCTTACGAGGTCAAACCCGAGGAGCTAAGGCGTCTTCTGGTTGGCGGCCATACCTCCATTCCTCTGGACCTGACGCTGATCCCTCTGCGCTCCACCAGTGAACAAAGCCTCAAGACCTTCCGGGCCTTGTTTATCAACCTGCTCCACATGCGTGAAATCACGGCGGCTAAGCTCAAGCAATTATTCCTCGATGCCTTCGAACACAGCCTGCGCTCCGGCAGCGTCGACTATATCGCCGCTACTGAGGAAGCCTTCCGTGACGTACGTCGTATGGAACAGGACTATCAGGCTCTGGTCGCAGCCGGCCCGCTGGTAGAGGCGCTGGCCAACGGTGTCCAGCAACGCGAACGGCTGCGCGGTAAACTGCACCGCCTTTCGCCGCTGCTGGATGCACTTCTCGGTGCGTGGCAAACCTATTCCGAAGATCGCCGCGATGAGCTGGTCAGCCAGGCCGAACACCTGCGCAGCGAACAGGACCGCCTGCAGAACACTCAGCGTAACAGCACCCAGGAAATGATGCGTCTGGAGCGCCAGCTCAGCGAGATCCAGCGTTGGCTGGGAGAGATGGCTGCCCTGAAGAACCGCTTTGCCCTGGCTGAATCTGCCGCTCAGCTCGAGCAGAACCTCATGGCTGCCAAAGACGCGCATGATGAGCTGGCTGGCGCCCTGTCTCAGTCAAGACAGTTCAGCAGTGGCGATCTTGACGAGCGTGTCCGTGACCTTGAAAGGCGTCTTAAATCGATCGCTCAGCAGTTGGATCACGCGGATAACAACAGCTATGCGCGTCTGCGTGAGGAGTTTTCGCAGCAGGATGTTGATCGGCTGATGCGCCTGTTTAATGGCGCATTGTTCAGCCTGCCTTTGGGCGAACAGGGCGTCCGTCTGGATGATACCCAGTGGATGAAGACACTTACTACTGTACTGGATGGCTTCAACGGGGATCGCTTCGAGGCTCCAGGCCTCTCGATAGATCTTTCATCCATTGAGCCTCCAACCTTGCAGGCGTTGGCTGACCGCGCTGCACTACGCGACCAGCGTGATCGTCTGGAACGCGAACTCAAGCAGCTCAAGACCCAGCAAGCCGTTGCCGCTGATCGCGTCTTGAGCAAGGCGCAGTCCGATAAGCTCTATCAGGAAGTACTGGATGCTCAAAAAGCTTTGGAAGACTTCCGTCGCTATCAGACGCTGGCTGCCCAGGAGGCTGAAAAACTCGAGCAGCTGGCTCAACTCGAAGCCTCCCAGGACGAGCTCAAGCGTTCAAGCGATGCATTTACTGAACGTGTTCAGCAGGTTTCCGTAAAGCTTCAGCTGATCGCACGCCAACTGGCCGATCTGGAAGCCAAGCAACGTACCCTGGACGACTCCCTGCGTCGCCGGCAGCTTCTTCCTAGCGATCTTCCCCAGGGAATTCCCTTCATGGAATCAGTAGATGACTCGCTGGATAACCTGCTGCCCCTGCTTAACGACTATCAAGACACCTGGCAAGCCTTGCAGCGTATCGATACACAAATCGACGCCCTCTATGCCCAGGTTCGCCTCAAAGGAGTCGCCAAGTTTGACAACGAAGACGACCCGGAGCGCCGACTGACCCTACTCGTCAATGCCTACGCCCATCGCCAGGACGAAGCACTGACGCTAGCCAAAGCTCGTCGCGCCGCTGTGACCGATATTGCCCGTACGCTGCGCAACATCCGTAACGACTACGACAACCTGGAGCACCAGCTGGGACTCTTCAACCGAGAAATCAACCGCCGCCAGGTTTCGAACCTGGAAAGCTTTCGCATTGTTCTCGCACCAAACAAGGACGCGCTCAAGCACATCGATCAGATCATTCACAGCGCAGGCCAATATGAAGAGGGCGAAACGCTTTCTGTTTTCGATCTTACCCAAAGCGCCGAGCAGGACGCCAAGAACGAAGAGGCCAAGGAATATCTTGCTCGCCTGGTTGCAGCCAACCATAACCAGCTGGGCCTGAAAGATCTGTTCGAACTGGCCTTTGAAATTACCAAGGTCGGTGGCCAACCGATTATTCACACCGATATTGACGGTGCAGCCTCAAACGGCACGACCATGACCATCAAGGCACTGACCAACATGTACCTGCTCCTGCACTTGATGGATCGTGAACAGGCCAGCCGTATACGTCTGCCCTACTATCTCGACGAAGCCGCGGATATTGACGAACGCAATCAGATAGCCCTGATCGAGACGAGCCGCCAGCTAGGCTTCGTACCTATCCTGGCCAGCGTAAAGCCTCAGGTAGCCGCCCATGTGGCGATAGACCTTGAGGGCGGCAGCAGTCCGAATGGTATTTATATCGATGAGGATGACTGGAAATACATTCATCGCAAGGAAGAATCGGTCGCGCCTGCAATAACGGAGACGCTTGAAGAAGAGCAGGCTTAGGCCTGTTCCTCTCAATTTGCGTTACCCAATTTGATCTTCGGCGACCAGCCCTGCCACTCAGGCTCTACTTCATCAAACAGAACAAACGTCTGGCCTGGCAGGGCCTGCTTACCCATATCCTGTTCAGGCGTGGCAAAGGCGATTCCGCCTTCCAGAAGAGCCTCAAACGAGTTGCTGCGTAGCTTGACGCCCCTGAACAGGCTGGCATCCACCGCAACACCACTCGCATTCCAGAACCGCGTTCCGGCATGTATTAATGGGGCATAACGTGGCTCGATCAGAATATGTACCAGCACGCGGTTGGCCTCGCTACTCAACTCCAGGCGCGTAACCTTGCCTACCGGTATTTCCTTATAGCTCACCTCAACGCCTGGCTTAAGCGAACCACGTCGAGAAGCGCTGAGGACCAGATGCAGCCCCGGCTCTTTATCCAACGTGTTAGGTGGCTCGGGTAGAACATCGAAACGGGTCTTGGCGACACCTGCACGAGCAGCCGGTGAAACTTCGATATAGCGTCCGGTTACCAACGTACCAAGATTTTCCGTTCTCAAGAGCCCCAGTTCGGGCTTTACCACCCAGAATTGAGCACCCAAGCTGGCAATACGGTCTTCCGCGTCGGTCACGCGAACCTTGACCCTTACACTGGCCAGGTCATCTGCCAGCTCGACATCTTCTACCTGCCCCACCTTCAAACCACGAAAATTAAGCGGAGTTCCAGGCTTCATGCCTTCGCCGTTATCCATACGCAGCTCAATCAGTGTGCCTTTACGTATCGCCTCATCCTGATCCTTGAACAGCGAAAAACGATGTGCATCACCTACACGTTTGGCTTTTAGATCCGGCGTAGAAAATGCAATCCCGCCAGCAATCAACGTTTGCAGCGACTCGCTTTTGACCTGAACACCATTCAGATTACCGGTAAGCGTCACGCCGCTGGCATTCCAAAAGCGAGTCGAAGAGTTGATAAGAGACGCGTATTCAGGCTCGATATGTATACCGATAACAACCCTCTGTTGATCGCGAGACAGCTGATAGCTTTGCACGCTTCCCACTTGCATTTGCCGATAGAGAATCGGACTTCCAATATCAACTGAACTCAAACGATCACTGAACAGAACCAAGTGCAGACCAGGTGCATCTGTGTTCAATGGAGGCGCTTTGGAACGAATCGTGAACTCGCGAGCGGGACGTCCATGCTTGGCAAACCGCACGGCAAGGTAATTTCCTTTTACCAATGCCTCGATTCCCGTTACGCCTGCCAGTGAAATCGAAGGCTTGACCGTCCAGAACTCACTGCCCACATTCATGAGCGATTCGGTGCGAGGATCCATCATCAACTCGGCAGTAGCACCGGTATAGTCCTCATTCATGCTCAAGGCTTTCATGGTACCTACTTGCACACCATTGAACATGACAGGCGTGCGCCCCGGATTCAGCCCTGCAACGTCGCGCACATGCAGAACCACCTTGTAACCCGCCTCGGCAGCCTCATAATCGCTATACAGCTTGAAAGGAGAGCTGTTGGTAGGTGGACTGTCTTCATGGTTTCCAGGCGTGAAGAAGGCAATCCCGCCCGCCGCAAGACTTATGATCGACTCAGTATGCACCTTGAAGCCGTCAAGCCCACCGGAAACACTGATACCGCTGGCGTTATAAAAGCGAGTATGTTTGCGGACAAGGTGCGCATATTCTTCACGGACATGAATCTTGACCTCGACAACTCGAGGATCGCTGCCTAGCTGATACCCTTCTACCTGCCCAACTTCCAGCTGCCTGTAATACACAGGGCTACCCTGTATAAGAGAACCTAATCGTTCGGCTTTGAGCGTAAGGTGCAGGCCGGGCAAATTACTGGTTAATGGTGGAGGATCGCGCAATGCCACAAAATCCCGTGCAGCCTCTCCGCCGCCAGGCTGAATTGCAATGTACTGCCCAGAGACAAGGGTTTCCAAGCCGGTTACACCTGCTAACGACACGCGGGGTTTCACCAGCCAGAAACGTGTTTCAGAACGCAGGTATTTCTCGGCATCCTTGTTGATATTGATCGTAGCGATAACTCCCCGGCTATCCTCTGCGACCTTGATGTGACTTACCTTACCCAGAGAGATACCTTTATAAAGCACCTCTGTTCGATCAACACTAATACCTTCCCCATCATCAAAGCGGATCGTGGCTTGCGTTCCAGACTCGTTATAAGCCTTCCACCCTAACCAGGCAGCAATGGCCAAGGCAATCAGTGGTAACACCCAAAGGGCAGACCAACGTGAGGCAGGACGTATTACAGACTGGGGCAAATCACTCATCGTTATCCTCTGAGCAGGCATGATCCCAGATCAATCGAGGATCAAAAGTCTTTGCAGCAAGCATGGTCAAAATTACTACAGCTGCGAAAGCGATCGCGCCGGGATTGGCATCCACGTTGGCAAAACTGCCGAAATTAACCAGGGTTACCAAAATTGCGATTACGAAGATATCAAGCATGGACCAGCGTCCAATCAACTCGATAAAACGGAACAGAAACATGCGTTGCCGAGCGCGCATTGCTCTTTTGCGCTGGACGGAAATCAACAGCCAGGCCAGTCCAATAAGTTTGAATGTAGGAACAATAATGCTAGCGACAAAGACGACTGCAGCAATAGGAATCATTCCGTTGTTAATCAAGTCAATGATGCCAGAGATGATGGTTGACGGTTCGCCCTTGCCAAAATAGCTCACCGTCATGATGGGCAAAAGATTTGCCGGAACATAACAGATAGCGGCGGCAACCAGTAGCGCCCAACTCCTCGATATGCTCTTGGGAACACGGGGATAAAGAGCCGCTCCGCAACGACTGCAAGAGTTGGCAGGCTTGTTTAACTTATGACATTCACGGCATACCCATAGGCCTTGATCAACGGCCCGCATGACCAGACTCCACCTCTATTTCCTGCCATAACTGCTGGGGTGACATAAGCGAGTCCAGCCAGACTTGGATAAGCAGTAGAGCCGTAAAGCAAAACAAACCCACACCCAGACTTAATTCGGCTACATCGCCGACTTTGACCATCGCAACCAGGATGCCTAACAAGTAGATCTCCCACATTCCCCACTCACGAAGATGCTGATAGCACCTTAGCAATAAGATACCTGTTGATCTGATTGAAGGTCGCTTAAGGCTGATAAGGACCAGCAACTGACAAATCAGTTTAATGAGAGGAATAAATAGGCTACACGAGAGCACAAGTGAAGCAATGATAGTCATGTCTGCTTTATAGAGCGCTATGACTGCACTCCAGACAGTGTCATATGTCTGTTGCCCGAACATTTTAAGCTTCATGATGGGCAGGAAATTAGCAGGTATAAAAAGAAGCAAAGCAGTCACGACCAAAGCGAGCCCCTTATCAACCACTCGCCTTTTAAAGTGATAAAGCTCATAGCCGCATCTTGAGCACAATATCTTGTGCTCAGTTTCTACTGCTAGTGTGACCTTTTGCATTAAAAGATCACACTCAGGACAAGCGATCAACGTATCAGGATCATGCGATATATGTGGATTAAGAAGATCTGACATCGGCCTAGATTACCTGATAAATATATTCATCAGCCGATCATTCTGGCAGTGATAAGCAGCATATTGGAAGTTTTCCTGCTGCAAAAGCAAAACCCCCGGGCGGTTAGGCCTGGGGGTTTTGGGTATAGGTGCTTGACGATGACCTACTCTCA